>JAWXBX010000368.1:0-8085 GCA_034440415.1 Gemmatimonadota bacterium | reverse complement strand
GTCGCCAGCGCGGCGCACTCCCGCTGGGTGATGAACTCACCCTTGGGCGTGACGACCATGAAGCGCCGGTCGTACCGCAGCCCGAAGACATCGACCCCGCTCTCCGTGAGCGAAATGCCGCCGCAGGACTTGATGGGGTAGATGTGGAGGGAGGAGAGATGCATTGGCGTCAGAGGAGAGTGGTGTAAGGGTGAGAAGTGAGAAGTAAGGCGGAAAGGCAGTTCCTCCTCACTTCTCACTCCTCACTTTCCAACGCAGAAACTGGCGAACAGCCTGTCCAAGACTTCCTCTATATCCACGCTCCCCACCAGCGTGTCCAGCGCCCGCACCGCCTCCTGCACCTCATGCGCGGCGAGGACGGCGTCGCCCCCGGGGGCGAAGTGGGGGATCGCGTCGCGAAGCGCGGCATCAGCCCCCGCGAGCGCCTCACGATGCCGGGCGCGGGTGAGCGCGGGCCCAAGGTCGGCGAGCGCGACACCAGTGGAGAAAAGCCGGCGGGCGATCTCCTGACGCAGCCGGTCGAGGCCCTGGCCTGTGACGACGGAGACGGCGAGCCTGTCGGCAGGCGGGGGGTGGAGGTCCGCTTTGGTCGCGATCGACAAGATGGCGGTAGGCGGTAGGCCCTGGGCGAAGGCGGTTCCGCCCACCGCCCACCGCCCATCGCCCTCTTCACATACGATCACCAGATCCGCCGCCGCCATGTACCGCCGGCTGACCTCCTGGCCCATCTGGTCCAGCCGATCGGTGCTCGCCCCGATGCCCGCCGTATCCACCAGCCGCACCGGCCAGCCGCAAAAATCCACCATCGCTTCGATCGCGTCACGGGTGGTACCCGGCAGCTCCGTCACCAGCGCCCGCTCCCGGCCCAGCAGCGCGTTGAAGAGCGAGGACTTGCCGGCATTGTGCGGACCGGCGAGGACGACGAGCGCCCCGCTCCGCACCCGCTCCGCCAGCGGCGCGGTCGCGAGCAGCGCGGTCACCTGCGCCGCGACCTTGACCCGCTCCGCCTCCAGCCGAGCCTGCGGGAGCGGACCGTCATCCTCGTCGGGGAAGTCCACCTCGTAGGCCAGCAGCGCCAGCAGGTTGATCAGCGATTCCCTGAGCTCCGCGATCCGGCGCGAGAGTCCTCCCTCGAGCTGATCGACGGCGATCCGCGCCTGAGCCGGGGCTTCGGCGTCGACCAGATCGGCCAGCGCCTCCGCCTGCAGCAGATCCAGCTTGCCATTCATCAGCGCGCGTCGGGTGAATTCCCCGGGATGCGCCGGCCGCGCTCCCGCCGCCTCAAGTGCCGCGAGGAGCTGCACCGGGACGACCAGCCCACCGTGGCTGTGCAGCTCCACCATGTCCTCGCCGGTCTCGCTCCGCGGTCCCGGAAAGACGAGATAGAGCCCGCGATCGAGCACCGCGCCGTTCAGGGAGCGGAAGGTGGCGAGGCGCGCATCCCGGGGAGGATCGCGGCGAAAGGAGGGAATGACCCGGGCCGCAATGTCGAACGCCCCCTGACCGCTCAGCCGTATCACAGCGACGGCGGAACGACCGGGGGGCGTGGCGAGGGCGACGATGGGGTCGGTGAGCACGGAAGGTGGCAGGTGACAGGGCGCAGGTGGCAGTCCGCAGGCTGTTGTGCCACCTGCCACCTGCCACCTATTTCTTTTTCGGATTCCCCTTCGTACTCACCACCACCGCCGGCACCGGCTGCATCTTCATCCGCTCCTTGGCCAGCCACCACTGCTGCGGCACGCTGACCACGTTCTGGATGAAGTAGTAGAGGTTAAGCCCCGAGGCAAAAGTCAGGAACATCACCGTCATCATGACCGGCAGAAAGTAGAGCATCATCTTCGACTGCGGGTTGGACGGCATCCCCTTCATGCCGACCTTGGTGACCGCGAACATCGACGCCCCCATCAGCACCGGAATAATGTACAGCGGATCCTTGAGCGAGAGGTCCGGCAGCCAGAGGAAGGCCTGGCCCCGCAGCTCGATCGAGTTGGCCAGCACGAAGAACAGCGCCAGCATCACCGGCCACGGCAGCAGGAGCGGCCAGCAGCCGCTGAAGGGATTCACCCCTTCCCGCTTGTACAGCCCCATCACCTCCTGCTGCAGCTTGCTGGGATCGTCCTTGTGCTTGTCCTGCAGCTTCTGCATCTCCGGCTGCAGTGCCTGCATCTTCATGCTGGCCCGCATGCCGCGCTGATTGAGCGGCCAGAGAATGACCCGGATCAGGATACCGAAGATGATCAGCACCACGCCGTAGGCGAGGTTCAGGTGGGTGTGCATCCACACCAGCAGGGTCCGCGCCCCGACCGCCACCGGGCGGATCATGGTGCGGAAGCCGGGCCAGCCGTACGGATTGATGTCGTAGAAGTCGTGCCCGATGGCGTGCAGCCGGGGATACTCCATGGGACCGATATACAGCCGGTAGTTGAACGCGCCCGACGCCGGCACCGGCAGCGCAAACGTGGCCGCCACCGCCTTGACCGTCGCCTGATCGGGCCGGGCGCGGAGCATCACCCCGCTCACCGGTGTGTTGCTGGAATCCACTGACAGCAGCGCCGCCACAAAATATTTCGCCTTCACCGCGGCCCACTCGAACGGCCCTTCCAGCGTCCGCACCTCACCCGCCTCGAGCTTGCTGAAGCGGATCAGCGACGACTCGTCGGTCTTGGTCACGACGCCGAAGTCGTAGTGATTGGCGTTCGAGTCGGCCTCGGTCTGCCTCAAGCCCTGCCCCATGTCCACCAGCAGATGGCCGCCGACCGGACCAAGCCCCGTGATCCGCCCGGTCACACCGATCGTGTAGTCGTCGGGGAGGAACCGGTACGTCAGCGCGATCGTGACATCGCCCTGGCGCGCGGTGAGCTCGAGGGAGTCCACCTGCTGCACCATCAGCTCCCGGGCGCCCTCCCGACCGGTGAGGTGCCGCTCCACCGGAACGAAATCCCAGTTGGCCAGCGAGAGCGTGTCGTTGCCGACGCTGACGGCGAGGCGGTGCAGTCGTCCGCCATCGGGGATCAGCTGGGCCAGCTGGCCCCGCGCCTGCGGACTCAGGTCCTTGTAGTTGAGAATCGTCGCCTTGGTGATCGCGCCGCCCCGGGTGGAGAGCTCGTAGCGGTAGAGCGTGGAGGCGACGGTGATCACCTCCTCGGGCTGCGCGGTCGGGGTCGCACCCGAGCCCGGAGCGGCCGCGCGGAGTGAACCACTGGCCTCGAGCGGGACGCTCGCGGTCGGCGCCGGCGAGGGGATCACGGTCCGGGTGCTGTCCGCCCGTCCGTCCGTTTTCGGCTTCAGCAGAATGGTGGGCACCAGTGCGATGAGCATCATCAGCACAACGGCCCAGAGTACGCGTCGATCCATGTCGAGTGTTGTCGAGTGGTCTTAGGGAACCGGGTCGTAGCCGCCCGGATGCCAGGGATGGCAGCGCGCCAGCCTGCGGGCGCCCAGCCAGATTCCGCGAAGCGCTCCGTACTGCTGCAGCGCCTCCAGGGTGTACTGCGAGCAGCTCGGCGCGAACCGGCAGCTCGGCGGAAGCCCTGGTGAGAGGAACTTCTGGTAGAATCGGACCAGGAGGATGAGCGCCCAGGTCAACGGCACCTGGATCCACCCCCATGGGGAACGGGGAATGGGGAACGGGGAACGGGTGGCATCGGCGAACGGGGTCGTCGGGCCGGGCGCGGGTTCAGTCATGCACTCCCCGTTCCCGCTTCGAAGATCCCCTGGGCCAGGCCAGAAAGTTCGGCTTGGAGCTGAGCGAAGGTCGCCCCATACGCTTCCTTGCGGATGCGGATGAGCAGGTCGCAGTGCCCCTGCAGGGTCCGGATGTCCCGTCGCCAGATCTCACTCAACCGTCGCCGCAAACGATTACGGGCCACCGCGTTGGACTGGAACTTCGGAACAATCAGTCCCATCCGTGGGTGACCCGCCATGTTGTCGATCCAGATGCACTCGAGAACCCGCGACCGTCGGCGCCGCCCCTTGGTCAGGCAGCGGAGACGATCCGCGTTGCCCGCCAGCCGGTGCGACGGCAGCAGTCGCTCCCCCGTCAGCTGCTCCCGTGCTTGGAGCCCAGCGACACGGTCAGCTGCTTGCGACCCTTCTTGCGACGGCGCGACAATGTCGCCCGACCCCAGCGGTCGGACATCCGCTCCCGGAAGCCATGCTTGGACGAGCGGCGCTTGTTGCGCGGACGATAGGACGGATTCATCAGTCAATTCCCTCAAAATGAGCCCGCAAAAGTACCCGGAACCCCCCGCCTCGGTCAAGGTTGACTTTTCCACATCCGGGACCTACAATCGGCTGCCCTTGCAAACGCCTCACCCCTCCCTGAGCAGAATGCAGCAGCAGTCAGCGAAAGACCTCTGGAAGCGGATCCTCGACGAGGCCACCCGTCAGCTTCCAGACAAGGTTGTCCGTGCCTGGCTCGAACCGACCGAAGCGGTCGCGCTGGAAGACGATCGCCTGATCGTCGCCGCGCCGGATGAGTTTGCCGCCAAGTGGAACGAGACCAATCACGCCACCCTCCTCTCCCGCCTGGCGGAAGGGGTGCTCGGGCGTCCCATCAATATCACGTTCCGGGTGCAGGAAGACCGGCAGCGGCGTCCGCAGATGGATTTCTTCGTCACGCCGCCGGTGCCGGTCGCCATGGCGACGCAGAATCCGAGCGCGCAGCCGCTCAACGACCGCTACAGCTTCGAGTCGTTCGTGATCGGCAAGTCGAACCAGCTCGCGGCGGCGGCGGCCAGCGCCTCCGTGGAAGCGCCCGGCAAGACCTACAACCCGCTGTTCATCTACGGCGCCACCGGACTGGGCAAGACCCACCTGATGCAGGCGATCGCCCATGCGATGCTGCGGCGCCACCCCGAGACCCGGGTGCTGTACGTGAGCGCCGAGCAGTTCATCAACGAGGTGATCGAGGGGATCAGCCGGCGCACGATGCCCGATCTGCGCAAGCGCTACCGCCACGATATCGACCTCTTCCTGGTGGACGACGTGCACTTCCTGGAAGGCAAGGAGGCCACCCAGGAGGAGTTCTTCCATACCTTTAACGCGCTGTACGAGGGCGGCAAACAGATCGTACTGACCTCGGACCGTCCGCCCAAGGAAATTCCCGGGCTGGAGGCGCGGCTGATCAGCCGGTTCGAGTGGGGCATGGTGGCCGACATCGGCCAGCCGGACCTGGAGCACCGGATCGCGATCTTGCGCAAGAAGCAGGAGCAGGACCACCTCGAGATGACGATTCCGGACGACGTGCTGCAGTTTATCGCCGAGCACGTGCGTTCGAATGTGCGCGAGCTGGAGGGCTGCATCATCAAGTTGCTGCTCTATGCCTCGCTCAAGCACCGCGAGGTGTCGATCGAGCTGGCCCGCGAAGCCCTGGCCGACAAGATCCGTCCGGGCGAGGATTCCGCCTCCAGCCCCAAGACCATGCCGAGCATCGACCGGATCCAGGATGTCGTGGCGCGGCGGTGGGGGGTGACCTCGGAGCAGCTCCGCTCCAAGGCCCGGATCAAGACGCTCGTCGTGCCGCGCCAGATCGCCATGTACCTCGCCCGCGACCTCCTGCAAATGCAGCTGATCGAGATCGGGCAGGCGTTCGGCGGGCGGGACCACTCGACCGTGATTCACAGCGTGGACAAGGTCCAGCGGCAGATGTCGCGCGACCGCACCTTCCGTGATCGCATCGAAAGCGCGCGCTCGGAACTGGTTGCACAATAGTTCTCCACGGCGCATGTGGGTGATGTGCACTGGGCGTACAACTGGTCGGGTTCCACACAGAGCTTCCCCCCGCTCCACAGCGGGTCCACAGACGCGAACGGCGCAACTGGCCGTGGCGAACGAGGTTGGCGAGATGGTCCACATATCCAGAGAGCCTACTACTGCTACTAGGTTACATATAACAGGTATTAGTAGCTCTTTCTTGCATCCCCGAGGCACCGGATGAAGTTGACGATCACGCGGGAGCAATTCCAGGAAGGCCTGCAGGCGGTTGCCGCGGCTATTCCCAGCAAGACCACGCTCCCGGTCCTCTCGAATGTGCTGCTCGAGGCCACCAGTGATGGTCTCCGGCTGTCGGGTACCGACCTCGACATCGCCGTGAGTACCATGGTGCCGGCGTCGATCGACCAGGAAGGCGCCATCACCCTCCCGGCCAAGAAGCTCTCCGATCTGGTGCGCGAGATGCCGACGGCATCCATCCGCCTCACCAGCTCGGGCGAGCAGCGGGCGACGATCGAGTGCGGCCGGGCCAAGTTCAAGCTCCTCGGCCTCTCGCGCGACGAGTTTCCCGCATTCCCCGCCGTGAAGTTCGACGGAGCGTGGCAGTCCAGGGCCGGCGATGTCCAGAAGCTGGTGTCGCACGTCGCCTTTGCGGCGAGCACCGAGGAGAGCCGTCCGATTCTCAATGGTGTCCTGTGGGAGCTGCGCCCCGAGCGGATGCGGATGGTCGCGACCAATGGACATCGTCTTGCCCGGATGGATGTGCCTGTCACCGCCGGCATCGGCAAGGGACAGGCCGACCTGATCATTCCACCCAAGGCACTGGATCAGATCCGGCGGTTGTTTAACGAAACCGACGAGCTCGAGATCGCCAAGAGCGACAACCATCTCGGATTCCGCTCGGCGACGACCCAGGTCTACACCCGGCTGATCGAAGGCCCATACCCGAACTACGAGCAGGTCATCCCGCGCGAGAACGACAAGACGATGACGGCCGACAGGGCGACGCTCGCGGCGTCACTCCGGCGCATGAGCATCGTGGCCAGCGATCAGACCCACCGGATCCGCATGGGACTGACCAACGGCACCTGCAAGCTCTCGGTCCAGACCCCGGACCTGGGAGAAGCGCAGGAGGAGTTCGCCGTCAGCTACGAGGGCGATCAGCTCGACATCGGTTTCAACGCGGCGTATCTGCTCGAAATCATGAAGTACATGCCGACCGATGAAGTCCGGATGACGTTCAAGGGTCCGGAGCGGGCGGCGACCTGCGAGCCGGTGGGCTGGAACGATCCGGCGGCGTACCTGACGCTGGTCATGCCGTTGCGTCTGGTGGACTGAAATTGCCCGGGTAGGGCGGACCCATGGGTCCGCCCCTACCGGGCTCCGCATGTTGTACGATGGGCGGACCCATGGGTCCGCCCTACCCGACCCCGTGATCCATGCCCAATCCCCGCCGCAAACCGATCCACGTCATCGGCGTTCCCATGGACCTCGGCTCCGGGCGCCGCGGCGTGGACATGGGCCCGTCGGCCATCCGCATCGCCGGGCTGCAGCCGCGGCTGCGGGAGCTGGGCTACCGGGTCATCGATGACGGCGATCTTGAAATCGGCAACATGGAGGCGCTCAGGGTCGGGAAGCTCCGGGCCCGGTACCTCACCGAAATCACCCGGGCCAACCGGATTTTGGCGGCCAAGGTGGAGGCGGTGCTCCGCCGCCGGCATTTCCCGCTCGTGCTGGGCGGCGATCATTCGATCGCCGTCGGCACCGTGTCGGGCATCGCCGCGTATGGCCGGCCGATGGGCCGGAAAGTCGGCCTGCTCTGGGTCGACGCGCACAGCGACATCAACACCCCGAAGACGTCCCCCTCCGGCAACATTCACGGCATGCCCCTCGCCGCCCTGCTCGGCCTCGGCCCCGCCGAGTTAGGCACCATCGGGGGCCGCTTCCGGAAGGTGGAGCCGGGCCATGTCGCGCTGGTCGGCATCCGCAGCGTCGATGAGGGCGAACGCACTCACCTCCGGAACCTCGGCGTTCACGTCTATACCATGGTCGACATCGATCGCCACGGCATCCACCAGGTGATGGGCGAGGCGCTGGCGAATGTCACCGAGGGCACCGACCTGGTGCACGTGAGCTTCGATCTCGACTCGGTGGATCCGGGCATTGCGCCTGGTGTTGGCACGCCGGTGAAGGGCGGCCTTGATTATCGTGAGGCGCAGTTCATCATGGAGTTCCTGCACGACTCCGGGGCCATGGCCTCCCTCGAGCTGGTCGAGGTCAACCCGATTCTCGATGATCGCAACCGCTCGGCGGAATTCGCCGTGGAGCTGATCGAGTCGGCGTTCGGGAAGCGGATACTGTAGCTGCCACTAG
>JAWXBX010000367.1:0-4039 GCA_034440415.1 Gemmatimonadota bacterium | reverse complement strand
CCACCATGGATCCGGTCCCCATGGAACCGGCCCGCACCAGTCCTATCCGCTACCCGCTGAGTGGTGCCGGCCTCCAGCGCTACGCGCTGCTGCGCCGTGACTCGGTGGTGGCGCTGATGCCGAGCGGGGAATCGGAGACGACGGTGCTGGGGCGGACGGCGTACGTGACGCTCACCTGGATCGCGGCCGACTCGGGGACGCGCCTCACCGCACAGGTCGATTCGGTTCGGGCCGACAGCGTGCAGGGACTGCCGTCCGCTGCGCTCGACAGCGCCCGGGGGGTGCGGTGGACGGCACTCCGGCTACCGAACGGACGGGCGCAGAACTTCACCAGCGGCTCCCGCTCACTGGTGGGCGACCAGGTGCGGGACCAACTCGCGCTGCTGTTCCCATCGCTTCCGCTGACGGGAGCCGTCCCGGATGCCTCATGGACTGACTCGACGGTCGGGCCGGTCCGGGTCAGCGCATTCGAAGCGATCGAACAAGCCCTGGTCACGGGACGGGCCGAGGCGCTGCCGTCGCCCGCGGGCGCGCTGTTCATCGAGGTAATCCGCAACCGGACCGCGTCGGGGCAGGGCACCCAGTTCGGGCAGCCAATCACCGTCACCGGCTCGGGCGTCGACAGCCTGAGCTACGTGCTGGGTCCGGACGCACGAGTGCTGCGGGCGGAGGGCCGGCGCGTCACTGACGTCACGGTCGTCCTCCCGGCTATCGGACAGCAGGTGACCGCCCGGGAGTCTTCCCTCCTCGTGATGACGCTGCTCCGCTGATCGATGCGGCGGGCGCTCCTTGTCGTCGGCGGTCTCGCTGGCGCCTTTGTCCTCTGGCTCTTCGCCGTCTGGCCCCCACCCAGCTGGTATCGCACCCATTGGCCGGCCAGAACCGCATTCATGGCGATGCGGTCGGACGATCCGACGGGCAGAAGGACGGACGGGCAGAAGGGCGGACGGGCGACCGCAGCAGCCATCCGGTACCGCCCCGTACCGCTCGACTCCATCGCCGGCGTGATGCAGCAGGCGGTGATCATCGGGGAGGACAACCTCTTCCTCACCCACGGCGGTTTCGACTACCTCTCGCTGGCCCGGGCGCTGGGGTATCGTCGAGCGGCACTCGACCTCCGCTCCGCCCGTGACCGGCAGGAGCTGCTTGCGGTGCTGCCCCACGCCTGGGAGAAGCGCGCCAAGCTTCGCGGTGCCAGCACCATCTCGCAGCAGCTCGCCAAGAACCTCTATCTCTCCGCCTCCAGGAATCCGCTCCGCAAGGTCAAGGAGGCGGTGATCACCTGGCGCCTCGAATTTGCGTTAGGCAAACCCCGGATCATGGAGCTCTACCTCAATGTGGTCGAGCTGGGCGACGGCATCTGGGGGGTCGAGGCGGCCAGCCAGCAGTACTTCCACCGCAGCGCCCGCAGCCTGACGCGGGAACAGGCGGCGGCGCTGGCGGGTTCACTGCCATTCCCCCTTCGCTCGAATCCTGGTCTCCGTCCCGGCCGGATGCGCTGGCGGCAGAACCTCATCCTGCGGCGGATGCGGGGCGAGGTGGTCGAAGTGCCAAGGACGGAGGAGGAGACGCAGGATGCGGACAGCACGCCGAGTGCGCCGCTTCCCCCTGAGGCAACCGACTCGGCGCCGCCAGCCATCGAGACCGCGCCCGCCGAATCAGTCGTCGTCGACAGCACGTTCTGAGGTGGCGAGTCTGCGGAAGCACATGCAGCTGCTCGCCCTGCGCGCCGCCTTCCAGACGAGGGACCGACGGCGCTGCTGGTCCATGGCTGGGGCAGTCGGGCGGCGCGCTTCCGGGTCCTAGCGCCGGCGCGTGGACTCGAGGTGCCGCAGGTTGCAAGGGCTGGGCCATCATGTGATCATGCGCGACGCCTGGGCAACGGGTATCCTCGCCCGCTTCCTGACCACGGGCCGAGTGGATCAGGAACCGTGAGCAGGGGATCTCGCGTGGGAGCTGCCTCACAGCCTGATGCGCTTCGCGGATGCGGCGATCAACTGCTCGAGCCGCCGGAGCCGGGTCTCCTCACGCTTTGCGCGCATCACCCGATACGTCATCAGCCGCTTGTATCCCGGCGGCTGTGATTCGAACCAGGCCCAGGCAGCTTTCGCGGCACGGAACTGTTTCTGGTACGCCGGGGTGAGTGCCGCGGCCTCCTTCTCGAACGAGTAGATCCCGGTCCGCGCCGGATCGCGCGCGGCATAGGCGGCCATCCCAGGCGGCGTCATCCGGCCAGCCACGATCAGCGCTTCCACCTTGGCGACATTCACGTTGCTCCAGATGCTCCTCGGCTTTCGCGGCGTGAAGCGCTGGGCATAGCTGACGTCGTCCAGCGCAGCAACGACTCCGTCGATCCAGCCGTAACAGAGCGCCTCCTCCAGCGCCTGCGGGTAGGTCATGCCCCGCGCGGCCGCATGCTTCTTGAAGAGCCGGAGCCAGAGCTCCGTCTTCGAGGCGTGATGCTTGGCCAGCCAGGTGCGGAAGGTGGCGGCGGTCTTGAAGCTGCGAGGGGCGGGTGATGGCGGCATGGTCAGGCGCCCGGATCAGGCGGGCTTTCGGACTACCCATGTGGTCATGGAACGCCTTCCCTGCACGATCGTGGTCTTGATCGGATCGAGGAGCTCAGCACCGAGATGCTGGGTCCGGTCCAGCAGCATCGCTTCGTCCACCAGGAAGCGCTCGGAACCATCGGGCAGGAGGTGCCACCGACCCTCGAGGAACGTCACCTGATCCTCAATCCCGATCGACGAGGCGAGCCGGCAGAAGAGCAGCCCGCCCGGGGTCAGGACCCGCCACATCCGCTGGAGCATGGCGTCGAAATGCCGATCATCCCGGGAAAAGTGCAGCACGGCAACGCTGAGCACGACATCGACGGATCCGGCCGCGAACGACATCGCCTCAACCGGCTCGGTGCGAAAGTTGGCCGCGGGCAGGTGCGGTGCCAAGGCCTGTGCCATGTCGCCCACGGCCGCGATCCCCTCGGCGTCTGCGTCCGCGGCGAAGACCTCATACCCGGCCTGGAGCAGGTAGACGAGGTTCCGGCCGCCGCCCGAACCGGCGTCAAGCACACGCATCCCCGGCGTGATGCGCCCGCGCAGGAGCTGGTCAAAGAGATAGATGTCGATCGGGCCGAACTGGGCGAGGAGGTCGGGCATGGGAGAGGGCGGTTAGGCGGTTAGGCGATTGGGCGATTAGGCGGTTGGGCGGTTGGGCGGTTGGAATGGCCGCCAGCTGGCCCCAGTGCCTACTCACCGGCACTCGACGCATGCCGAATGAACCTTCCCTCGAGATGCCGCCGCACGTCGGGCCATTCGGTGGCGAGGATGCTGTAGACAACGGTGTCGCGCACGGTGCCGTCGGGGCGGGCATGATGATGGCGGATCACGCCGTCCTTCCTGGCGCCCAGCGCCTCGATCGCCCGCTGGGAGCGGAAGTTGAAGTTGTCGGTCTTGAAGCCAACCACCTTGCAGCCGACGTTGTCGAAGGCATGCTCGAGGAGCGCGAGCTTGCAGGCGGTGTTGACATGACTCCGCTGCCGGCTGGCGGCGTACCAGGTGTAGCCGATCTCCACCCGGTCGGCCGTGGTCACGATGTCGTGATACCGCGTAGAACCGATGATCGCGCCGGTGGCCAGCTCCCGCACCGCCCAGGGCAGCATGTGACCGGCTCCCTGTCCCGCAAGCGCCGCCGCGATGTACTCCGCCGTCTGGCTGGCCGGGGGCACCGAGGTAAACCAGAGCTCCCACAACCGGCCATCCATCGCCGCGACGACAAGTCCGTCATGATGCTCCGACACCAGCGGCTCGAGCCGGATACCGTAGCGTTCGAGGGTGACGGGGCGGAGTGCGATCACGGCGGGAGCTCCATACGGGAACAGAACGGCGATGGGCGGTAGACGCGGCCAGCTGTCTGGTGGCAGCAGTTCACCAGTGGCCAACGGCTAGTGGCAGCTACAGTATCCGCTTCCCGAACGCCGACTCGATCAGCTCCACGGCGAATTCCGCCGAGCGGTTGCGATCATCGAGAATCGGGTTGACCT
>JAWXBX010000366.1:0-18521 GCA_034440415.1 Gemmatimonadota bacterium | reverse complement strand
GGCGCGAGCGAGGCCAGCCCCAGGCGCCTCACGGTCGTCGAGCAGATCCCCGCCGGCCATTTTCCCACCGTCGTCCTCACCGCTGGAACCTGCGCCCGCATCTTCACCGGCGCCCCGGTTCCCCAGGGCGCGGACAGCGTCATCCGGCAGGAGGACACCGACCTGGGGGCCGCGGTGGTGACGATCCTCCGGGACCGTGATGCCGGAGTGAATGTCCGCCGCGCCGGGGAGGATGTGCGTCGCGGCGCGACGGTCCTCGAGGCCGGCACCGAGCTCGGTCCAGCCCAGTTAGGCGTCCTCGCCTCGGTCGCGGTCGCCAACCCGCTGATCTACCGGCGCCCCCGCGTCGCGATCCTCGGTGGGGGCGACGAGATCGTGGACATCGACCAGCCCGACGAGATCCTGAGCGGACGCAAGATCGCCAGCTCGAACACGCATACATTGAGTGCGCTGGTGCGCCGAGCCGGCGGCGAGCCGGTCAGCCTGGGGATCGCGCGGGACACACCGGAGTCGCTGCGGTCGCACCTGGCCGGCGCCGCCGGGTGCGACCTGCTGATCACCAGCGCGGGGATCAGCGTCGGCGAGCACGACTACATCCGCCAGGTGCTCGGCGAGCTCGGCGCCGAGCTGAAGTTCTGGCGGTTGCGAATGCGACCAGGCGCGCCGGTGGGTTTCGGGCTGCTCGGCGAGATGCCGTGGGTCGGACTCCCCGGCAACCCGGTGAGCACGATGGTCACCTTCGAGCTCTTCGTGCGGCCCGCCATCCGGAAGATGTCGGGGCACACCCGGCCGTTTCGCCGGACGGTGC
The DNA here is from genome assembly GCA_034440415.1 of Gemmatimonadota bacterium. Taxonomy (GTDB): domain Bacteria; phylum Gemmatimonadota; class Gemmatimonadetes; order Gemmatimonadales; family GWC2-71-9; genus JADJOM01. The sequence continues at coordinate 17,713 of JAWXBX010000366.1, read as the reverse complement.
CGGTGCGCGTCGCCGAGGCGATCAGCCTCGGCCCCCGGCTGCAGCACTTTCTGCGGGTGATCGTCACACCGGCAGAGGACGGTATCCTCGAAGCCCGGCTCACCGGCCCGCAGGGCTCGGGCATCCTCAGTTCGATGGCCCGGGCCAACGCACTGCTGATCATCCCCGAAGGTCAGGCGGAGGCGCCTGCAGGCAGCAGCGCCATGGCGCTTGTGCTGGACGATCCGGTGCACCTGACAGAGCCGGGATTCTGACCCCACTCACCCTGTACGTCGTCTGCGCGCCCGGTCTCGAAGGACTGGTGGCCGGTGAACTCGGCAGACTCGGCGTGACGGTCACAGCGATGGAGCCCGGCGGCTGCAGCGCGACCGTTTCACTGCCGGATGTCGCACGACTCAACCTCGAGCTCCGGATCGCCACCCGGGTCCTGGTGCGGCGGGCCCATTTCGCGGCCCGCGCGCTCGGCGAACTGGAGCGCAAGGCCGGCCTGCTGCCGTGGGCCGAGTGGCTGCCAGCCGGCCTCCCCGTGGTGCTGCGAGTCAGTTGCAAGAAGTCCCGGCTCTATCACCAGAAGGCGGTGGCGGAACGGATCGGCAACGCGATCCGGAGCAGCACCGGGCTCGAAACGACTGCCGCCGGCGGCGAGACCGAAGGCGAGCCCGAGAGTGCGGACGACACCCCGCATCAGCTCATCGTCGTGCGATTCCACCGCGATGAGTGCACCATCAGTTGCGACAGCTCCGGCGCGCTGCTGCACCGGCGCGGATGGCGCCTCGCGACTGCCAAGGCGCCACTCCGCGAGACGCTCGCCGCGGCGCTGCTTGCGGCCAGTGGCTGGGATCCCGCGACTCCGCTGCTCGACCCCTTCTGCGGCGCCGGCACGATCCCGATCGAAGCGGCACTGCTCGCCCGCCGGATCGCCCCCAATCTCGAGCGCTCCTTTGCCTGCGAGCGGTGGCCCGGCTTCGACACCACAGCGATGGCGGCGCTGCGCGCCGCTGCACGGGCCAGGATGCTCCCCGCCGCCCCGGCGGCGATCATCGGCGCGGACCGGGATGCCGGGGCGATCGTCGCGGCGCGGTCCAACGCGGCGCGGGCCGGTGTCGCCGCGGATATTGAGTGGCGGGAGGCTGCGGTCTCCGCACTGGAACCTCCGCCCGGCGCGACAGGCAGCGTGGTGACCAACCCGCCATACGGCGTGCGGATCGGAGACACGCGGGACCTGCGGAACCTGTACGCCCGATTGGGTTCAGTCGCCCGCGCGCACCTCCGGGGCTGGCAGGTGACGCTGCTCCTGGGAGAGACGCCGCTGGAGCGATCCACCGGGCTCTCCCTGCGCCAGGTGCTCACCACCCGGAACGGCGGCCTGCGGGTGCGGGTGCTCACCGGCCCGGTGCCGGACACCCTATAGAGGGAATCGATCAGGTCGATCGACCGCCCGGGCGTTGACGCCGCGCGCCGGGCCTCCTAGACTTCCCCCGTCGTGAAGGGGAGTAGCTTGTCCGCCGCGAGGCGGACGGCCCATCGTCAAGACTGTCGGCCCAGCGGGCCGGCACGGTGCGGCCGGGCGGGTGGCAGAGACCACCATGCAGAGCGAGACCTTCAACCTGTACTGGTGCTTCCAGGCTTGTCCTGGATCAGCCCGGACAGCGTTGAAGGTCTCTTTGACTTGTACGGGAGGCGGCGATGAACAACGTGAAGACCGCGGTATTGATGGCCGGGATGATCGCCCTGCTGATGGCGGCGGGGCAGCTCATGGGAGGCACCCAGGGACTGATCCTCGGTTCGATGCTCGGGCTGGGGATGAACTTTGTGATGTACTTCTTCTCCGACAAGATGGTGCTCAAGATGTACGGCGCCAGCATCGTCACGGCGGAGGAGGCCCCGGAACTGTACGCCATGGTTGACCGGCTGCGGCAGCGGGCCGGTCTGCCGATGCCGGTGGTCGCGGTGGCGCCGCATGATCAGCCGAATGCCTTCGCGACCGGTCGCAGCCCGGCAAAGGCGGTGGTGGCAGTCACGACGGGCCTGCTGCGCACGATGCCCAAGGAGGAACTCGAGGGCGTCATCGCGCATGAGCTGGCCCACATCAAGAACCGGGACATGCTCATCACCACGATCGCGGCGGGCATCGCCGGCATGATCGGCAACCTCCCGTGGCTGCTCATGTTCGCCGGCGGGTCCCGGGACAGCGAAGATCGCCATCCGCTGGCGGACCTCGCCATGGTCATCATGGCCCCGGTCGCGGCGATGCTGATCCAGTTCGCGATCTCGCGGCAGCGCGAGTTCGAGGCGGACCGGGTCGGTGCGGAGATCTGCGGGAAGCCCCGCGCGCTGGCCAACGCGCTGCGGCGGCTGGACCATGCGGCGCACCAGATCCCCATGAACGTGGCCCCCGCGGCGGCACCACTCGCCCAGGTCAACCCGCTCGCCGCGATGGGCGGGGGCATGATGCGGTGGTTCAGCACCCATCCGCCGACCGAAGAACGCGTCGCCGCGCTCGAAGCCATGTCATCGGCGCGCTGAGTGCCGAGTCACGAGCCGGCTATCTGGCTCACGTTCTTCGCCGTCGTGGGGACGCTGCTGGTCATCGACCTCGGCGTCCTCAATCGCAAGTCGCATGTCCTCTCCCCCCGGGAAGCGCTGCGCTGGAGTGGCGGCATCGTCCTGGTCTCGCTGCTGTTCGGCGTGTTCCTCTGGTGGCAGGCAGGGCAGACCACCGCACTGGAATACTTCGCCGGGTACCTGATCGAACTGTCCCTCAGCGTCGACAATCTCTTCGTCTTCCTGCTGGTGTTCCAGTATTTCGCCGTCCCCGCCGAATTGCAGCCCCGGGTCCTCAAGTGGGGCATCTTCGGAGCGATGCTCATGCGCGGCGTGATGATCGGGCTGGGGGCGGTACTGCTGCAGCGGTTCGAGTGGATCACCTGGGTGTTCGGCGGAGTCCTGATCCTCACCGCGCTGAAAATGATCCGGGTCGGCGAGGAGCGGATCGAGCCGGAGAAGAACCCGCTGGTGCGCCTGGCCCGGCGCGTCATGCCGGTGACACCGGCATACGAAGGCAATCATTTCTTCATCCGCGGCCTGACGCAGGGCTGGATGGCGACACCGCTCTTCCTCGTGCTGCTGGTCGTCGAGTGGAGCGACGTCGTCTTCGCGGTGGACAGCATTCCCGCGGTCTTCGCCGTCACCCGCGACCCCTTCGTGGTCTACTCGTCCAATCTCTTCGCGATCCTCGGACTGCGGGCCCTGTTCTTCGTGCTGGCGGGCGCGCTCGACCGGTTCCATTACCTCAAGCCGGGTGTCGCCCTGATTCTGCTGTTCGTCGGCGGCAAGATGCTGCTGGGCCACTGGATCCATCTTCCGACGTTGCTCTCCCTCGGCATCATCATCATGATTCTGTCCGGGACGATCGGGCTTTCGTTGTTGAAGCCGGCAAAGCACTAGTCCGCCGTCCCGGTCCCGCCCGCAGGCACGCGCGCACGCTCCAATCCGATCGGTCCGCCATGACACAGTTCGATCGCTGGGCGATCCTCCTGCTGCTTGCCTCCGGCTGCCAGCGCCCGTCCTCGAGCGAGCTGGCGGCACCCAACGACAATCGGGACGCGGCGGGACAGCTCAAGGACGGCGTCCTGACCCTCGAGCTTGAACTGCGTGAGGTCACCTGGCGACCGGAGGGGGAGCGGGGAGCCGCCCTGCCGGTCCAGGTGCTGGCCGAGCGCGGCAAGCCGGCGACCGTGCCTGGTCCGCTGATTCGGGTGCCCACCGGAACGGAGATCCACCTCCGAATCGCAAACCCCACCTCCGATTCCACTCTGGTCCTGCGCGGGCTGTGCACTCGGCCCTGCGCCGAGTCGGACTCGCTGATTGTCGCCCCGCGCGGAAGGGCCGACGTCCGATTTTCCGCCGGTGCCCCCGGGACCTATTTCTATTGGGGCAGTACCACCAACCGGGCGCTCGGTGACCGGGAATGGCTGGACAGCCAACTGGACGGCGCCTTCATCGTGGACAGCGCCGGCCCGACGCCGCCCGACCGCGTGTTCGTGCTCGGCATCTGGTCCAACCTCGATTCGCTCGGAGGCCCGCCCGATACCGGTGAGACGATGGTCATCAACGGCCTGGCGTGGCCCCACACCGAGCGGTTCTCGGTGCCGGTCGGCGATACGCTGCACTGGCGCGTGGTGAATCCCAGCAGCAGTTCGCATCCCATGCACCTGCACGGGACCTACTTCCTGGTGGATGGGCGGGGCGATGCCTACGGCGACACCCTCTTTCCGCCGAGTCACCGGCCATTCGAAGTCACTGAGTTGATGCTTCCCGGGGGGACGATGGCGATGCGCTGGGCGGCGGCCCGTCCCGGCAACTGGGTCTTTCACTGCCATTTCGCTTTTCACGTTTCGCCGGAGGTGTCGTTCGACCGCCAGCCGGACGCGATGGGGCATCACCGGATGGCCGGCCTGGTCCTCGGCATCACCGCCACCGGCCCCGAGCCGGCAGCGGATCCGCCAGCCGCACGACAACTCAGACTGCTGGTGCAGCAGCGCTCCGGCCGGATGCGCGGCGGAGCGGGCTACGGCTATGTGCTGCAGCAGGGCGCCGCGCCCGCGCCGGACTCGGTGAACATTCCAGGGTCCATGCTGGTGCTCACCCGGGGAGCGCCGGTTGCGATCACCGTGGTCAACCACCTGGCGCGGCCGACCGCGGTGCATTGGCATGGCATCGAGCTGGAGAGCTTCGCCGACGGGGTGCCCGACCTGAGTGGCGTCGGTCCCCGGCTGTTCCGCCCGATTGCGCCGGGCGACTCGTTCATCGCCCGGTTCACTCCGCCCCGCGCGGGCACGTTCATCTATCACACCCACTTCGAGGAGACCGAGCAGATCGCCCGCGGGCTGTACGGGCCCCTGCTGGTGCTGGAACCGGGGCAGCGCTTCGATCCGGCGACCGACCACCTGGTGGTAGTGGGCGGGAACGGCCCGTCGAGCGTACCGGATTCGGTGCACGCCCAGGTGAACGGTTCGACCACCCCGGACCCGCTCATCCTTTCGGCCGGCCGCCTGAACCGCCTCCGCCTGATCAGCATCGAACCGGATCACCGGATCGTCTATTCGCTCCGGCGCGACACCACGGTGCTCACCTGGCGGCCGCTGGCGAGGGATGGCGCCGATCTCCCGCCCGCCCAGACCGCCAAACGCCGGGCGTGGCTGATGACCGGCCCGGGCCAGACGGCGGATTTCGGCGTCACTCCGGCGGCCGGCGACCGGCTCAGCCTCCGAATCGAGGCGCCGTTCGCCGAGGTGCCATGGAGCATCACCCTTCCGTTCCAGGTCCGATGACAATCCTTGAACGGCTTGGCCTCCATCGCCCCGAGCTGCGCGCGTGGGCGATGTACGACTGGGCCAACTCCGCGATGATCACCACGATCATCACCGCGGTGTTCCCGATCTACTACTCGAAAGTGGCGGCCGGGACGCTGACGCCGCCAGAAGCGACCTATCGCCTCGCGGTGGCGACCACGATCGGGCTGGTCCTCATCGCGCTGCTCTCGCCCGTGCTCGGCACGATCGCGGACCAGGCGGCGGCCAAGAAGCGGTTCCTCGCCGCCTTCATGGCGCTGGGCGTCGTCGCGGTCGGCGCGATGTTCTTCATCGAACGGGGCGACTGGGTTCTGGCCTCCGGGCTCTTCATCCTCGCCAACATCGGCGTCAACGGCAGCTTCGTCTTCTACGACGCCTTCCTGCCGCACATCGCGCGCGAGGATGAGATCGACCGCGTCTCCACCGCAGGCTATGCCCTTGGCTATGTGGGTGGCGGGATCCTGCTCGCGCTGAATCTGGCCTGGATCCAGAAGCCGGAATGGTTCGGCCTGCCCCACGGCGAGGGACTCAGCGCATCGCAGCTCACCCTGCCGACGCGGCTGGCCTTCCTCTCCGTCGCCATCTGGTGGGTGGTCTTCTCGATCCCCTTCTTTCGCCGGGTCCCGGAGCCGCCGCGCCACGGCACCGCGACGCGGGTTTCGGTAATCGCGGCCTTTCGCAACCTCGGCGTCACGCTGCGGCACCTGGGACAGTACCGCCAGGCGCTGCTCATGCTGGTGGCGTTCCTGATCTACAACGACGGAATCGGCACGATCATCCGGATGGCGGCGGTCTACGGCACCGAGATCGGCATTCCGCGGAGCGCGCTGATCGCCTCGATCCTGCTGGTGCAGTTCGTCGGCATTCCCTTCGCGTTTCTGTTCGGCAGTCTGGCGGGACGGATCGGGGCCAAGCGTGCCATCTTCATCGGCCTGGTGGCCTACGGCGGGATCAGCGTGCTGGGCTACTACATGACCACCGCGACCCACTTCCTGGTGCTCGCTGTCCTGGTGGGCATGGTCCAGGGCGGGACCCAGGCGCTGTCGCGCTCACTCTTCGCCAGCATGATCCCGAAGCGGCAATCGGCGGAGTTCTTCGGCTTCTTTGCCGTGGTGGAGAAGTTCGCGGGGATCTTCGGCCCGCTGATCTTCGCGGCGACGCTGGGCATCACCGGCTCCAGCCGGAATGCCCTGCTCTCGATCATCGCGTTCTTCGTGGTGGGAGGAGCCCTGCTGCACCTGGTGGATGTGAAGGAGGGCCAGCAGGCGGTGCGCGATCTCGAGGCGCGCGGCGCCTAGCGCGGCGGGCCCGCACGAAAGGTCAGCTTCACCGGCAGGCGCAGCGCGCTCGCCTCGATGGTCACCGCCGCCACATGACGATCCGCGGTGAGGTCGACTGTCCCGCGGCCCCGCGCCGCCTTGATGGTGCCGCCCCGGATGACCAGCGCCACCCGGCCGGGCTGCGCGGTACGGGACCAGCTCCCGGTAAACCGCGCCGGCGTCGGTGCCGCGACATCGATCATCGCCGAAAAATCCGCCGCCAGCTCCACCCGGACCCCGGTTACCACCTGCGCCGGCTGGCCGGTCACCGCCAGCGTGCCGGTGCCCTTCGCCGAATCCGACAGCGCATTCAACTGCCCGGCGGTATCCGACGGCAGCTTCCCCGGCTTCCGCCCCCGGAAGGCGATCACCCAGGTGCCGGCCGCGCTCCGTCCGGCGAGATCCGCCTGCGTAAAGCTCTTGCCGTCCCGCAACAGCAGCGTGCCCGTCCCGCTCGTGCCACCCCTGCCGAAGCCCTCGGTGATCTTCAGATCGATCGTCGCGCTGAGGCCGCGCTGGGTCCAGGTCCCGCCCAGAGAAATGCGCTCCTCGGATCCCTGAATTGACAGGGTGGCTCGGCCATCCCGGCGGAGCTCGGCCCGCGCGGCGACCAGCGTACCGGTCGCCCGGCCGTTGACGCGGATGTCGCCCTCCCCGATCATGGTCACCGCCAGCTTCTCCAGCGCCTTCCCGAAGCTCGCATCGTCGGTGGCGTCCTCGTCGGTGCCCTCGAGCGGCAGCCCGGAGGCATCAAAGGTGAGGCTGAATGGATCGCCCCGAACGGTGCCGCTGAGATCGACCTTGTCCCACCCGTTCTTGCGCGAGGTGGTGATCGAGCCGCTGACCTCGGCGTCATCGTTGCCGTAGTCGTCGAATTCGACGGTCAGGCTCGGGCTGGTGAGCGAACCGGTCCAGCGCCCGGTGAGGGTATGCCGGCTCCTGCCCCACACCCGGAGCTGGGCCGTGCCGTTGCGCAGCACCTTGAGGCGCCCCTGATTGAGCCGTTCGCCTTCGTCACCAAGCGTCATGGTTCCTTCGCCACCGCGAGTCGTGGTGAACTGACCCATGTTCAGGTCGATGCTCGTGGTGACGCCTTTGCCATCGCCACCCCGCGCGCCGAAGGCGAGGGTGAAGTCCCCGTCCCGATTGGATCCCTCGAAGTTCACCCGGTCGATCGCCGAGGTCCCCCGGAGGTCGGCGCGACCGCCGCCGCGGGCCGAGCGGCCAAAGGCATCGTTGATCCGAAGGTTGATCTGACCGTCTGCCGGATTCCCCGACCAGGTCCCCGCAAAGCTCCAGGCCTGCCGGCCGTGTCCCACCTCGAGGGTGAGCATGTTGCCCGCATCCAGCGTGAGGCGCACCCGGTCAATCTCCTGTGTGGCGATCCCGTCACCGGTGACGAGCTCGCCGTTGCCGGTGCTTTCGTAGACTCCAGCCTGCGCCAGCAGCGGGGTGGAGAGGAGCAGGAGAGCGAGGGGGAGACGGAGCATGGGGAGCCGGGGTGTGAGAGGAGCGTTTAGCGATCAGCAGTCAGCGTTCAGCGTCGCTCAATCTGCACTCAGCCCGCGAGAGACTGCTGACTGCTGAATGCTGACCGCCACCTGCCACCTGCCACCTGAATCCTCCCACATGGCGCCCACGGCCGTCAAGCGCCCCCCCGGCACCTACTGCACCCGCCCGCCTCTTGTCCCCGCTGTGCCGCCTTTCTACCTTCCCAGCCATGTCGATTCTCGCCGCGCCCACCATGGGCCTGAAGCCGTGCATCACGAAGCAGCCCACGCGCGGCGCGTGTCGGCCAGTCTGACGCTCACCTGTTCCCGAGCTGACTGAGACACCCCGCCGCACGATCCGGCGGGGTTTTTTATCGGCGGGCGCCAGGCCCGCCGGCATTCGCTACCGAGAGCGCCACGATGATCGACCCGATCGACCTCACCCGCGCGCTGGTCGCGCTCGAAACCCCGACGGGCCATGAAGGCCCGGCGGTGGACCTGCTGGCGGGCCTCCTCGAGCGGCTGGGCTATCGGGTCACCCGCCAGCCGGTGAGTCCGGGGCGGGACAACCTGTATGCCTGGCGCGAACCGCCGGTCGTGGTCTTTTCCACCCACCTCGACTGCGTGCCGCCGTACCTGCCGCTCCACGAAGATGAGACCGACATCCATGGCCGGGGCAGCTGTGATGCGAAAGGCCTGGCCGCCGCGATGGTCGCGGCCGCGGAGCAGCTCGCGGATTCGGGCGAGCGGCGAGTAGGGTTGCTGTTCGTCGTGGGCGAGGAGAATGGCTCCGATGGGGCCGCCCTCGCGACATCGCTGAGCCCCAAGGGCCGCTACCTGATCAACGGCGAGCCCACCGAGAACCAGCTCAGCCTCGGTCAGAAGGGCACACTGAAGGTGGTGATCGAGGCCACGGGGCGTGCAGCCCATTCGGCCTATGCCGAGGAGGGGCACTCGGCCATCACCCCGCTGCTCGATGCGCTCGAGCGGATTCGGCGCCTCCCGCTGGCAACCGACCCGATGCTCGGAGCGGGCACGCTGAATATCGGGATCGTGCATGGGGGGGTCGCGCCGAACGTCTTTGCCCCGTCAGCCCGCGCCGAGCTGCTGTTCCGCACCGTCGAACCCACCGGGGCACTGCGTGCCGCGGTCACTTCCGCCGCCGGCACGGCGGTGACGGTATCCTTTCCGACCGAGCTGCCATGCTACAAGAACCTGTCGGCACCGCCGGCGGGATGGGCGACGACGGTTGTCAGCTATGCCAGCGACCTGTCGATCCTCACCGGCTGGGGCGAAGGCTACCAGCTCGGCCCAGGCACGATACGCGTTGCCCATACCAGCAGGGAACGGATTGCGAAGGCGGAGCTGCTCGAAGGGGTGCGATTGTACGTGAAGCTGGCGCGGGAGCTGATTGGGAGGGAGTAGGGAGCAGGTGGCACGTAGCAGGTGGCAGGTAGCAGGTGGCAGGTGGCAGGTGGCAGGTGGCAGGCCGTAGGCGGACGGCTGAACGCTGAATGCTGATGGCTGATGGCTGCAAGACAGACGACCACGCCCCACGAGACAGGCCCATGACCTCCAAGATTCCCGTCAGCATCCTTGGCGCGACCGGCACCGTCGGCCAGAAGTTCGTCCGGCTGCTGGCCGACCATCCCTGGTTCGAGATCGCCGCGGTCGCGGCCTCCGAGCAGAGCGCGGGCCAGCGCTATGGCGACCTGGTGCGGTGGCGGGAGAATGTGCCGATCCCGCAGCACGTCGCGGCCATGACGCTCGGGCGCTGCGCCCCGCCGCTGCCGGGGCGCATCGCCTTTTCCGCAGTAGAGGCGGAAATCGCCGGCGATGTGGAGCAGGCCTTCGCCCGCGCCGGCGTCTTCGTGGTGACCAATACCAAGAACCACCGGATGGTGCCGGATGTCCCGTTGCTCATCCCCGAGGTGAATGCGGACCACCTCGACCTGCTGGTGCGGCAGCAGCGCGAGCGCGGCTGGACCGGCGGCATCGTGGCCAACCCCAACTGCTCCACCGCCGGGCTGGTGCTCGGCATCCTGCCGCTGCACCGCGCCTTCGGCATCGAGAAGATCTTCGTCGCGACGATGCAGGCGGTGAGCGGCGCCGGCTACCCCGGCGTCGCCTCGCTCGATGCACTCGGCAACGTGATCCCGCATATCGGCGGCGAGGAAGAGAAGATGGAGCAGGAGACGCGGAAGCTCTTCGGCACGATCAGGCAGGACGCGATCGTCGAGGCATCGATCACCACCAGCGCGCACACCAATCGTGTCCCGGTGGTCGACGGTCATCTGGAAGTCGTCTCGCTCGGCTTCGGCCGCCGGGTGGCTCCGGAGCAGGCGATCGCGGCGCTGAACGACTTCCGCGCGCCCGCCGGTATCGCCGACCTGCCCTCGACACCGGCCCGACCGGTGGAGTACGACGCGCGAGCGGACCGGCCGCAGAGCCGGCTCGACATCGATCGCGGCGCCGGGATGACCGTGACCGTGGGACGGGTGCGGCCCTGTACCCTGCTCGACCTCCGCCTCGTGCTGCTGTGTCATAACACGATCCGGGGCGCCGCCGGCGCGGCGGTGCAGAATGCCGAGCTGCTGGTGCAACGGGGCTACGTGCCGCGATGAAGCTCGCCCTTGTGGGCCACGGCAGGATGGGCCAGGCCATCGCCCGCCTCGCGGCCGAGCGGGGCCACATCGTCGTGGCGACGGTGAGCGGCCAGGACCAGCGTGACGGCGGATCCCTCACAGCGGAGCGCCTCGCCGGAGCCGAGGTCGTGCTCGAGTTCACCCGGCCGGAGGCCGCCATCGACAACCTGCTCGGGCTCGCGCGGCTCGGCGCACGGGTGGTGACGGGGACGACCGGCTGGACCGAGGCGCTGCCCGAAGTCAGTGCGGCATTCATGGCCGGTGGCGGCGCCCTGCTGCACAGCGCCAACTTCTCCCCCGGCGTCCAGCTCTTTCTCCGTGCGGCGGAGGACCTCGCCCGCCGGTTCGCGGGGCGGCCGGAGTTCGCAGCCTATGTCACAGACATCCACCATGCCGCCAAGCGGGACGCCCCCTCCGGCACCGCGCAGCTGCTACGGGAACGGCTGCACCGGGGCGACGCCGGACGGGACTTTCCCGTCAGCAGCACGCGGGCGGGATTCGCGGCCGGCAGGCATGAGGTGGTGTACGACACCGAGTTCGAAACCATTCGCCTGACACATGACGTGCGCAACCGCGACGTCTTCGCGGCGGGTGCCCTGAACGCTGCCGAGTGGCTGCAGGGGCGCACCGGCGTCTTCACGCTGGATCAGATGCTGTTCGGGGAGGACGCATGACGATGCTCGGAGGGTGCGGTACGGCGCTGGTGACGCCCTTTACCGCGGCGGGCGACGTGGACCTCGCCGCGCTGCGACGGCTGGTCGAGTGGCAGATCGAGGAGGGCATCGACTTCCTGGTGCCCTGCGGCAGTACCGGTGAGGCGGCGACTCTCTCCGCCGAGGAACGCGACCACATCGTCAGCACCGTCGTTGCCACTGCCCGCGGGCGCGTTCCGGTCATGGCCGGTGCGACCCACAACGACACCCGCCTCGCCGTCGAGGAAGCCCGCCGCATCAGCGGGCTCGGCGTCACCTGGCTGCTCAGCGCGACACCCTACTACAACCGGCCGACACCGGAGGGCCTGGTCCGCCACTTCACCGCCATCGCCGACGCCGCCTCGGTCCCGGTTTGTCTCTACAACGTGCCGGGCCGTACCGGCTGCAATATGAAACCCGAGACGGTGCTGAAACTGTCGGCGCATCCCAACATCCTCGGCATCAAGGAATCCTCCGGTGATCTGGCGCAGGTGCAGCACCTGCTGCTGGGACGTCCCGAGGGATTCGCTGTCCTCTCCGGCGAGGACTGGATGACGCTGGCCATCATCGCCGCTGGTGGCGATGGGCTGATTTCGGTGGCGTCCAACGAGATCCCGAAGTTGATGAGCACGCTGGTGCGGCACTGCCTGCGCGGACGGATTGCGGAGGCGCGCGACATCCTCTACCTGGTCCTGCCGCTGCTGGAGGCCAACTTCCTCGAAACCAACCCGGGACCGGTCAAGGCGGCGCTGGCCGCGATGGGCTGGATCGAGAACGTCCTGCGGTTGCCGCTGGTGCCGCTCTCGGAGAGCCGCCGGGCGCCGCTGCTGGCCGCATTGCGTGAGGCCGGGGTCGAGCTCGCGACTGCGGCAGGCACCCGATGAGCCACGCACTGGAAGCCGCCATCCTGCGGTTCGCGGCTACGGTGCCTGTCGGTGAGGAGGCCGACGCGCTCGCCGCCTTTCAGCAACTCAAGGATGGACTCAACGCCGGCACCATTCGCTCAGCGGAGCGCGACGCTGGCGGCGTCTGGCATGCCAATGCCTGGGTAAAAGCCGGCATCCTTCTCGGCTTCCGGCTGGGACGGATCCGCCCAATGGCCGAGGCTGGGCCGTTTCCGTTCTACGACAAGGACACCTGGCCACTGCGGTCAGTGGGGCTCGCGGATGGAGTCCGCATCGTGCCGGGCGGCACCAGTATCCGGGACGGCTGCTATATCGCTCCCGGCACGGTGATCCTGCCACCCGCCTTCGTGAACGCCGGAGCGTACATCGACAGCGGCACGATGGTGGACAGTCACGCCCTGGTCGGCTCCTGCGCGCAGATCGGCAAGCGGGTGCATCTCTCGGCGGGGGTGCAGATCGGCGGCGTGCTGGAGCCGATCGGCGCCCTGCCGGTGATCATCGAGGATGACGTCCTGGTCGGGGGCAACGGGGGCGTCTACGAAGGGACGGTCGTGCGGGAGCGCGCGGTGCTCGCCCCCGGCACCATCCTCAGCGGCGGGACGATCGTCTTCGACCTGGTCCGCGACACCTCCTACCGCCGGGCAGGGGAGCGGCCGCTGGAAATCCCCGCCGGCGCTGTCGTGGTCCCCGGCAGTCGGCCCATCAGTTCAGGACCGGGCCAGGCGCTCGGCCTCTCGCTCTACGCACCGGTGATCGTCAAGTATCGCGACGACAAAACCGACACCTCCGTCCGACTGGAGGAGTTGCTGCGCTAACGACAGCGCGACCATCCGGACGACCCGCTCAGCCGGCCCTGTCCGCTGCCACCTCCCCCCGCAGCCACTCCCGCTTCGCTCCACCGCTCAATCTCCCGCAGGGCCAACCGGTCCGCTGTCACAAGACGCCGGATCGCCGGTTCCATTGTCAGGCAACAGCGGTCGACGGGCGGGCAGCGATAGACCTCGCCCGCCCTTGGCCGCCGGTGCCATCACAACCGGCTTCGGCCCAACGGCCCTATCACCCAAGAGGATCCCATGCGCTCGCCACACCCCCTCGCCCTGACACTCGTTTTCCTTCTTGCCTGCCAGAGTCCGACGTCGGACCCGGCACTTACCTTCCTCGCCGGGACGGATTCCGCCGCGGCGGATCGGACCCCATCGGCAGCCGAGCCGATCAATCCGGGCAATTTTCCAGGTGGCAGCACGAACCGGCTGTTTCCGCTGATTCCCGGCACCAGTTTCAATTACGTCGGGGAGAGTGACGGCGTTCCGACAACCGGTCTCATGACCATCACCAACAGCACCAAGACGATTCTCGGCGTGTCGACCATCGTGGTGCACGATCAGGCGTGGGACAACGGCGATCTGGTGGAGGACACCTTCGACTGGTATGCCGAGGACCGGCGAGGCAACGTCTGGTACTTCGGTGAGTACGTGACTCAGCTGGATCACGGGCAGATCATCGGCCACGCCGGCTCATGGGAAGCGGGCGTCGCTGGGGCGATCCCCGGCATCATCATGCCGGCGGCTCCGCAGAAGGGAAAGACGTATCAGCAGGAGCTCGCCGTCGGAGTCGCCGAGGACAAGATGAAGGTTGTGAGCCTCGATGCCACCGTGCGCGTACCCTACGGCACACTGACCGGCTGTCTGAAAACCGAGGAATTCACGCCCCTGTCGCCCGGCCTGCTGGATAACAAGTTCCATTGCCCTGGAGTTGGACTGGTTCGTGGGGTTGCCGTCGTCGGCAGCCCCGAGATCTACAGTCTGACCCGGCTCACACATCCATAGTGGCCGAGTGCCTCGCCAGCGCTGAGCACACCGCATCAGGGGTGAGGGCGAGGCATTCACCTTCGTGGCTGGGCGGCAAGGCCACGAACCCTGGTCGTGGGAAGGGGCCAATGCAGACGGGGACGCACCACTGTGCGTCCCCGTTCGTTCGTACGCCGCGTTCCCGGAAGGCGACCGTCTACGGATTGTCGATCGGCAGTCCGCTGGGCACCCGGGCCGGGACGATGCTGGGATAGCTGGCCGGGTCGTCGGTGAGTGCGCTCATGAACGTGGTCAGCTGATCGACCATCACGTCGGGAATCACGACGCCGGTCAGCAGCGTATCGCGAGTCCGGAGCACATCGTCGATGTTATTGACCATCGTGCCCTGCAGCAGTGGCTCGAGGGACATCGGATCGAAGGCACGCAGCTTCAGGTCGGATTCGCTGTAGTGGGCGATGAACTCCCGCAGGTCCATGATCGCGCCATCGTGGCCATAGGGCGCGGTCAGCACCACGTTGCGCAGCCCGGGCGTCCGGAAGGCGTACTTGAGCGCGGGCTGGTCCTGCTCGACGAACCGTCCAAAATCGTCGTTCCGGCCCAACCCCTTCCCCTTCCCCGGGCCGAACTGCGCCACGGCGACGTTGTGGAACTGGTTATCGCTGAAGGCGGGACCGTTGTGACAGATGGAGCACTTCAGCGTGAGAAAGGTCTGCGCGCCCACCAGCTGCTCCTGGGTGAGGGCGTTATCCTGTCCCGCCAGGAATTGATCCCATGGCGAGTGATCGAATGCCAGCCTGGCGGTGAAGAACCCGGCGATGGCATTGCTCGCATGCGCGAAGGTCATCGAGCTGAACCGGGTTTCGGGATAGGCCGCCTCGAACAGCTGGCGGTATTCCGGAATCGCCCCCAGCCGCCGCATCAGGCCGGCCCAGATTGCCGACATGTCGGCGTCGGGGATGGCCCCCAGCTCATTGTCGCTGAAGGCGCGCATCTCCTCCCGGGAGAGCGCCGGGAAGAGCGGGAGCGCGGAGGTTGGCCCGAACTCGAACACCCGGGTCATCGCCGGCGTGAGCTTGGTGCCCGCGGGCGAGTGAAAGCGCCCGAGGGAATCCGTCGAGACCCGGCCATCCCAGAACAGCGACTTCATGGCCCCGAGATTGAAAAGCGGCGGCGCGTTCCGGGGGATGAACAGCCCGAGCGGGTGGACCCGGCCGGTGCCGAGCCCGGTGGCGCCCTGGCCGATCGACAGGCTCCGCCCGTCGCCCGTGCCGAGGGCCGGCAGGTGGCAGGTCATGCAGGAGATGTCCCGGTTGCCCGACAGCACCTTGTCGAACGCGAGCGCCTGACCGAGAGTGACCAGCGCCATTCGGACCGGTGGCGCGGCGGGAAGCGGCGTGACCTGGCGGCTCGCCGCCAGCATGCCCACCGAGTCGACCAGCCCCTGCGAGACGGCCCGAGGTGCCGTCGCGCTCCCTCCCATCGGTGTGTCCGCTTCCGGAGTGCTGCAACCGGCGAGGGTGATGCCCAGCAGACAGAGTCCAGCGAATAACCGGGGACCGAAGATGGCGCGCTGCATAGCAACCTCGGAGCAAAGGGGACGATGGGGAGTCACTCCTCCCCTCCATCCCCTAGATCACAATCGGGCCCCCGATCCTGACACGGCGCCGCCATGGCGGGACCCGGTCCGGCTTTCCGATCTAGTGGGTACAAGCTGTAGGCTGTAGGCTGTAGGCTGTAGGCTGTAGGCTTACGGCTGACGGCTGACGGCTGACTCCCACCCCGCATTCCAGCGCCCGGACACTCATGAACCCGCTTCCCCGGAGCAACTGGCAGACCCTCGAACCGCTCCTCGACCAGGCGCTGGAACTGGCGCCGGAGGCGCGAAGCCGCTGGCTCGCGGAGCTGTCCGTCAGCGCTCCCGACCTGGCCGCGGACGTCGAGGCCTTCCTGGCAGAGGAGGCGGCGGCGGACCGGAGTGGCTTCCTCACCGGAGTCCGGGACGTCGGTCTGGCCGGGCTCGAGCTGGGGGCCTACCGACTCGAACGTCAGCTGGGCCAGGGCGGCATGGGCACCGGCTGGCTGGCGCAGCGTGCCGATGGACGCTTCGAGGGCCAGGCCGCGGTCAAGCTGCTCAACCTCGCCCTCGTCAGTGCGACGGGGCAGGAGCGATTCCGCCGGGAGGGCTCGGTGCTCGCGCGACTGGCGCATCCCGGCATCGCCCGGTTGCTCGACGCCGGAGTGAGCCCGGCGGGCCAGCCTTACCTCGTGCTGGAGTACGTCGATGGCCAGCCGATCGACCTCTACGCCCGCGAACGGAAGTTGCCGCAGGCGGTGCTGCTCCGGCTCTTCCTGCAGGTGCTCGCCGCCGTCGGCCATGCGCACGCCAATCTGATCGTTCATCGCGACCTCAAGCCGTCGAACATCTTCGTCACCACCGACGGCCACGTGAAGCTGCTCGACTTCGGCATCGCCAAGCTGATTGACGACGAATCGGTGAATGACCGGTCGCTGCTTACCGCCGCGGGCGGGCGCACCTTCACGCCGCTCTATGCCGCCCCCGAACAGGTGCACGGAGCCGATCTCACGACATCGACGGACGTCTACGCCCTCGGCGTCCTGCTGTACCTGCTGCTGTCGGACCGACATCCGACCGCGGAGGGAGCGCATTCACCGGCCGAGTGCGTGACTGCCCTGCTGGAGGCGGAGCCGGCGCGCCTCGGCCTGGGCGACCTCGACACCATCCTGGCCAAGGCACTGCGAAAGCTCCCGGTGGAGCGCTACCAGACCGCCGCAGCCTTTGCCGATGATCTCGAGCGCTACCTGCGGCAGGAGCCGGTGAGCGCCCGGCCGGATTCGATGGCCTACCGGATGAGGAAGTTCGTCAGGCGCAATCGCGGCGGGGTGACGATCGCCGCGCTGGTGACGGTGGCGCTACTGGGCACTACGGGAGCTGCCGTGCGGCAGAGCCGGGCGGCGCAGCGCCAGCGGGATGAGGTGGTTCTCGGCCTCAAACGCCAGCGGATGACGTACTCGATCCAGGAAGTCCTCCTGGGTGATGAGCGCGGCGCGAACGGCCAGCCGCTCTCCTCCGCCGATCGGCTGCAGATGGCCGTCCGGATGCTGGAGGCGAAGTACCGAGACGAGCCGTGGCTGGTGGCCGACGGTTTCGTCCTCATCGCTGACCGTTACTACGAGAGCGGAGACCGGATCAGCCAGCGCGCCCTGCTGGCACGGGGGCAGGAGTTGGGCCGGGCGGGGCGACTCCCGGAGCAGCTCGCCATCGCCGACTGCCTCCGGGTAAACTCCTTCGCCTTTGACGAAATGTTCGACTCCGCCGCCACCGACCTTGTCGAGGCCAAGTCGGCGCTCGCCAGCGCCGCGCCAAACGACATGGCGCATGTCGCCTGCCTGGACACGGAGGGGCAGCTGCTCGCCGCACAAGGTCGATGGCACTAGGCGAGTGGCGTGAGGCGGACTCGCTGGCGACGCTGGCGCGTGCC
>JAWXBX010000365.1:0-3113 GCA_034440415.1 Gemmatimonadota bacterium | reverse complement strand
GTCCCCGCTCGTCCCCACCCGGAGCGAGCGCTTGTCGTATTCAGCGGAGGTGCCGGCGAGGCTGCCGGAGATGTGATTGAATCGGATCATGGCGGGCCAGAGGCCGGTGGGGAGATTACCGACGCACCGGCGAGGGCGCCAGAGTGGCCCGCACGCCACAGGGAGTTGGAGCAATGCCGCAAGTGGGCCCTGCGGGATTCGAACCCGCGACCGATGGATTATGAGTCCACTGCTCTAACCAACTGAGCTAAGGGCCCGGTCGGCTGCAATCTCGGCCGCTCGGGGGGCTGGAACAAGGGTTTGAGCCGATTCCCCCGGGACCGGCGGCACCTCTTGCAATCCAACGGGTTCGCTCACATGCTCGGCATGACGCTTGCCCCAAGTCGGGGTCTCGATTCCCCAAGATCGCAGCAGGCTCCGTTCATCTCTACTGCGGAATACCCATGTCACGCCGCCGCATGGTCCCTCGCACGCTCCCGTTGCTGGTGATCGCCCTCGCCAGCCTGAGCTGCCTCCAGGACAACACCACCACGCAGGAGTCGACGGCCCCGAGGGTCGCTCCCGCCCTGCACGATGGCCTCACGGCGGCGCAGGGAGTTCAGGCCCAGGCCGTCGGACAGTGGTCCGCTCCCTTTGGCTGGGTGAACGTCGCGACCCACCTCAGCCTGCTGCCCGACGGACGCGCGTTGAGCTTTGGCCGGATGAACGGCGGCACGCCCCAGGTCTGGGACCCCGCGACCGGGGCGTTCACCGCGATGAGCGGCCCGCTCAGGCTCTTCTGCGCCGGTCACCTGCTCATGCCGGACGGGACCCTCATGGTGGCGGGCGGATACATCGCCAGCGATCTCGGGGCACCAGATTTGAACTTCTTTGACTTCCGGACCAACACCTGGACCGCCGGCCCCCCGATGGCCGCCGGCCGGTGGTACCCCAGCACCACGTCGCTCGCCAATGGCGATGTGCTGGTGCTCGCCGGCGCCGATGAAGCGGGGAACACCGTGCTCGTCCCCGAAGTCTGGGACGCCGCCAGCGCGGCCTGGCGCGAGCTGACGACCGCCGCGAAGTCCCTGCCCTACTACCCCCGCACCTTTCTGGCCCCCAACGGCCTGGTCTACTACGCCGGCGAGCTCAAGCAGACGTTTTATATCAATCCTTCCGGCACCGGATCGTGGACCTACGTGAACAACCGGGTAGGTGGCGTGCGCAGCTACGGCGCGGCGGTGATGTACCGGCCAGGGAAGATCCTCTACGTCGGCGGCGGGAACCCGCCGGTGAGGTCCGCCGAGATCATCGATCTCAACGTGGCAACCCCGGTCTGGAAGTCCACCAACCCGATGCTGAAGGCGCGGCGGCAATTCAACACCGTCATCCTCCCCACCGGCCAGGTGCTCGCGCTCGGCGGTACCAGTGGCACTGGTTTCAGCAACCTCGCCGGCGCGGTGCGGACCACGGAGGTGTGGAATCCGACGAACGGCAAGTGGACCACCTGGGCGAGCAACCAGGTCCCCCGCCTGTACCACTCGACGGCGATCCTGCTGCCGGACGCACGGGTCCTGCTGGCCGGCAGCGGTGATGCCGTCGGCGTGGCGATCCCGAGCGAGCAGAACGGAGAAATCTTCGAACCACCCTACCTGTTCGCCGGCCCGCGTCCGGTCATCACCGCCGTCCCCGCCATCTGGCCCGGCGGCCAGGCCATCACCCTCGATACCCCCGATGCTGCGACCGTCACCCGGGTCACCCTGGTCAAGCTGCCCTCGACGACCCACAGTCACGACATGAATCAGCGATTCAACGAGCTGACCTTCACCCGCACCGCCTCGTCGGTGGACTTCACGGTGACGGCCAACCGCAATATCCTGCCCCCCGGGCAGTACATGGTGTTCCTGCTGAGCAATCTGGGAGTGCCGTCGGTGTCGCGGATCGTGCAGGTGCAGTAGCCGGGACTGAGGAGCTTCGGCCGACGCGATCGAGCGGCTACTTGGCGGATTCGGGGCTGTAGGCCAGCACCCGCTCATACAGCGCCACATGCCGCTCAGCCATGAGCTGGCGGGTGAAGAATTTCTCGACCCGCTGCCGGCCGGCGTCGCCCATCTTTTCCCGCAGGAACGGATCCCGCGACAGCGCATCCAGCGCCTCCGCCAGCGAACGGACATCGTGGACCGGCACCTCCAGCCCGGTCTCCCCCGGCACATTCACCTCCCGCACCCCGGTCGGCACCGCTGATGTAATGACCGGACGGCTCGCCGCCATCGCCTCCAGCACGACCAGCCCGAACATCTCCTCCACCGACACCGACGGCAGCACCAGGAAGTCCGCCTCCGCCATCCGCCGGGGAAGATCATCATCCGGATACTCGCCGAAAAACCGCACCCGATCGGTGAGCGCCAGCGCCTGCGTCAGGGTCTTCAGGCGCGGTCCCTCGGGTCCGGCGCCGACGATATCCAGCCGCAGGTCAGGCACCCGCTCCAGTGCGCGCAGCAGCACATCCACGCCTTTGTACCGCGCCAGCCGGCCAATGAATAACGCCTTGGGTGCGGCATCGATCGGACGACGCGGTACATCGGCCCACCGGTCCGCGTCGATGCCGAATGGGATGACCTCGGTCTTGTGCTCGAAGCCATCCAGTTCGTTCGAAAGCGCGAGGTGCGCCCGGCTCGGCACCACAATCGCGGCTGCGCGGCGGAGCACCGCACGGGCCAGCAGCGCGTAGCCCGGGCGTCGCCGGCTGTCCTGGTGCTGGGTCACCACCAGCGGAGTTCGCCGGCTGCGCAGCAGACTCGCCACGTCGGCCAGCGGGTGCGGGTGATGCACATGAATGATGTCCGCCCGGCGGAGGGCGGCGGTCAGGTATCCCGGCGCGATCTCTTCCGAGCCCAGCGCGCCGAAAGAGAACACCCGGGTGATGGTCGAGCGCTGACCGGCGCCCACCCGCCCGCCGAGCCGGCTCTCCACCGCGACAACAGAGACCTCATGCCCAAGGGCCGCCGCGCCTTCGGCGAGGTCCTGGACCACGCGTTCCATCCCTCCGGAGCGGGGCCAGTAGTATTTGGCGAGATGTAGGATGCGCATGGATGCAGGGGAAGGTAGCAGGTGGCAGGTAGCAGGTGGCAGGG
>JAWXBX010000364.1:0-10796 GCA_034440415.1 Gemmatimonadota bacterium | reverse complement strand
GGCCGGCCGGCCGGCCCGGTCGGGGGACGACAGGTACATCGTCCGGCCATCGGATCCCATCCGGATCCAACCGCCGGTCGTGAACCACGGTGGGGGTCGGAAGACCGTGGTCGGCGCACCCCCGCCCGAGGGGATGGTGACGACGCGGTCCCCGGTGTTCGTGACAAGGCTCGCAGTCACGTAGGCCAACCGATCGTGGGTGGTGCTGCTGGTGACACCCGCGCCCAGGCGGACCGGAGGCCCCCAGGGCGCCGACGCGGAGGCTCGGTGGATTTCGAGGAGGCTTGCGGCGGCGCCCTCTCCCCGGGTGAAGGCGAGGGTGTTGTTGTCCCGTCCCCAGACGGCATACCAGTCGCTCAGGGTGTCGCTGGTGACCTGCGCCAGTCCGGTGCCGTCGGCGTTGATGGTGAAGACATCCCGGTTGCCGGTGCGGAAGGAGTGAAAGGCGATGATACTGCCATCGGGAGACCAGTCGGCGGCCAGGTCGTCGGACGGGTCATCGGTCAGCTGCCTCGGCGTGCCGCCATCCGATGGCACGATGAAGAGGTCGGCGTTGCCGTTGAGATCGGAGTCGTAGACCAGCCACCTGCCGTCGGGGGAGAGCCGCACCACTTCGGTGGCCTGGTTGCCACGGGTGATCGGCACCGCGGTGCTGGCGCTGACGCTGCCTGACGAGGGCAGTCGGACCATCCAGATGTTGAGGTCCCGGCTGTACTTCGAATACGCCAGCTGCTTCCCGTCGCGGGAGAGCGCGATGGTATGCGCGTCGAGCCCGGTGGTGATCCGGCTGGGAGCGCCCCCCGGCCGCCCCCTCCTACCGATGGCCTGGCGGTAGACGTCCCGGCCGCCGCCGCCACTCGAGACGTAGAGCAAGGCGCTCGCGTCCGGCAGCCAGACCGGAGAGAGGTTCAGCGTGGTGGAGTCGCTGATCATGATCGGCGTGCCGCCTGCGGCGGGGAGCACGAACACCGTGCTTGCCGCCAGGTTGCCGAATGCCACGCGGCTGTACACAAAGTCCTCGTTTCCCCGCACGCCCGCGAGCCAGCGCCCATCGGGGGACCAGGCCAGGGAATGCGCGGCGCCGACCTGCGCCAGCAGCGCGAGCCCGCTGCCGTCGGCCGCCATCACCATGATACTGTCTCCCTGCTCGAAGGCGATCCGGGCCCCGTCGGGGGACCACTTGGGGGCCCGCGGAATCCCGCCATCGTAGGACGTGCGATACAGCCGACGGACTTCGCCCCCGGTAGGGGGCATGGTCGCGATGCTGGCGCCGCCGGAGTCGTAGGAGACGAAGGCCAGCCGCCGTCCGTCGGGCGACCAGTCGGGCGATAGCTGCGAGCCGGGCATGCTGTCAGTGATGCCGACCGCACGCCCGCCATCGGTGGGCTGGAGGAAGATCTCGGCGCTGGCGCCTATCGCCACATAGGCCAGAAACTGCCCATCTGGCGAGATGGCAGGGAGCACCTCCCGGCCCGGCGCGCTGGTGAGCCGGGTGGTCTTTGTCAGGGTCAGTGGTGAGCCGTCCCCACCCCGTTGCGTGGACAGGAGGACGCCGACCACCACCACGACCGCCGCACCGACCGCCCACTTGGCCCAGCGCGAGGCGCTGGGTGGCGCCAGCACCGTCGCCACCGGCATCGTGTGGGTCGGCGTCATCCCGCCGCTGGGCGTCGCCAGCGGCTCCAACGCGGCGACCAGCTCGTCCGCCGTCTGGTACCGATCCGCCGGCCGCTTGGCCAGGCAGCGCAGGATCAGCGCGTCCAGCACCGGGGAGATTCCCGGCCGCCGCTCGGTCACCGGTCTCGGCGCCTGGGTGACATGCGCCGCCAGCGTCTGCTGCGGCGTGAGGCCGTGGAACGGCGGGTGCCCGGTGAGCATCTCGTAAGCCAGCACGCCTAACGCATAGATGTCCACCCGGTGATCGAGCTGCGGATCGGCGGTGGCCTGTTCCGGCGCCATGTAGGCCGGGGTGCCGAGCGCGACACCGGCGGTGGTGAGCTGCTGCCGGCCGCTGGCCTCGGTGACCGCCTTGGCCACGCCGAAGTCCATGACCAGGGCATGGCGACCGGAGAGCAAGATGTTCTCCGGCTTGATATCGCGATGGACCACGCCGCCCTTGTGCGCCACCGCCAGCGCCTCGGCGATCTCGGAGAGGAGCCGCAGCGCGTCGGCCACCGGCAGCTCGCCGCTCCGGCTGATCCGCTCGCGCAGCGTCTCGCCCTCGACGTAGGGCATGACGTAGTAGAAGAAGCCGCTCGCCTCGCCCGAATCGAGCACGCCGAGGATGTGGGGATGGGTGAGCCGGGCGGCGACTTCGATTTCCCGCTCGAAGCGCTCGGCGCCCATGCTGGCGGCCAGCTCGGGCCGCAGCACCTTGACCGCCACCTTGCGGTGGTGTTTCAGGTCCTCGGCCAGATAGACTGTGGCCATTCCGCCCTGGCCCAGCTCCCGCTCAAGGCGGTAGCGGTCAGCGAGCGCGGACGTCAAGCGTTGTACCGCGTCCGTCACGAGCATGCCTGGGTACGGGGGGAAGGAACGACAGCCCGAAAATACCGGAGGAAAGGTGGGGCGGCTAGACAAGCCGCAGGCCGGTGCAAGCGTCCGGTCGGCCGATTCATGGTGGCGGCGGTGGCGGCAGGGTATCGAGCAGGCGCCGGTCGGCCCACCCCGGCTGCTCACCGGCGGAGACCACCCGATACCATCCCTGCACGAGCGTGTCCACCTGCACGAGTTCCCCGGGCCGCAGGATCCGCAGCACGGCCGCGGAACTGCTGCGGTCGGCCCTCACGTTCATCCACATGGCGGCGTAACGGCGTTGCCGGCCGGCCGTATCGACCGGTGCCGGCGTGACAACCGGCGTGACGGGTTCTGGCTGGAGGGAAACCCGAGACGCCGCAGGTTCCCGCGACGGCCACACCTCAGGCGGGGCCGCGACAACGCTCTCCGGGACCACTCGGGGTGCAGGTCGCGGCGGCGGCGGTTCGGGTCGAACCGGCTGCACCGCCACAGGGACCTTCACCGGTGCCGGCGCAGGCGGGGCCAGGCCGAATCGCTCCCGCAGATAGTTCGCCGCCAGCAGCGTCAGCGCCACGCCGGACACGAGGACACCGATGGAAAACCGCTGCGGCTTGCGGCGGCGTGCCGAGTGCTGGAATACCCGCGCCGCAAAGGCGTGGCCGCAGCGCGGGCAGCGCGTCGCGACGCTGAGCGCCTTCTGGCCACACTGAGGGCAGATCGAGTCAGGCATTGTTTCGCGCCGGCACGCACGCCGTGCTCAATGCCCGGCCTTCATCCTGGCCTCGAGTTCCGCAAACCAGTTCTCCACGAACACCACCTTGCCGCCGCCCACCTCGGTTGGCTCCCGGATCATCAGGAAGTGGCGGTCATCAGGCGCCACGTCGTACTGCTGCCGGTTCCGCGCCGAGCGGTACCCCGCCAGCGGGAAGAGCGGCCGGGGAGTGCCGGCCACGAAGACCGGACCAGGGGCGATGTCCACGACCATGAGCTGAGTGGGTCCCTTGAAGAACAGCTCCCGGCCGCTGTGGGCCCAGCGTGGCTCGGTTCCCCCATCGCGCGAGACGATGTGGGTCGACCCCCCGCCCGGAAATGGGGTGACGTAGACCTCGCGTCGTGCGGTGGCTAACGAAACATAGGCGAGCCAGCGGCCGTCCGGCGACAGCGCGGCCACGTTGTTGGCATCCTTGACGACCAGTGGCAACAGGGTCGTGTCGCCCCGGAGGCGCCGGGCCCGGATGCGGCCATTGCTGCCGGCCTCGTCGGAGCGCACCACCAGCCATTCTCCATCCCGCGAGAGCTCGGCTTCCCATAGCCCATAGGTGTGATGCAGCAGCAGGTGGGGCGGTGCGCTGCCATCCACCGGCGCCTGGTAGATGTCGTAGTCATCCAGTCCGCCCCGGCCGGCCATGTTGGACGAGAAGGCGATCGACCGGCCGTCGGGCGTCCAGGACGGACGCCAGTTGACCGTCCCATTCTGGGGCAGCTTCTGTCGGGTACCGTCCGAGCGCCGAATCCACAGCTGGGTCGTGGCATCCCGTACGCTGACCGCCAGCATCTTCCCGTCCGGCGACAGGCCGGGATACCAGAAGTCCGCGCGCCAGGTGGAATCGAACGACTCGGCCCGTCCGTCTCTTGCCACCCACATCAGCTCAGAGAGCCCGGCGCCGGCGCCCTTGAGCGAGTAGAGCGCACTCCCGGAGGCGGAGAGGGCGAAACCGACCGGGACGACATCCTCGAGCACCGGGACCACTCCCGATGTCAGCACCATGCGCTTCGGGTCGAAGCCGGCCGCGTACAGCCCGCCCGCCCGGTCGGTGTAGAGGAGATGACCGGTGGGGGAGTACCACGCCCCCGCCGCGTTCGCTACCAGCAGGCGCCCGCTGTCCGCGGCGAAGTCGAAGACATAGATGCTGGATTCGATGCCGCAGTTACCGGGGCAGGCGGTGTACAACACTCCGCGGCTGCCCGGCAATGGAGTGAGGACCGCAATGTTCTGTCGCTGCTTCGTGGCGGCCTGATTGAGCGCCCGGCTCTCGCCGCCATCGGCGGAGACCCGGCGCAGCTCCTGTTCCTTCCCGACGTAGACGATCGTCCCGTCGTCCAGCCACGTCCCGGTGAGATAGCCGAGATTTGAACTGGTTGCGAGCGTGATCGAGCCGCCGCCCTCGACCGGGACCTTCCGCAATCGGCCGTCGGTCGTCATGTACCCGATCCACTTCCCGTCGGGCGAGAAGAAGGGAGACATCCCCGCCTCCGTACCCGGGAGCGGCGTGGGTGCGCTCTCCTCCCGGCGTTGCCGCAGCAGCTGGATGGCCCCGCCGACCGAGTCGGTGAAGACGCTGCTGGAGCCGTCCGGGGCGATGGCCGCCTGCGTCGCCACATAATCGACGCCCGGCGCAAGAAACCGCCCGATGGAGTGTTGCCACAAGACGACCTGATTGCGGCTGACCGGGGACACCGGTGTTGGACGCAGCCAGCCCCAGAGCGCCAGGACGGCGAGGCTGAGCAGGGCGGCCGCGGTGAAGGCGGTTCGGCGGTTGGGCGGTTGGTTGGCTTGGGTTGAACCTCGAACCGCCTGACCGTCTAACCGCCCAACCGTCTTCCCCTCCAGCGCCTCGGCGAACTCCTTCGCGCTCTCGAACCGATCAGCCGGCAGCTTCTCCAGCGCCCTGAGCACCGCCGCCTCCACATGGGGCGGAATGGTGTGCCGCTGGGTGGTCAGCGGGCGTGGCCGCTCGGTGACCATCCGGGCCACGATCGCCTGGGCGGTGGAACCGGTGAACGGCGGGTCGCCGGTCAGCATCTCGTAGGTGATGCAGCCGAGGGCGTAGACATCGGAGCGGCCGGTGATCTCCCGCTCCCCCATGGCCTGCTCCGGACTCATGTAGTGCGGCGTGCCGAGACTCATCCCGGTCTCGGTCATCCGGGTGCCGCCCGCCTTGCTCGCGGCGAGCGCGATGCCGAAGTCCGCGACCAGCGCGCGGCCATCGTGCAGCAGGATGTTCTCCGGCTTGATGTCGCGATGGATGACGTTGTGGCGGTGGGCGTAGTCCAGCGCGCCGGCCACTTCGGTGGCGATCCGCACCGCATCGGTGATGGAGAGCTGCTTCTCCCGTTTCAGCCGATCGCGCAGCGACTCGCCGTCGATGAACGGCATGACGTAGAACAGGAACGAATCGGCGGCGCCGGAATCGAACAGCGGCAGGATATGCGGATGCTGCAGATTGGCGGTGGTCTTGATCTCGCTCAGGAACCGCTCGGCGCCGATCACAGCGGCGAGTTCGGGTCGCAGCACCTTGATGGCCACGCTGCGCTGGTGCTTGATGTCGTGGGCCAGATACACCGTGGCCATGCCGCCCTGGCCCAGCTCGCGTTCGAGGTGGTAGCGGTCCGACAGGGCCTCGGTGAGGCGGGGCGATGCGTCAGTCACGGTGTCCTTGAGTCGGTGATCGCATGAGTCGCGGCTGATGTCACGAGAGTGTCCCAGTACACTGCTCACGAGTCGCGGCTGAAGCCGCGGCTCGGCTGCTGTCACTAAAGTGACACCGGATATTGTCCCATGGCCGCTTTGGCGACGTGCCGGGCCGAAGAAGCTTGGCTCATCGTTTGAGCCCCGTCACCTTCGCCATCCAGATGTTACTCTGTGGGTCCTGCAGCGTGAAGTAGAGGCGCCCGGCATGCGCCGCGAGATTCCTGGCGTTGGTCGCATGCGGGTGCAGCGGATCATCGAACCGGACCACCTCGCGCGGCACCCCGCCCTTGACCGGCACGGCCCAAACCCCGAAACGATCCTGAGAGTAAAGGGTGCGACCGTCGGTGGAGATGCTGGGATTGCCGATCCGCGTCACGGTCTTCCCGAGCACCCTTGGCGTACCGGAAGAGTCCTCCGTGTTGACCAGAATCAGGCGATCGTTGACGGTATCCCGGGCCACCACCGACACGCTATCGGCCCACGCGGATCCCACGATGGCGCCCGGGCTCGCGACCACCTGGGGTGCTCCCCAGCCCGAGGCCGAACGGGTGATCACATAGGCGCCGATGACTCCCCTTTGAAGATACGTCTGCCAGAGAAGCCGCCTGCCGTCGCGAGACCAGGACGGATTCCTCTCATCCGGGAAGGTAC
This sequence comes from Gemmatimonadota bacterium, assembly GCA_034440415.1. Classification (GTDB taxonomy): domain Bacteria; phylum Gemmatimonadota; class Gemmatimonadetes; order Gemmatimonadales; family GWC2-71-9; genus JADJOM01. Next base: position 4,156 of record JAWXBX010000364.1, on the reverse strand, counting down.
CGGGCGAGAGCTGTATCGGCTCCGCGCCACCCTCGCTCGGGGCCACGAAGACTCGGCGATGGCCATCGACAATCGCGTGATAGGCCACTTCCTTGCCGTCGGGGGACAGGCTGACCGAGAAGGCCGGGGAGTTGCCGCGGGTAATCTGCTGCACCTCCCCTCCCGCCAGGGGGCGGCAAAAGATCTGCTGCACTCCCGAGCGGTCGGAGTCGAAGGCCAGCCACTGTCCGTCCTGTGAAATCCAGATGCTCTCGATGCTCTCCTGATCGGTCGTCACCAGCTCGGCCGAACGGCTCGTCACCGACCCCGTCGCGGGAACCTTGACGCTCCAGATGTTGCTGCGATTGGTGACCACCGAATAGGCCAGCTCCTGGCCGTCGGCAGAGAGCGAAATCTGCGAAACGTTCAGTGCCAGCGTAATCCGCACCGGATCGGCCCGCGGCCGTCCCCGGGAGTCGAGATTGAGCTGGTAGATGTCCCGGGTCCCTCCCCGGCTGGACACGAAGAGCAGTCGGCGACTGTCGGGCGCCCATGCCGGGCTCAGGTCCAGCGCGTCTCCCGCGGTCAGCCGGGTCGGCATGCCCCCGGTGGACGGCACCAGCCAGAGCGAGGAGGTCGCGATGTTCCAGTTGTTGAGATAGATGGAATTATCCGAGACGTATGCGATCCACCGGCCATCCGGCGACCAGGCCAGCGAGTGCGGGTCGAAGGTTCGCGCGAGCAGGGTGGTTTGCCCGTCGCTGGTGCGGAGCAGGAGCGAGTCACCCTGCACGTAGACCAGGCGCTGGCCGTCGGGCGCCCAGAGCCCGTTAGGCCATACTCCAGCCACGAGGAAGGTGCTGGCCCCGCCGAGTGCGGGAACACTCTCCAGCCCGCGTGGGGTCGCGATCAGGAGCCTGTCACCGTCGGAGGACCACCCGCGGGGCCTGCCGATCGGGGCGACGGTGACCGCGCTGCCGTCGCTGCCCCGCCGCCATTCCACCCGACTGGCCGTGTCACCGGGTCCGAGGATGCGGTAGGCGACTCCCTTGCCGTCACTGGTAATGAAGGGCGACTCCTGCACCCCCGCGCTCCGGGTGAGTTGCACCGGCTGCAGCAGCGCGGCGGTGGCCGGCGGGCGATTCCACAAGGCGAACGCAGCTGCGCCGAGGAGAATCACCACCACACCGGCGATGACGCCGCGCACCCATCGGGGCACGGCACGGGGCGCGCCCACCGCACCGATCGGCATGGTGTGGGTCGGCGTCATCCCGCCGCTGGGCGTCGCTAGCGGCTCCAGCGCGGCGACCAGATCATCCGCCGTCTGGTACCGGTCGGCCGGCCGCTTGGCGAGGCAGCGCATGATCAGCGCGTCCAGCGCCGGCGAGATCCCCGGTCGCCTTTGCGTAGCTGACACCGGCGCCTGCGTCACGTGCGCCGCGAGGGTCTGCTGAGGAGTCAGTCCATGGAACGGCGGGTGGCCAGTCAGCATCTCGTAGGCCAGCACGCCTAACGCATAGATGTCCACCCGGTGATCGAGCTGCGGGTCGGCGGTGGCCTGCTCCGGCGCCATGTAGGCCGGCGTGCCGAGCGCCACGCCGGCGGTGGTGAGCTGCTGTCGGCCGCTGGCCTCGGTGACCGCTTTCGCCACGCCGAAGTCCATCACCATGGCATGACGGCCGGAGAGCAAAATGTTCTCCGGCTTGATGTCCCGGTGCACCACACCGCCCTTGTGGGCGGCGGCCAGCGCCTCGGCGATCTCGGAGAGGAGCCGCAGCGCGTCCGCCACCGGCAGCTCGCCGCTCCGTGTCAGGCGATCCCGGAGCGTCTCGCCCTCGACGTAGGGCATCACGTAGTAGAAGAAGCCACCGGCCTCGCCTGAATCGAGCACGCCGAGGATGTGGGGATGGGTGAGCCGGGCGGCGACTTCGATTTCCCGCTCGAAGCGTTCGGCGCCCATGCTGGCAGCGAGCTCGGGCCGGAGCACCTTGACCGCGACCTTGCGGTGGTGTTTCAGGTCTTCGGCGAGATAGACGGTGGCCATGCCGCCGGCGCCCAGCTCCCGCTCAAGGCGGTAGCGGTCGGCGAGAGCGGCGGTGAGTCGTTCCATGGCGGTCGTCATGGGCCGGTCCGCTCGGTGCCCGCCGAGTCGGCCTGAGGGAGATGGGTCAGCCAGTGCTGGACGTAGGTGACCGCGAGGCCCGACGGGGACTGTCGCACGAGGTACCGCTCGCCATCCCCCAGCATGCCGAACCCGGTGCCGCGGTCATCGAAGAGCGCCCGGCGCCAGGTGGGCGCAAGAAAGAGAGTACGCGGGGTCCCGATCGGGCCATCCGGCCCCACGCCGATCGCCGCCTGCTGCACCCGCCCATCCGGGGTAAGGAAGGTGAGCTGTCGCCCGCGATGGCTCCAGGTCGGCCATCGTCCGCCGTCGAGTGAGACGCGTCGGGCCCGGCCGGCCGGCAACGCCTGCACGTAGATCTCGGCGCGCCCGGTTTCATCAGAGCTGTACGCAATCGACTGCCCATCGGGCCCAAGGCGACCTTCCCAGATTCGTCCGGGACGGGAAATGTCGTGCCTCGCTTTCGGCCCGGTCAGGTCGAGGATCGCGAGCGCAGATCCCCACCGGACCAGCAGACGTCCCCCGTCCGGAGACCAGTCGAGAGGCGTGGGACAATTCGACCAAGCGACGGAATCACGGAGGATGACCCGTTCGACGTCGGTCGCCACCTCCCGCTCCACGAGGGTGCAGCGCCCGGGCCCCGCCACGGCATACGCGAGCCGGGCCCCATGCGGATCGAAGACGGGAAAGATCGGCCCTGCCGCATTCGGGGGGGGGCCGGTGAGCGAATCGTGAACCACGAGACGGGTGGCACGATCGGCGTCGAGATCGTACAGCCACAGTCCAGCCGAAATCCCCGAGACCGCGACAAGCGGGGACCCCGCGCCGGGCGGACGCACCCCGAGACCCCAGGTGCCCTCCACCCGCACCGTATCCCGCAGTTGCCCGGTCGCATCATACTCGAGGTAGGGACGATCGTTCGTGCTGGGCAGGAAGGCGAAGGCGTCAGTCGACGAGAGCGCCACGGTGTGGACCCCACCCGAAGACCGGACGCCCGACGCGATCCGCACCGCCGGCCCCTCCAGCGCGAGGCTGCCCAGGTTGATCCGCTGGGCATCGAGGGAGCGGTACTCCGTGGCGCTCGGGACGATGATGTAGTCGGGGGCCACGACAGCGAACTCCTCGACCTGGAGCGGGAGGGTGGTGAGCTGGGTGCCGTCGATCGTCGCAACCACCATGTCCAGGTTCCGCCCCCGGGAGTAGAGCAGCCGCTTGCCGTCCGGCAGGAAGACCGCCCGGAGCGTGGTCCTGGGATCGGCGGGAACGATGAGGCTGCACGCGCCACCCGTGGCGGGAACCGTGGAGATGCCACTGCGACCGCCGAAGAGGATCGCCCCCATCGCCGACCACGAGCCGCCCGTCGGATCCGCGATGGGGCACAATTTCCGGGTATCCCCGTTTTCCGCCAGTACCGTCAGGCTGCCGTCGGCGAAGTAGGCTAATGAACGTCCATCGGGCGACCAGAAGGGGGCATCGGCGCCGCTGGTATGCGGAAGCGGTTCCGCGTCGGCGCGGTCGAGCCGCCGGAGCCAGAGCATGCGCGAGCCGTCACCGGCCGCGAAGACGAAGGCGAGACGCCGGCCGTCCGGACTCAGCGCGAGGGAGCGCCGCTCGGCGAACGTGCCCCCCGCCGGCGCGAGCAGGGAGGTGACCGTCAGCGGCTCGGCCGCACGGGGCCCCCGGTGCGCGAGGCCCCAGCCAATGGCGATTCCTGCGACGGTGGCGACGGCGAGCACGGTGCGGCTGGCGCCGGGCCCGGTAGGGGCCGCATGCATGCGACCCCTACCCCGGCCCGACGCCGTCCCGTCCCCGGCCAGGGCGCCGGCGAACTCCGCCGCGGTCGGGAAGCGGTCGGCCGGCAGCTTCTCGAGCGCGGTCAAGACGGCATCTTCGACCACGTCAGGCACCCGCTCGCGAAATTTGCGGATCGAGACCGGTCTCTCCGTCATCACCTTCGCCACGATCGCCTGTGCCGTCGGACCGGTGAAGGGCGGCTCACCCACCAGCATCTCGTAGGTCACACAGCCGAGGGCGTACACGTCTGAGCGGGCGGTG
>JAWXBX010000363.1:0-8184 GCA_034440415.1 Gemmatimonadota bacterium | reverse complement strand
GGCTGATGGCTGATGGCTGATGGCTACCTTCACCCAACACCGGACTCGACCATGCTTCAAGTCTTCAATCCGAAAAATCGCGACCTCCAGGTCAACATCAACGGCACCTTGTGTCACCGGGACCAGGCCGGGATCAGTCCGTTCGATTCCGCCGTGCAGGGGGGTGACGCGGTGTGGGAGGGGTTGCGGCTCTACCAGGGGCGGATCTTCCGCCTGCGGGAGCATCTTGATCGCCTCCGGCACTCGGCGCTGGCGCTGGCCTTCAGCGAGATCCCCTCGCACAAGGTGATCACCGAGGAAATCCGGAAGACCCTCAAGGCCAACGGCATGACCGACGGGGTGCACATCCGCCTCACGCTTACTCGCGGGGTGAAGGTGACCTCCGGCATGGACCCGCGGCTCAACCAGTCCGGCGCGACGCTCATCGTGCTCGCCGAGCACAAGCCGCCGGTCTACGGCACGACGGGCCTCACGCTCATCACCAGTTCCATCCGGCGATTCCCGCCCGACTGCCTCGATCCCAAGATCCACCACTGCAACCTGCTACAGTCAATTCTCGCCAAGATCGAGGCCAACGTCGCAGGGGCAGACGACGCGCTGATGCTCGACACCCACGGCTTTGTGGCGGAAACCAACGCGACCCACCTCTTCTTCGTGGATGGCGGCGTGGTACGCACCAGCCGCACCACTGCCTGCCCCGAAGGCATCACCCGCTCAGCGGTGCTCGGCCTCTGCGCCAGCCACGGAATTCCGCACGAGGTGCGGGAGATCTCGCCGGCGGAGGTGTACCGGGCGGATGAAGTGTTCTGCACCGGGACGATGGGGGAGCTGGCCGCAGTGACGAAGATCGACGGCCGCACGATTGGTGAGGGGCGGGTCGGGCCGATGACCACGCGGTTGACGGTGCTGTTCCGGGCACTCACTGCGGTGGAGGGGGATGTGGTGGTGTAGGGTGGGGGCGGAGCTCTGCTCCGCCCTCCGCTTACCGGAGGAACCGCCCCCGCAATTCCGGCGGCAGGATCGGACAGGCCTCCTTCGGCGCGGCAACCAGCTGCTTCCGTACACTCGCGATTCTGTCGTAGCCCCAATCGAGCAGCCAGCGGGGCAGCAACCCCGTCGCCCGCGCGATCACACGCCAGGGCCCGCCGACCTGCTCGCCGATATGGAGCGCCGCAGCGGAACGCAGCAGGGTCCTGCCGTCGGCGGTCCGGATGATGACGCTGTCAGGCAGCGTCTTCTGCTGCTCCGGCGTGAATGCCGTCTGGAAGGTGTCGCCGCCAAGCGGTGCGTAGCGGAACCGGCTGCCGTCCAGATCGTGCCGGAGGGTGAAGAGCACGGTGCGGTGGCAGAGGCCGCAGCTGCCGTCGTAGAAGAGGAGATCGGTGGGAGCGGGCATGGGCGGTTCGGGGCTTGAGGAACGGGGAACGGATGTGATGCATGACCAGTGACAATCTACTCCCTACGCCCTACTCCCTACTCCCTACGCCCTACTCCCTGCCACCTGCCCGCCTGACGCCCAGATGACGCTTCCGGCGTAAATAGACTACCACTCCAACCCAAAAGGGACCAATGCAGCGTCCTCCGGTGCTATATTGACGAACCCCATGACATCTCCATCACTCGGCATTCTGGAACTCACCGACCGCGGTGCGGGCTTCGTACGCCGCCGCCAGTTCAGCTATCTCCCCGAGGATGGTGACTACTACGTCCCCCCGCGCCTGGTCAGCCAGTACGGACTGCGGAGCGGCGACGAACTGTTTGGCGAAACCGGTCGGCCGCCGGGGCGGGGCAAGTCCGCCCCGGTCGAAAAGGTCACCGAGGTCAACGGTCGTCCCGCCGAGGAAGCCCGCAGCCGCCCCGCCTTTTCCAGCCTCGGCGCCATCCACCCGGAGCAGGCCCTCACCCTCGACTGCGGGCTCAAGCGGTTCGGGAACGCGGACTACACCAATCGCATCATCGACCTGCTCTGCCCCTTTGGCAAAGGCCAGCGCGCACTGATCGTCGCCCCGGCCAAGGCCGGCAAGACGATGGTGCTGCAGTCGGTGGCCCAGGGGGTCGCGACCAACTACCCCAAATCGCTCCTCCTGATTCTGCTGGTGGATGAGCGGCCCGAGGAAGTGACCGACATGGAGAGCTGCGGGTTCGGGGAAGTGGTCGCCTCGAGCTTTGATTGTCCGGCGGAGCGGCATGTGGCGGTGGCGGAGCTGACGCTGGAACGGGCCCGGCGGCGGGTGGAGCAGGGCGAGGATGTCGTCCTCATCCTTGATTCCATCACCCGGCTGGCCCGGGCCTACAACACGGTGGAGCGCGGTACCGGCCGCACCATGACCGGCGGCCTCGATTCCAACGCCCTCGAAAAGCCCAAGCGCTTTCTCGGCAGCGCCCGCACCATCGATGAATCGAAAGGCGGCGGATCGCTCACGATCATCGGAACGGCGCTGATCGATACCGGCTCGAAGATGGACCAGGTGATCTACGAGGAGTTCAAGGGGACCGGCAACAGCGAACTCACGCTGAGCCGGGAGCTAGCCGACCGCCGGATCTTCCCCGCCATCGACCTCAAGGCGAGCGGGACCCGGCGGGAAGAGCTGCTGCTCTCCCCCACCCTGCTGCGCGTGAGTCAGGCACTGCGTGGCCGCTTTGCGCCCCTCAGCGCCATCGACGCCATGCAGCAGGTCCTGACCCTGATGAAGCGCTATCCCAGCAACGAGGAACTCGGCGCCGTGTCGTAGGATTCACTGGTGGCGTCCGGTTCCTCCACCGGCTCCTGCAGCTCCAGCAGTTCGGGATCAGGCTCCGCCGCGCGGGCGTACTGCGCCGCCAGATGACTCCCCGCAACCTCCGCCTTGATCCGCTGCATGACCGCCTGCGCCGTCGCCAGCGGCAGGTAGAATGCCCGCAGGTACTCCCCCACCGTCCGCTCCACCGACAGATGCCCGTTCAGCAGCTGCGCCAGGTCCTGAGCGTTGTAGACATGCGTCGCAGTGATCGCCTCCTCGGCGCGGGCCCCCACCATGCGTGCCAGCTCCAGCGTCTTTTCCGCGTACTGCCGGCGGTAGCGGATCAGCTTGAGCACCAGGTCGAGGCGAAGCAGGCGCCAGCCGCGCAGTGCCGGCATCGGCGTCTGGGGCGGCAGGCATTCGAGGTCGAGGGCCGTGAGCGTCCGGGTCCGCACCGGCTCCTGCATCGGTGCTGGCACCGACACCACAGTGAGGTAGAGCTCCAGCCCGTCGAGCGGGGAGATCCGGCTGGCGAATTCGCCGATGAAGAGCCGGGCCTGCTCTGTATGGGTGTTGATCAGCGCCTCCCAGGCAACCGCATACGCGACCCGGACTCGGGTCCGCAGGGCGGCGGGAAACTGGCGGATCGGCATGGCACTCGGCACACCACTGGTGGACATCACTCTGCCTGTCTGAATTATTGACATTGCGACTGCCGCAATCGAGTCAAAACTAGGGGCGAAAACCCCCTGCGCAATGACCCCAGACACCAAGAATGATGCCGTCACAAGCCGAAGCAAGTCAGCCCGCCATTATCTATCACCTAATAATATGACATACAACGACTTAGACTGTATCGAATGGTCTATCTATTGGATGATTTGCAGGACAGGGCTGTAGCGGTCATGTCTCCAGTTGTTGCGACCACATCACGGGCCACTTTGGTTGCCGTCTCGCTGGTGTATAACTTCCGCTGGCAAACCGAGACCGGACAGCTCGACTTCACCGTCCGTTTCAGTCGCTCAGCCCCATCTGTCGCATCAGTTCAGCGAATCGCGGGTCCTTGCGGACAGGATCGAACAGCAGGTCCACCTTGAGGTAGGCCAGCCAGCCCCGCCGGGCCGCCCGGGCACGCTCCAGCCACTCGAAGGCGTCATCGGTGCGGCCGAGCACCAGAGCCAGGCGGGCGAAGTCGGTGGGAGAGACATAGCGCTCGCGGGCCATCGTTTCGAACCATCCCCAAGTGGCTTCCGCCTCGGCCTTGTGACCCTGAAGCAGGTCGACGTGCGCCTTGGCGGCTAACGCGTGACTGTCCTCCGGCATGAGATCGAGTGCCGTCGTGATCGATCCCCGCGCCTCCTCCAGCCGGCCGGCGTGGGTCAGGAGGATGCCGAGCAGCAAGTGATTGTCGGGAGACTCGGGGTTCATCATCAGCGCCCGCTCCAGGTGCGGCACGCCGAGGTGGGGAGTTCCCGCGTAGTAGTACAGCCAGCCGAGGCTGCGCCGGATGGAGACCGAAGCCGGATCGAGTTCCACCGAGCGCTGCCCCTCCACCAGCGATTCGGACATCCGGCCCATCGCCGCGAGATACCAGGAGTACCACTGCCGAGCACTGGCGTAGCGCGGATCGAGCGCGATCGCTCGGCGGAACTCCCGGCCCGCCGCCTCCCAGTCCCAGTCATGGATGAACAGCACCCACGCAAGTGAGGTATGCGCCTCGGCCAGGGTGTCGTCGAGCGCGATCGCCTTCCTGGCTTCGTCCCGCGCGCGCCCCAGCCCTTCGGCGACGGGCATCGCACGGTAGTCGACGTACTGCGCGTAGGAGTCGGCCAGTCCGGTGTAGGCCAACGCGAAGGCGGGATCTTCCACGATGGCCTGCTCGAAAAACTGCACCGCCTGCAGCAGGTCGGCACCGGTGCGCTTGTTCCACCTCGCCCAGCGCCTCCGGGTCCAGGAACTGGGTGCGGAGCGTGGCCACGATGCTTCGGGCCAGGTCGTCCTGCAGCGCGAGGATGTCCCGGCCCTCGCGGTCGAAGCGCTCCGACCAGAGCAGCCGGCCGTCGCTCGCATCAGAGAGCTGGGCAGTGATCCGGAACCGGTCGCCAGCGCGTCTGACACTCCCTTCCAGCACCACCGATGCCCCCAGCAGCGCCCCGACGGCACGAACATCCTCGTGCCTGCCCTTGAGCGCAAAGACCGAACTCCGGGGCGAGACCTGCAACCCCTCGACGTGGGCGAGCGCGTGGATCACGCTCCTCGGTGATCCCGTCGCTGACGTACTCGTTGTCCGCATTCGGGGTGGCGTTGGTGAACGGCAGCACGGCGATGGTACGCCGGCCGCGGCCGCCGGGCTGGTCCGGCAGGCCGGAAAGCGGCGTCACCAGTGCGTCGCAGAATTCCGCCACCGAGGCGTATCGCCCCACCGGGTCCTTGGCGAGCGCCTGGAGCAGTGCCCGCTCCACCGCGGCGGGAATCTCCGGCCGGCCGAGCCGCGGCGAGCGGGGCGCTTCCATGGCGTGCCGCGCCATGGCCTTGCGTGGGCCGCTGCCGCCGAAGGGCGGCTCCCCGGTCAGCAGTTCATACAGGACACAGGCCAACGCGTGCTGATCGCTGCGGCCATCCACGGAGGGGTCAGCGGTGGCCTGCTCCGGGCTCATGTAGACCGGCGTTCCGACCGCGACGCCGGGCTCCGTCACTCCCGGCTCCGCCTCGCACGCCTCGCACAGCGCGCGCGCCACCCCGAAATCGGCGACGACCGGCTCGCCCTCCTGCAGCGGGATGTTCTCCGGCTTGACGTCCCGGTGCACGATGTTCCGTCGATGGGCGTAGTCGAGGGCGGCGCCAACCGCGCGAACCAGCCTGATCGACCGGGAGCCGCTGCTCCGCCTTGAGTCGATCGCGCAGCGAGCCCCCCGCGATCAGCGGCATGACATAGAACAGGAGTGGAGCGCCATCGGCGTGGGGCAGGTCGCCCGAGTCGTACAACGGCAGGATGTGCGGGTGGGGCAGCTGGGCGGCGAAGCGGATTTCGCGCAGGAATCGGTCGGCGTGTTCCCGGCTGCTCAGGAGCCCGCCATGCAAGACCTTGAGTACAACGGGCCGGTCATTGCGGCGGTCGTGGACCAGGTAGACCACCGACATGCCCCCGCGCCCCAGCTCCTCGCCGATCTCGTAGCGGTCGGAGAGCCCGGTGATGAGCCGCTCGAGGAGGGCGGGGGAGGCGGACGTCTGTGCCTACCCCGGCACGGCGCCGTAGAACGTGGCCCCGCTCTCGGCCATCCGCACCAGCGAGGCCGCGGGCTGGAAGCGAGGACCGACCTGCTGCTCGAGAGCGCGCAACGTGGCGACCACCGCGGCGGGGCCCAGATCATCGATGTAGCGCAACGGCCCGCCGCGGAATGGCGGATAGCCGATACCATAGATGGCCCCGATGTCGCCGTCGCGCGGGGAACGGACCACGCCCTCGCCCGCGGCCATGGCCGCCTCATTCAACATGCTGTAGACCAGACGCTGCTCGGTGAGCGTGAGATCCGCGGGCTTGCTCGGCTTGATGCCGAGGAGATCGTAGACCGTCTCATCCGGGCCCGCCTTCTGACCCTTGGCATAGAGATAGAAGCCGCGGCCATTCTTTCGGCCGAGGCGCTTGTCCGCCAGCAGCTGGCCGAGCATGGTTGACGGGGTCAGACGCTCCCCGAAGGCCTTGTGCATGACGCCCCCCGCCTTCGCCGCGACGTCGAGGCCCACCTCATCCAGCAGCGTGATCGGACCCACCGGAAAGCCGAACCGTGTCATGACTCGGTCCAGCACTTCCATCGGTACTCCTTCGCTGAAGAGGTACCCCGCCTCGTTCATGTACGGCGTCAGGATGCGGTTGACCCAGAATCCCGGGTGGTCCCGCACTACGATGACCGTCTTGCCCATCTTGCGGCCGAAATGCACCGCCGTTGCGATCGACTCGGCGCTGGTCTTCGCCGTCGGAATGACCTCCAGCAGCGGCATCCGGTCGACTGGCGAAAAGAAGTGCATCCCCAGCACCCGTTCCGGCCGGCGTGCATTGGCCGCGATGTCGCCGATCGGAATCGTGGAGGTGTTGGTGGCGAAGATCGCCCGGTCAGGCGTCGCCGCCTCCGTCTCCGCCAGCACGGAGCGCTTCACGTCGAGATCCTCGAACACCGCCTCGATGACAAGATCGGCGTTGTGAAAGCCGGTGAAGTCGGTGCCGCCCGTGAGCAGGGCCGTGAGGCGTTCGTACTCGAACCGCGAGAGCCGCCGTCGCTTGAGCCTCGTGGTGAGGACGTCCGTGGCGGATTTCAGCCCCTTCCCGACACGCGGCAGCTCGGTGTCCCGCAGCCGGACCCCGACTCCGGCCTGGCTCACCGCCGTGCCCGCGATACCCGCGCCCATGAAGCCCGACCCGATGACACCCAGGCGCTCGACTGTGCACGGCGTGGCGGCCACTCCGGCGGGAAGGCCGTCGTCCTTCTTGAGGGCGTTGGTCGCGAAGAAGATGCCGATCAGCTTGCGGGAGACATCGGTGGCGGCCAGCGCGCCGAACTGCCGATGCTCTGCGACAAAGCCGGCCGCCGCACCCTGCTCCAACCCGACCCGCACCACGTCCAGCGCCGCGAGCGGGGCGGGATAGTTGCCAAAGGTCTTCTTCACCGTGTCGCGCCGCGCCTTGCCGTATACGATCCGGCGACCGAGCCAGGTCCGGTCAAGAATCGCTGCAGCGAGTCCGCCCTTCTTCTTCCGGGTGGGGACGCCAGAACCAGCGAGCCGCTCCGCGGCCTTCAATGCCGTCTCCAGCAGAATGCTCTTCGGGACCAGCTCATCGACCAGCCCAAGCTTGAATGCCTTGGGTCCGATCTCGCTGCGGCCGGGCAGGATGATACCCAACGCGGCGGAGACACCGATCAGCCGCGGCAGCCGCACGCAGCCGCCCGCGCCAGGCAGCAGGCCGAGCATGACCTCCGGGAGCCCGAGTTGAGTCTTGGGGTGATCGGTGCAGATGCGATAATGACACGCGAGCGCCACCTCGAGCCCGCCGCCGAGGCAGGCGCCATGGATGGCCGCGATGACGGGCCGGGGAAAATCCTCGACCATCTGGAGCATGACCTGCCCCTCGCGCGAGAGCTGCTCGAAGGTCTCGCGCGTGCCGAGCCTGGTGAACTCCTCGATATCGGCGCCGGCGATGAAGGTGTCCGCCTTGCCCGAGATCAGCACCACCGCGGAGAGTGACGTATCCCCCCGGAGCCGCGCAAACGCCGTCTCCAGCTCGGCCTTGACCGCCGCGTTGAGCTTGTTGACCGGCTCGCCCGGAAGATCGAGGGTGAGCACGGCCACGGAGCCATGGCGGGATTCGGTGAGTGCGGGCATGTGGGGCCTCGTAGAGCCGTCAGCCGTCAGCGTTCAGCATTCAGCGTTCAGCGTTCAGCATTCAGCATTCAGCGTTCAGCGTTCAGCG
>JAWXBX010000362.1:0-12017 GCA_034440415.1 Gemmatimonadota bacterium | reverse complement strand
TGCGGCAGCGGCGGGTGCGGCTGCCACTGAGTCCCACCCAGTGGCGGATCGCCAGCGCCCTCGCCCGCCGTCAGCCCGTCGAGCATCCCACCGCCGCCGATGCGTGGGCCGGTGTCGCCCTCCTGATCGCCCCCGACCCCGATGCCGTGCTGCTGATCCGGCGCGCCGAGCGGGTCGGCGACCCCTGGTCGGGGCACATCGGTCTGCCGGGCGGACGACGTGAGCCCGCCGACTCGGATCTCATCGCCACGGCCATCCGCGAAACCGAGGAAGAAGTCGGCTGCCTGCTCGATACTTCACAACTGCTCGGCACGCTCGACGATGTCTGGCCCCGGACGCCGCTGCCTCGGGTCGTGGTCGTCCGTCCTGCGGTCTTCGCCCTCCCAGACCGCCCAGCGCTCCGGCTCAGCGCCGAAGTTGCCGACGCCTTCTGGGTGCCGCTCACCGACCTGCAGGATCCATCGCGCTATCGCGACACCATCGTGTCACTCTACGGGCAGGATCGCGCCTTCCCCGCCTACTACCTGAGTGACTACATCGTGTGGGGCCTGACTGAGCGCGTGCTCACACCAGTGCTGGGGATGTTGGGAGGAGAGGAGTAAGGAGTGACGTGTGAGGAGAAGCTGACCGCTGAACGCTGAACGCCTCCTACTTGACCCCTTGTAATTTCGTACGCACTAAACTAAACTTTCCCGCAACAACCACCCCGGATTCGCCTTACCAACATGGTCGACCCCGCCCGCGCGCTCCTGATCTTCGGCCTTGTCGCCGTCCTCTCCCTCCTGGTCTTCTGGCCCGGGGGCGGGCTCGTCGCGCGCGGACTGCTGCTCAAGGGCATGAACGAGCGGGTGCGAATGGAGGATGCCCTCAAGCACCTCTATCACGCCGCCGCCTCCGGACTGCCGGCGACCATCGACAGCCTGGCCGGAGCGCTCGAGGTCCGCCGCGGTCTCGCGGTGCGGCTAGTGGAGCGGTTGACGGCGCGGGAGCTGGCTCGGGCCGAGGCGGATCGGCTGGTTCTCACTGAAGCGGGGCGCATCTACGCCCTGCGTATCGTCCGGACTCACCGGCTCTGGGAGCGGTACCTCGCCGACCGCACCGGGATCGCGCCGGAACTCTGGCACACGCTCGCGGAGCGGGAAGAGCACGCACTCACCAACGAGGCGGCCGAAGCGCTGGCCGCGCGGATGGGCCACCCCCGTTACGACCCCCACGGCGACCCGATCCCGACCGTCACTGGCGAACTCCCCGCCCGCAGCGGCCGGCCGCTGAGTACTCTCCCCGCCGGGACAGCCGCCGAAGTGCTGCATCTCGAGGACGAACCCGCCGAACTTTTCGACCGGCTGCTGGCGGAGGGGCTCCGGCCCGGTGCCCGGGTTCGCCTGATTGAGAGTTCGCCCCAGGTGGTGCGCTTCAACTTCGAGGGGCATGAGCATGCGCTCGCCCCGCTGGCCGCCGCCAGCATTACGGTGGAACCGCTGGCAGCGGGCGTCGAACTGGACGAGATCACCCACCCCACTCTGGCGGATATCACCCCAGGCGCCGCCGGTCGGGTCGTACGGATCGCTGCGGCCTGTCAGGGACCCGAGCGCCGCCGGCTGCTGGATCTCGGCGTGGTCCCCGGTACGGTCATCAGCGCCGAGTTTGCCAGCGTCGCCGGCGATCCCACCGCGTACCAGATCCGGGGCGCGCTCATCGCGCTGCGACGGACTCAGTCGCGGCTGATCCAGGTGGAGCCAGTGCCCCTTGAGGCGGCGAGCTGAGCATGACGACCACACTGCCCCCTGTCCCCGCGGCCGGTCCCGGCTGTGCCGGCTGCGCTGTTCCCTCCCGTCGTGAGAACCTGGTCCAGCTCGGCGTCCGGCAGGACAAATGGGACTGGCTCGTCGCGCTGGCAGGGAATCCCAACACCGGCAAGAGCACCGTCTTCAACGCGCTCACCGGGCTGCGGCAGCATACCGGCAACTGGCCGGGCAAGACGGTCGCGCGGGCCGAAGGGGTGTTCGCGCTGGGGGAGCAGCGGGTCAAGCTGGTGGATCTGCCGGGCACCTACAGCCTGCAGGCGGGCAGTGCGGATGAGGAGGTCGCTCGCGATTTCGTGCTGTTTGGTCAGCCCGATGTCACCGTCGTCGTGCTCGACGCCACCCGGGTCGAGCGGAATCTCAATCTCGCGCTGCAGATTCTCGAGATCACCGACCGCGTCGTGGTGGTGCTCAACCTCATCGACGAGGCGCGGCGCCACGGGATCGGCGTCGACGCGGCCAGGCTCTCCCGCCGGCTGGGCGTGCCGGTCATCCCTGCGGTGGCGCGGACCGGCGTCGGGATTCCGGAGCTGCTGGTGGCCATCCGCGGTGTGGCCACGGGGGAGATCGTCAATCGGCCATACCGGATCGAGCGGCACGCGCCGGAGGTGGAGCGTACGTTGGGCGCGCTGGTGCCGCTCATCGAGGCGGCCTATCCCAGTCTTCCCAACAGCCGCTGGGTGGCGCTCCGGTTGCTGAACGGCGACCAGCGCATCGAGGCCGCCATCCGGAGCGGAGAGCTCGGCACACTCACCGATGCGGATCATGCACTGGTCGGGGCGGCTGGTGCCTCGGCGGCGGTGCCGACGGACACCCGCGCCGTCCAGCTCCTCGAGACCACCAACCAGCTGCGCTGGCAGCTGCCGCCCGGCTTCCACGACGCGATCACCGCCGACAACTTCGCGGCCGCGGAGACCATCGCGGCGGAGTCGGTGCTGCGCGGGCTCGGCCGGGCGCGGTTCGATTTCGACCGCAAGCTGGACCAGCTGCTGACCAGCCGCTGGTTTGGTTTTCCGCTGATGCTGCTGATCCTCACCGTGGTTTTCTGGCTGACCGTGAGCGGGGCCAATGTGCCGTCGGCCATGATCGGCCATCTGCTCATCGACCAGGTGAATCCCTGGCTCAAGGGCGTGGCCACCTCACTGGGCGCCCCCTGGTGGCTCTCCGGATTCCTGTTCGACGGCGTGTACCTCGCCACCGCCTGGGTGATCAGCGTGATGCTGCCGCCGATGGCCATCTTCTTCCCGCTCTTCACCCTGCTGGAGGACTTCGGCTACCTGCCGCGAGTCGCCTTCAACCTCGACCGCCTCTTCCGCCAGGCCGGGGCGCATGGCAAGCAGGCGCTCACGATGTGCATGGGCTTCGGCTGCAACGCCGCCGGCGTGGTGGCGACCCGGGTCATCGACAGCCCGCGGGAGCGGTTGGTGGCCATCATCACCAACAACTTCTCGCTGTGCAACGGCCGCTGGCCCACCCAGATCCTGATCGCCTCGATCTTCCTCGGGGCGCTGGCGCCGCCGGCGCTGGCGGGGCTGGCCTCCGCCGGGGCGGTGGTGGGGATCGCGGTGCTCGGCATCGTCGTGATGTTCCTCTCCTCCTGGCTGCTCACCCGTACCGTGCTCCGCGGGGAGGCCACCACCTTCAGCCTGGAGTTGCCACCCTACCGTCCGCCCCGCGTGCTGCAGACGCTGTACACCTCGCTGGTGGACCGCACCCTCATTGTGCTGTGGCGCGCGGTGGTCTTCGCCGCGCCGGCGGGTGCCGCCATCTGGCTGATCGGGAATGTGACTTTCGGTGGCGTCAGTGTGGCGGAGCACCTGGTCGGCTGGCTCAATCCGATGGGACTGCTGCTCGGTCTCAACGGCGTCATCCTGCTGGCCTATGTCGTCGCCATCCCGGCCAACGAGATCGTCATCCCCACCGTGCTGATGCTGACGGTCCTCACCGCCAGGGTGGCCGGCGTCGGCGCCGGCGATGGCGTGATGTTCGACCTCAAGTCCACCGAGCAGGTCGCCCTGCTGCTGCGCGGCGCCGGCTGGACCGCGCTCACCGGGCTCAACCTGATGCTGTTCAGCCTGCTGCATAACCCCTGCTCGACCACGATCTACACCATCTACAAGGAAACCGGCAGCGTCCGCTGGACCGTGCTCGCGACGGCGCTGCCGCTCGGCCTCGGGTTCATCGTCTGCTTCCTCACCGCCCAGCTCTGGCGGCTCTTCGCGTGACCAGCGCAGCGCGGTCGGCCCCCACCCCGCCCGATGCGCACCGCTCCCCGGCTGGTGCCCCGCCATGAGCTCGGCCACGGAATCCGCCGCCGGAACACTGCTGTTCCGCGTGTCGGGGATCGACTGCCCCAGCTGCGCCACGACCATCACCCGCTCGCTCACCCGCGAGGGACGGGTGGAGGCCGTGCAGGTGGATGTCTTCAAGGGCGAGGTGCGGGTGCGGCTCAGGACGGGCGGCGCCTCGCGCGAGGAGGTGGCCCGCCTGCTCTCGGCCGCGGGCTACCCGGTCCGCTCCGACATTCGCTCCGTCCCGCGGCCACGCGGGCCAACGGTGGCCGCCGCCATCGCGGGGCTCCTGCTCACCGCCGGCCTGCTGATCGAGTGGCTCGCCGGTTCTCCGGCGGTATCGATCGGCCTGCTTGCGGGCGCGATGGTGGCCGGCGGCTGGTATGTCGTGCCTCGCGGTCTCCGCGCGGTCGTGCACCGCTCGCCCGACATGTACGCGCTCATGTCCATTGCGGCCCTCGGCGCCGCACTCATCGGGGAGTGGGCCGAGGGCGCTTCCGCGCTGTTCCTCTTTGCGGTGGCGCTCCGACTCGAGGAATGGGCGGTCGGCCGGGCGCGCCGGTCCATCGCGGCGGTGCTGGACCTCGCCCCGGCCGAAGCTCTCGTCATTCGTCTCGGTGGCGAACAGCTGGTGCCGGTCGGCGCGGTGCGCGTGGGTGAACGGATTCGGGTCCGCCCCGGTGAGCGGGTGGCGCTCGACGGCACAATCGTCGGCGGGCAGTCCGCGCTGAACGAAGCTCCGATCACCGGCGAGTCCGCCCCGGCCGACAAGGGTCCTGGCGATCAGGTCTTCGCGGGCTCGGTGAACGGGCACGGCGCATTGGTGCTGCGCACCACCCGGGAGGCGAGTGATACGACGCTGGCCCGGATCCTTCACACGGTGGAGGATGCGCAGGCCGCGCGCGCACCGGTGCAGTCACTGATCGATCGCTTTGCCCGGATCTACACCCCGGCGGTGCTCGGGCTCGCGGCGCTGATTGCCGTGCTGCCTCCGCTCGCCGGAGCAGGGCCGTGGGAGATGTGGCTCTACCGTGCTCTGGCGCTGGTGGTGATCGCCTGTCCCTGTGCGCTGGTGATCTCGACGCCCGTCACGCTGATCAGCGCACTGACCGCGGCGGCCCGGTCCGGGGTGCTGATCAAGGGCGGCGCCCGGCTCGAGGCGCTGGCCCGGATCGACACCCTCGCCTTCGACAAGACCGGGACGCTTACCGAGGGTCGGGCAGCGCTGACCGACAGCGTCGCACTGGATGGGCGCGCGGACGGGGAACTGCTCCGCCTCGCCGCCTCGGTGGAACGCCACTCCGAGCATCCCGTGGCACGGGCCATCTGTCGTGCGGCGGAGGAGCGGGGTCTCGTCCTCTCCGAGGCGGAGGCATTCCAGGCGCTGCCTGGCTGGGGCGCACGAGCCCGGGTCGAGGGGCGCGACGTCGTGGTCGGCAACCGGCGGCTCTGCGACGAGATCGGCGCCGGCAACAGCGAGGTCCACGCACTGTTCGACCGGCTCGAGCGTGCCGGGCGCACCGCGGTGCTCGTGGCCGAGGGGCACCATCCGCTCGGTGTCATCGCCGTCGCCGACCGGGTGCGGCCGGAGGCCGCCGCCGGGGTTGCGGCACTTCGCGCTGAGGGGATCGGCCGGGTGGTAATGCTCAGTGGCGATAGCGAGGGGGTCGCGCACTCGGTGGCACGCGCCGTCGGCATCACGGAGGTGCGCGCCGGCCTGCTTCCCGAGGAGAAGTACGCGGCCGTCCGCGCCTGGGAGGCAGCGGGCGCCATGGTGGCCTTCGTGGGCGACGGCGTGAACGATGCCCCGGCGCTCGCCGCCGCGACGGTCGGCATCGCCATGGGGGCGGCGGGTACCCACGCGGCACTCGAGACCGCGGACGTGGCGCTCATGGGCGATGACCTCACCCTGATCGCGCCCGCGATCCGCCACAGCCGCTTTGTCCTCCGCCTGATCCGACAGAACATCACCGTGGCGATCGGCCTCAAGGCGGTGTTCCTCGTCCTCGCGCTGGCCGGCAAGGCCACCCTCTGGGTCGCGGTCGCCGCCGACATGGGAGCGAGCCTGCTGGTGATCGCCAACGGGATGCGCGCACTCTCCATCCGTCCTGCTGCCGGAGGCTCCGAATGACGACCGACCTTCCGCGTGAGAGTCTCACCCGTTCCGCCGAGGATTACCTGAAGACGATCTACCGGCTCACGCTCGGCGGTTCACTCGCGGGGACGACGGAGCTGGCCCTGGCCCTCGATCTCGCCCCCGCCTCGGTGAGCGGCATGGTGAAGCGTCTCGCCGAGCAGGGCCTGGTCGACCATGAGCCCTACCGCGGTGTGACCCTCTCGGCGGAGGGGCGCCGGGTCGCGCTCCGCATGGTGCGGCGCCACCGGATGATCGAGGCGTATCTGGTCGGTTTCCTCGGCTACACCTGGGATACAGTGCATGAAGAGGCGGAGCGACTGGAGCACGCCGTCTCCGACACGCTCATCGAGCGGATGGCGCGGGCCCTGGGCGATCCGCGGGTCGATCCCCATGGCGACCCGATTCCCTCCGCCGATGGAGACATCGCGGAGCTGGTCTCCGTGCCGCTGACCGACATTCCCCCGGGCGAGACCGCCATTATCCGCCAGGTCAACACCGGTCAGGCCGACCGGCTCCGGTATCTCGCCGGCTACGGCCTCACCCCAGGCACGAGTGTGACGGTGCTGGAGCGGCAGCCATTCGACGGGCCGGTGACGATCGCGCACGACGGCAGCCACCATGTGCTGGGGGTCGAGCTCGCGCGGGTGCTGCTCTGCTCCCGGCCTGACGTCTAGCCACTTTCTGTCGCCACGCCCAATCGCCTAATCGCCAATGCCCTACCTGATTCTCGCCGCTATCTGTGAGTTGCTGGGCTGCTACGCCGTCTGGCAAGTCGTGCGGGCCGGGCAGTCGCCCTGGTGGATGGCGGTGGCCCTGCTGTTGTTGCTGACCTTCGCGTGGGCGCTGACCCGCTCACCCGCGCCGTTCGCCGGGCGGACGTTTGCGGCCTATGCCGGTGTGTACCTGATCGGCGCGATGGGGTGGTTCGTCCTGCTGGATGGGGGACGCATCGACCGCTGGGACCTGCTCGGTGCCGGACTCAGCCTGGCCGGAGCGCTGGTGG
Organism: Gemmatimonadota bacterium; assembly: GCA_034440415.1. Classification (GTDB taxonomy): domain Bacteria; phylum Gemmatimonadota; class Gemmatimonadetes; order Gemmatimonadales; family GWC2-71-9; genus JADJOM01. The sequence goes on along the minus strand of JAWXBX010000362.1, from coordinate 4,784 downwards.
TGCTGTATGCGCCGAGAGCGGGATAGCTGCGATGACCGCTGCAAGGTGGCGCCTGATGACCGTCCAGGGAGCGCACTGATGAGAACACCCGGTTTCCTCGCAATTGCGGGGCTGGCCCTGACGCTGGGCTGCGAGCAACTGACCACGCCGGCCGCGGAGCCGGACGATCTGTTCGATGCCCCGATCGACGGGCTGAGCTCCCGCGAATTGAGCGCGTTTCTGCGGGGTGACGAGGAGTTCGGCCGCCCCTTTTCCGCCGGCGAAGGACTCGGCCCGTTGTTCAACAACACTTCGTGCGCCGGTTGCCATAGCGGAGATGGCCGCGGAAACCTCAGCAACCGATTGACCCGCTTCAGTCAGGGGACTGATCTCCTGTTCGAGGTGGGAGGGCCCCAACTCCAGGACAAGTCGCTGCCGACGGCGCTGCCGGAGCGGCTGCCCCCGGGTGTCCAGGTGTCGGTCAGGCTTCCGCCACCGGTTTTCGGCGCCGGTCTGATCGAGGCCATCCCCGACGCTGCCATCCTGGCCAACGTCGACTCGCTGGACGCCGACGGTGACGGCATCTCCGGGCGCCCCAACTGGGTGACTCCTCCGGCCTATCTGCCGGCGACGGAACCAGGCGCCGGGCCGGGGCTTCGGATCGGCCGTTTCGGCCGCAAGGCCCAGGTCAGCGCGCTGCTGCAGCAGGTGACTGAAGCGTACCAGCAGGACATGGGGATCACATCCGATTTCATCCCGGCCGAGAACTACGGGCCCGGAGCGGCGGCCTCCACGATTGCGGCCGACCGCGTCGCGGATCCGGAACTCCCCGCCGACGTTGTGCTGACGGTGACCAACTACCTGCGCATGCTCGCCGCGCCCGCACCGGGCCGGATTGCCGGGTCACGCCTGGTCGGGGACTCACTCTTCGAGACGATCGGCTGCGCCACCTGCCACGTTCGCACCTTCCAGACTGGAGTCAGTCCGATCCCCGCCGTCGCGGGTCGCACCGTGACGCTCTACTCCGACCTCCTGCTGCACGACATGGGGGCTGGGCTGGCTGATGATCGGCCGGACGGAAGCGCGGACGGGCGGGAGTTTCGGACGGCGCCGCTCTGGGGGTTGCGCCTGATGCGGAGCTTCCTGAATGGCCAGGCGTTGCTGCTCCATGATGGCCGGGCCCGTTCGGTGGAGGAGGCGATCCTGCTTCACGGGGGTGAGGCGACTGCAGCCCGGGATCAGTTCGCCGCATTGACTCCTCTTGGCCGGGCCGCTCTCCTCGATTTCGTGGGGTCACGGTGAACCACCTCGATCGCAGGAGATTCCTCCAAGTAGCCGCCAGCGCACTGGCGCTGCCGGCATGCGCGTCACTGGTCTCTACGCCGGTGACCCCGGGCGCCGGGCGGATCGAGCTGGCGCTGGACCGCTACCCGCATCTGGCCGAACCGGGTGGGTACCTCAAGCTCCGGCTTCCGACCGGCGCTGTCCTCTACGTCGTGTACCTCGCCCCGCAGCAGTACGCGGTACTCTCGCCCATCTGCACACACCTCGGATGCACGGTGGACATCGCGGCCGCAGGACTGCTCTGCCCCTGCCACGGCTCGCTGTACGACCGGGAGGGACGCGTGGTTCATGGTCCGGCGATGCAGCCGTTGCCCCGCCATCCAGCCACCGTGACTCCGGACGGCCGCCTCGTGGTGCAACTGGAGAGTGCCTGACCGTGCGTACGATATCGTGCACGCTGCTCGTACTCTCCGCCACCCTCGTGACCGCGCGACTCCTGGCGCAGGACACCACGACCGCAGGCCGCCTGCCACCTGCGACCGTGCCAGGGGGTGTGTACGACAAGCCGGGTTTGACCGGGCTTGGCGCCCGCACCTCGATTGGCGGGTACGCGGAGGCGCATATTCGGCACGAACGGATCGACGGCGTGACGACGGAGACCACCTTTGAGGCCAAGCGGTTCAATCTGTTCACGTCGACCCGGGTGAGCGACTTTGTCCGGATCGCGGCCGAATTGGAGTTCGAGGAAGGGGGGGACGAAGTCAGGCTGGAGTTCGCCGCCATCGACGTGGCGGTCCACCCCGCGCTCGCCTTCCGCGCCGGGATGATCCTCTCTCCGCTGGGCCGGTTCAACCTCTCGCACGACAGCCCGCGCAACGAGTTTACCGATCGCCCACGGGTTTCCACCGAGATTCTCGGGGTCGCTCTTTCGGAGGCCGGTGCGGGCATCCTCGGGCTCTTCGGCGTCGGTCGGGCTTCGCGCCTCACCTACGAGCTGTACGCGGTCAACGGTTTTCACGACGGCTTGATCACCAATTCGCCGGAGGGGACCCGCATCCCGCTGGGCCGAAGGAATTTCTCGGACAACAACAACTCGCCGGCCTTCGTCGGCCGAGTGGCGTACAGTCCGCGCCGGGGAGTCGAGGCAGGAATTTCCGCGCACCATGGTGCCTACAACGTCTATCGAGTGGATGGAATCAAGGTGGACGAGCGGAGGAACCTGAGCATTCTGGTCGCGGATGTGGAGGTGACCGCCGCCGGATTCCGGATGGTGGGCGAGGCGGCCACTGCAAAGATCGACATACCTTCCGGCCTGCAGGGGCTCTACGCCTCGCGTCAGCGCGGACTCTACGTGGAGCTGCTCCGGCCGTTCGGCCACGGCTGGGTGCGCACCATGCCGCAGTCAAACTTTGCCGCCAAGATCCGAATCGACGTGGTGGATTTTGATGTCGCGCTGCCCGGCGACAGCGAACGGCAAGTCACGCTGGGCCTGAACTTCCGCCCGACAAGCGAGAGCGTCATCAAGTTGGATTATGTGCGGGGCTGGTCCCGCGACCGGTTCAACAATCGGGCCGACATCGCGCGCTTCCTGATGTCGATCGCCACGTATTTCTAGCGGGTGACGCGAGTCACCCTATCGCACGCCGGTGCTTGCCGGACCAGGTTCGCTCTACTCCCTCAACGCCTCCAGCAACCGCGCCACCCGCAGATCCCGCGCCTCCCGCAGCTCGGGCAGGTGCTGGGCGTAGGCCTTGTCCAGCAGCTTCACCAGCCGGTTCTGATCTTCGGTCGGCAGCTGTTTCCAGTCGGCCAGCGACTTCCAGATCTCCTCGTATTCACCCAGCATCCGCGGCAGCACGACATCCACGCCGAGCTCGCCGCTGCCGAGTTGATGGTCGAGGTGAGGGCCGGTAGCGGCCCAGGCCAGGGCGGGTCCGACCGAAACGGCCCGGTCCACATCCTCGACATCCAGCACTCCATCCAGCACCAGCTGGATGCATTCCCGCCAGACCGCGGCCCGCAGCCGCTGGGCGATATTGCCGATGATCTCCTTCTTGAAGACGATCGCCGCCCGCCCCATCATGCTGAGCCAGAAGCGGATGTCCTCGATCACTTCGGCATCGGTCTTGGGACCGGGCACCACCTCGACCAGCGGGATCAGATCGACGGGCGCGAGCGGGTGGGTGACGATGAAGCGCTCGGGCCGGTCGAGCCGGGCGCCGAGCAGGGAGGGGCCCAGGGAGGCCGAGCTGCTGGTCAGGATGGCGGCGCGGCGGGCCACCTGCTCGCAAAGCTGCAGCGCTTTCTGCTTGACCGCGAGATCGTCGGGGACCGCCTCGATGATCCAGTCGGCATCCGCCACGGCGTTGAGCAGGCTGCGCCCCACCCGCATCACGTTGAGAGCCTCTTCCGCCACGGGGGCCTGGGCCCGGCGCAGCTGCACCAAGTGGACCACCCGATCGGCCACGGCGTCCGCCGCCGGGGCGAGCTTGTCGCTGTCGGCGTCGTAGATGGTCACCGGCCAGCCGGCGGCGACGGCAAGGGCGGCCCAGCCCCGGCCGACCTCTCCCGCACCGACCACGGCCACTCGTGGCGTTTCGAATCGTGTCATGGTGTGTGTCTAGGATAACGTTCGACAGGCGTTCGGCCAAGCGGGCTAGATTACTTCCTCGCCGGTCAGCGCCACCTCCGCCCGCACCGAGAGGCTCGACACCCGCTTGATCGCTGTCACCCTGCTTGCCGCGCTCGCCCTCGTCACTGGTGATTCCCTCCCCGGCATCGCACTGGAGCGCCGCACCGCCGCGACGCTGGACGCGCGGGTGGGCGACACCCTCGATCTGGCGCTCGAACCCGGCGCCGTCGTCCGCCGGGCAATTGTCAGCGCCATTTACGAGCCGACCACCGATCCCTCCACCGTCACCCGGCGCGATCTCGCCGTCCGCTTTCATCTTCCCGACCTCAGCGCCCTGCTCGGCGCCCCCGACCGGGTTGACCGCTTCGGCGTCGCCCTCCAGCCCGGCGCCGACCCGCTCGCGACCGCGGCGGCACTCAATCAGGTCGCCTTCGGCTACCGGGCCGCGCCATCCGCCCAGATCGCCAGCGAGTCGTCCCAGACCTTTCGCGTCGTCAGCCGGTTCCACGCCGCCATCGCGGTGATCAGCGTGATCGCGAGCGCCATCTTCCTGCTGTGCATCATGCTGCTCAAGGTCGAGGAACGCCGGCGGGACGCCGCGGTCATGCGCTTCACCGGTGTCCGGCGCCGCACGATCTTCGGTGCGCTGCTGCTCGAGGCGGTCCTCGTCGCCAGCCTTGGCTCGATCATCGGTGTCGTCCTGGCCGTCGCCGCGGGGGCGGTCACCAACAGCTACTACCAGCAGTTCTTCGCCACCCGGCTGATCTTCTCGCAGATCACCTTCGGCATCATCCGGTTCAGCGTGCTGCTTTCCCTCGGGCTCGGTCTCGGCGCCGGCGCGCTGGCGGCGTGGCGCCTGGTGCGCACCAATCCGATGATCCTGTGGGGG
>JAWXBX010000361.1:0-3111 GCA_034440415.1 Gemmatimonadota bacterium | reverse complement strand
GCAGGAAGGTGTCCCAGCTGCGCGGGTCAGGTACCCCTCCCGCTGTCATCCCGGGCGTAGCGAGGGATCCCTTTGCCTCGGAGCCGTACTCGGGCATCGGCTTCGGCCGTTAGCGATCCCTCGTCGCTGCACTCCTCGGGATGACATGCACCGGAGGCTGACGGCGGACGTCCGACCCGCTGCCACCTACTCTACGCTTTTCCGCCGCGCATACTCCAGGCCCCATTCCAGCAGCTCCGGACTGGTGAGCCCGACCCGCTTTGCGGTGGTGATGGCGTCCTCCTCGGAAAACTGCTGGTCGAGGATGAGGTGCGGAATCAGCGCACCGCCGACCCGGTTGCCGCTCCCGCAATGACAGAAGACCGTCGCATCGGGATGGGCCCGGTAGACCGCCAGGATCCGCTCCAGCAGCGCGTCGTCCAGCGGACCGGCGCCGACCGGTACATTCTCGTAGATCATGCCGAGCCCCCGCACGGTGGCCGGTTCGTCGAAGGGGCGGGGTTCTTGTGGCGCGCGCAGGTCGAGCACGACCGTGGTGCCGGCCCTGCCCAGGGCCTCGAGCTGGCTCTTGTCCGGCTGGCCACCCGTCACCACCTGCGGCAGCGGCTGACAGGCATTGGCGACGGCGCGGATCGCATCGAAGTGAGATGACATGGCGGGTTAAGCTAAAGGGTCAACCGATGATCTGGTATGTGGCGCTGGGCAGCGCGGTCGGGGGAATGAGCCGCTATCTGATCGGTCTCCGGCTCGGGCACGCCGGGTTTCCCTGGGCCACGCTTGCCATCAATATCTCCGGCTCCTTCCTCCTCGGCATCCTGCTCCGGGTGCCGCTGCTGCCTTCCGCGATGAGCCCGGAGGTGCGCGCCATGCTGACGGTGGGCCTCTGCGGCGGCTTCACCACCTTCTCCACCTTTACCGCCGAGACCATCCGCCTCGCGCAGGACGGCGTCTGGAGCAAGGCCGTCGGCTATGTGGCGGCGAGCGTGTTGCTCGGGCTGCTCGCCGGTCTCGCGGGCCTCGCCATTGGAGGGCAGCTCTTCGGGCAAGGCACCACCTGATCGCCCGATCGCCTAATCGCCACTCCCTCGCGCCGAGTCGCAGCACTCCCTCGCGCCGGGTCGCGGCTTGCCGCTCCCATGGCGCTTCGGTCGCTGCTCCTAAGGCGCTTCGGTCGCCGCCCAACCGCCTACTCGCCCAATCGCCCAATCGCCTATCACCGCTCTCCAAACGATCCGGCTAGATTCCCCGCCATGCTTCGCGCCGCCATCCTGCAGTTCCGGCCCGACAAGGGGGAATACGCCGTCAATCTCGCCCGCCTGGGCGAGCACTTCCGCGCACTTGCCGCCTGGGACGAGCCGCCAGCGCTCGTCGTGGCCCCGGAATCGGCGCTGACCGGCTACTTCCTTGAAGGCGGGACCCAGGAGCTCGCGCTCTCCGCCGAGCAGCTCTACGCCGATCTCTCCCGGGTGCATGCGGAGAGCGGGGCGCCGCCGTTCGACATCTCGATCGGCTTCTACGAGGTCTGGCGCAACCACCTCCACAATTCCTGTCTCTACGCCAGCCTGGGCGGCAGCGACGCCGGCATCCGCCACATCCATCGCAAGGTCTTCCTGCCGACCTACGGCGTGTTCGATGAAGAGCGCTTCGTCGAGCCGGGCCGCAGCGTGCAGGCATTCAACACCCGCTGGGGCCGTGCCGCGATGCTGGTGTGCGAGGATGCCTGGCACTCGCTCACGCCCATGCTCGCCGCGCTCGATGGCGCCCAGGTGCTGCTCGTGCCGAGCGCGACACCGGCCCGTGGGCTCGCGCCGCGGCTGGGCGTCTCGCGGCCCGGCAACCTCGATCGCTGGGACCGGCTGGCGCAGGGGATCGCGGAGGAGCACGGCCTCTTCGTGATCGTCGTCCATCTGGTCGGCTTCGAGGGAGGCAAGGGATTCGCCGGCGGATCAGTCGTCGCCGACCCGCGCGGCAAGCTGCTGCTGCAGGCACCGATCTTCGAGCCGGCGCTGCTTCCCGTCACTCTCGATCTCGACGAGATCACCCGCGCCCGCGCCGAGACGCCACTGCTCTCCGATCTGCAGACTCGGCTGCCCCATCTGCTGGAGAGCCTGGCGGAGCGGAGGGCGGATGGTCAGACCGTCGGGCGGACAGACGGTCAGGCGGTCGGGCGGTCAGACAGTGCGCCCGTCCGCCCGTCCGCCCGTCCGTCCGTATCCGCCGCCGACCCGCTCGAGATCGACCCCGAACTCACCCGCCGCTGGCTGGTGGAGTTCATCCGCGACGAGATCATCCGCCGCCGGAAGTTCGCCCATGTCGTGATCGGACTCTCCGGCGGGGTCGACAGCGCGCTGGTGGCCTTTCTCGCCGCCGAGGCGCTGGGTCCTGAGCATGTCACCGCCATCCGGATGCCGTACCGGAGTTCGAGCCCAGAGAGCCTCGCCCATGCCGAACTGGTCATCCAGCAGCTCGGCATTCCGTCCCGCACGGTGGACATTACCGCCGGCGTCGATGGTATCGTCGGCGCCATCGGGGGCGACAGCTCGCCCGCGCGGCGCGGCAACGTGATGGCCCGGATGCGGATGATCACCCTGTTCGACCTGTCGGCGGAACTCGGCGCGCTCCCGTTAGGCACCGGCAACAAGACCGAGCGGCTGTTCGGCTACTTCACCTGGCACGCCGACGACTCGCCGCCGGTCAACCCCATCGGCGATCTCTTCAAGACCCAGGTCTGGGCCCTCGCCCGCCACCTCGGCGTGCCCGACGTCATCGTCACCAAGCCGGCCAGCGCCGATCTCATCCGGGGCCAGACCGATGAAGGCGACTTCGGCATCTCCTATCCCCGGGCTGACGTCATCCTCCATTGGCTGCTGCAGGGTTACCGCGCCGAACAGATCGCGCCGCTGGGGTATACGGTGGAGGAGATCGGCCTGGTGCAGGGCCGGCTGGAATCGACCCACTGGAAGCGCCGGCTGCCGACTGTCGCCATGCTGAGCCAGACGGCGATCGGGGAGTATTACCTCCGGCCGGTGGACTATTAGACGGAGAGGCGGTTGGACGGCTAGACGGTTAGAAACCAGCCGCCTAATCGCCCAATCGCCTAATCGCCCAATC
>JAWXBX010000360.1:0-3712 GCA_034440415.1 Gemmatimonadota bacterium | reverse complement strand
GGACGGACGGACGGACGGACGGACGGACGGACGGGCGGGCGGGCGGAGCCAATGTAGTTGGCTTCATGCTGAATATTCAACGCTGAACGCTGACGGCTCACGGCTCACGGCTCACGGCTAACGGCTCACGGCTCTCCTCCCACGTACGTCTCGAAGAACCCCGTCCCCTCATCGCTGAGCGGCTCACCCCCTATGGTCCCGGTGATCCGGAAGCTTCCCCGCATCTGCAGGAAGTGCTTGGCGCCGCCCGCCGCGGTACGATCGGTCGCCTGGACATCCACGATCTCCGTCTCGAGGCGAACGGTGTCGGCATCTCGGGCGGCGATGAAGCGGAACCGCGTCGGCACTCTCACCCCACCCCGCGACTGTCCCCCCTCGTAGGTCACCGCCGCGGCACGGAGGATCTGGCGCACTCCGAGGGAATCGACCAGGGCCACCAGCACGCGCGGCGCTCCGGTCGCGGCCTCGCCTCCCGTATCCTCCGGCGCATAGACCGCCCCGTAGAGCAGATTGTAGTGCCGGCCGCGCGCGGCGCCCCAGTCCCAGCTCACGTTGCGCCACACCCCCCAGTTGTGATCGTGATACGCCGGGACATCGGTGAGCCGGGTGCAGCGCTGGCCGAGACAGATCTCGCCGGTCGCCGTGCCGCTCAGCGCCGGAACGACGTAACCGGAGGGATAGGCCCCCTCGCGCAGGCTCACCGGCGGGAAGAAGCGATTTCGCTCCGGCTGCACCGTCAGCGCGAGCCGGAGCGGCCCGGCTGCGCCGTGCGCCACGGCGGTCAGCGTGTACCTGCCGTCGCGCTGGATGACCCGGCTCTGTCCCAGCGTCAGGTCGGCGCGGGTCGTGTCCAGCACGATCGAGTCGGAGGGGACGATGGCGCTGTAGCGCTGGTAGCGTCCATCCGGGCTCCGGTGGCTGATGAGCAGTTGGCCACCCCACCTCCCGTGCAGCACCTCACCGCCGACCAGATAGGTGATGTACCACCACTCCTCGGGGCCAGCGGAGAGATTGAAGTAGTGCCACTCGCCCCAGCTCGAATCGGGGGTGGCGGGAAGATGGAACCGGTCGAGCTCGTCGTAGAGCTGCTGGTCGGTCGGTGTGATCCAGGCGGAATCCGCCGGAGTATCGACCCATGCACCGCTCACGATGCGCCGCGCCGCGCCCACCGCCGCGAGGCGGCTGGGGATCTCGCCACCGGCCCGCACCGCGACGCTCCGCCCCCGCAGGCTCAGGTACACCAGCTTGTTCTCGATCGTCGGTGAGACCGCCCGGACGCTTGCGGCATGACGCGGTCCGCCGAGCAGCTGCCGGGTGAGGAACCGGGCCCGCTCGATCCCGAAGAACATTCCGCTCACCCCGCCGGTGCGCATCGCCTCGATGTCGATGCCCTGCGGCAGCACGGTGATTTCACCTCCACCGACCAGCGCCACATCGGCCGACTGGGTCAGCATCGCCTCGCCGATGGACAGCAGCACGATCATCACCCCGACGCCGAGGCCGTAGCCCAGCAGCAGGAAAAGGGAGCGCCCCTTGTGGACCAGCAGGTGGCGGAAGGCGAGGGTGAGGAGCATGCGCGACAGGTTAGGGGGAAAGGGGAGCAGGGGCAGGGAATATGGGGAAAGGAAAAGGGATACCAACGAGACAAAACCTGCAGATGCACTCGGGTGGGGCAGGCGTCCCGCCTGCCCACAAGAGGCGACCCGCAATCACGAGAGACTTGTCCTTCATTGGTTCTTCGACCCTCGGGATCGCTTTGGCAGGTGGGACGCCTGCCCCACAGGCAAGAGCTTCACACCTTCCCCCCCGCCAGCTGCCCGCCACTCCCTACTCTCGATGTGTCATCCACAATCCTGCCATCCAGCATGTGCACCACCCGCCCCGCTTCGGCGGCGAGCCGTTCGTCATGGGTCACGACCACAAGCGTGACGCCATCGAGGGAGAGGCGGCGGAAGAGATCGAGGATGCCGCGGCCGGTCTTCGCATCGAGTTCGCCGGTGGGCTCGTCGGCCAGGATCACGGCGGGCTTGTTGGCCAGCGCCCGCGCGATCGCCACCCGCTGCATTTCACCGCCGGAGAGCTGTGTCGCCCGGTGGCCGGCCCGGTTGGCGAGTCCGACGTAGCTCAGCAGCTCGCTGGCGCGGGCGCGGCGCTCGTCCCGGCGCACGCCCGCTTCCGACATGGGCAGCTCGACATTCTCCTGCGCCGTGAGCACCGGCAGCAGGTGAAAGCGCTGGAAGATGAATCCCAGTTTGGTCAGGCGTACGCGGGTGAGCTCGCGATCACTCAACGATTCGAGCCGCGTGCCGGCGAGCTGCACGCTTCCGCCGGAGGCGGTGTCGATTCCGCCGAGCAGCTGAAGCAGGGTCGACTTGCCGGAGCCCGATGGCCCGACGATGGCGACATACTCGCCGGCGTTGATGGCGAGCGAGGCGCCCTGCAGGGCGTGCACCGTCTCGCCGTTCATCGGGTAATCCTTGCGGAGCTCGCTGGCGACCAGCACGGCAGCGCTCATGTGGCCTCGGTGCGGAGCGTAGTGGCGATCGGCGCGCGCGCCGCCAGCCAGGCGGGATAGACCCCGGCGAGCACTCCCGCCATGGTGAGGACCAGCCCGGCCACCACGAGACTGGCGGTGTGCGGCACGAAGAAGGAGATCGCCGCCGGCAGCCCGGGAAAGGAGGTCAGAATCTGATCGAGGTAGTGTGCCGTCGCCGTCCCGAGCAGGGCGCCGAGCGCGCCACCGATCAGCGTCATCGCGGCGCCTTCCAGCATGACGCCCCGAATCACCCTGCCGCGGCTCATGCCGATCGCCCGGAGCGTGGCGATCTCGCCTCGGCGCTCATTCACCGTGATGGTCATGAGGGTGGCCACCAGCAGCACCGTGACGACGAGGCTGATGCTGCCGAGGATGAAGGAGAGCTGGCGGAAATAGACCAGCCGCTCGCGGAAGTGGACCAGGAGGTCGGCGACGCTGTTCACCTCGAGCCGGGGGAACGCGGCGCGCAATCGGGCGGTGGTCGGCTCGACCTCCTCATCCTGATTGACCCGGACGACGATCGCCGAGCCGCGGTCTTCGGCCCGGAAGCCGGCGAGGTCCTGCAGCACCGGCAGCGCGGTGCCGATCGACGGCTGCCCCTTGTAGTCGTACAGCCAGCGCACGACGCCGCGCGCGACCAGCCGCCGGGTCGAGCCCGCCACCACCACCTGCGGGTCGAGCCGGCTCACCAGCGTCACGGTGTCGCCGATGGTGGCGCCGAGCAGTTGGGCGGCCGGCTCGCTGAGCAGGAGGCCGGTGGTATCGCCGGGCAGCAGGTCGGCGCCGCGCTCGAGCCGGTACAGCGCCTGGTGCGCCGGGTCGATGCCGTAGCCGAACAGGGTGACGAGCGAATCCGCCCGTCGCCCGTAGAGGCTGGAGCCGGCCAGCGGCGCCACCGAGCCGACCGCGGGGTCCTGGGCGATCGCGGCGCGGATCCGGCCGATTCCGGGAATCGTCGCCTCGGTATCGAAGGGCAGCGTGCCCTTCGGCGAGAGCCGGATCTGGTAGCCCCGCCCGAGCAGGAGCTGCGCGAATGACCGCTCCATCCCGCCGGCCAGCAGCACCATGTTGAGCAGCATGGCGGTGGTGACGGCGATCCCGGCGAGCGCGAGCCCATTGCGCACCGGATGGCGGGTGAGGTTGCGCAAAAAACGGGGAATGGGGAACGGGGAAGAT
>JAWXBX010000359.1:0-4394 GCA_034440415.1 Gemmatimonadota bacterium | reverse complement strand
TCCCAGAAGGGCGCCGACCGCTGGCTCATCGGACACCCCTGGATCTACCGCAGCGACTTGCTGGGGGAGCCCGAGGTGGCCGGAGTCTGCCGCGTGCTGGACCGGAAAGGCAAGCATCTCGGCATGGCGCTCTACTCGCCACGCTCCGAGATCCGGCTGCGGCTGCTCACCACCGACGATACGACGATCGATGCGGCCTGGTGGCGCGAGCGCCTGCGCGCTGCACTGGCCCGCCGCGCCGGCATCGATGCGACCGCCTGGCGTCTGGTGCACGGCGAGGGCGATGCGCTCCCCTCGCTGGTGGTGGATCGCTACGAGCGCTGGCTGGTCGTGCAGCTGCTCAGCGCCGGCCTCGAGACCATGCGGGAAACCATCCTCGACACCCTGATGGAGCTCTGCCAGCCGGAAGGCATCCTCGTCAGGCACGACGCCGCCGTGCGCCGCCGTGAGGGACTCACCGAAGAGGTCGCCGCCGTGCGTGGAACCGTCCCGGAATTGGTCGAGGTACGCGAAGGCCCGGTGCGATATCTGGCCGCACCCTGGCGGGGACAGAAGACCGGCGCCTTTCTCGACCAGCGGCCGAATCGTCTGCTGGCCGGCACCCTCGCCGTGCCTGGGGGCCAGGCGCTCGACTGCTTCGCCTATCATGGCAGTTTCGCGCTGCATCTGGCGACCCGGGCCGGCCACGTCACCGCCCTCGACACGAGCGCGGAGGCGCTCGCCCGCGGCGCCGAGAATGCGCGACTGAACCAGCGCGACAACATCACCTGGCTCGCGGCCGACGCCTTCGAGCAGCTGCGGCAGTGGGACCGCGAACGCCGCCAATTCAACACGATTGTCGTGGACCCGCCGGCATTTGCCAAGAGCAAGGCAACCGCTCCGGAAGCGCTGCGCGGGTACAAGGAAATCAACCTCCGCGCCATGCGCCTGCTCGCCCCCGGCGGCAGCCTGCTCACCGCGTCGTGCTCCTTCCACGTCCACCGCTCCGAGTTCCTGGCCATGCTCGAGTCCGCCGCCCAGGACAGTGGTCGCCGCCTGACACTGGTCCAGCTCCTCGGCCAGGGCATCGATCATCCCGAGATCCTCACCATCCCCGAGACCGGCTACCTGAAAGGTGCGGTGCTGACCGCTTCATGAGGTAGTCAATTCCCCTGCCACGCTCCTCCCTGCTCCCCGCTCCCGGTCACCTGCCACCCGCCCGCTGCCAGCTTCTCCGTTGACAGCCTTCCCTCGCGGTACGACTTTGAAGGCACGCGTTCCCCCCACTGTGCCCTCTCGGAAGCTCATGCCAGGCAGGCGTTCGCACTCATGCTGCCCGCGCTACAGCTCCGGGAGCAGCGCCGGGGCCGGGCGGTGCCGTCGCTCAATCACCAGTACCACGAGTACATCCTGCAGCGGATCGAGAGCTACAAGAACAACCTCTCGCGCCGGGAACTGCTGGATTTGGGCGACATGGCCATCTCCGAGATGGAGACCGCCCAGGGCGAACAGTTCCTGCTCACCGAAGTTCTGCTCACCGATTGGGTGGATCGCCTGATCCACCGCCGCCTCGGGCTCCAGCCGTATACCCGCTGGGCCAAGCATTGTCGCCAGCTCCGCAGTGCCCAGCGCGAACCGACCCATTGGGGCATCGACCGCCGCTGCCCGGTGAGCCGGCTCCTGCCCCGCCTCGAACCCGGGGACAGTGCGCTCGTGATCGGCATGGACGCCGCGCCGATCGCGTTTCTCCTGGCCGCGCACGACGTTGAAGTGACCTTTATCGGCCAGGACATGAATCTCGTGGACCAGGTCGAATCCCGTGTTGCCGAGGAAGCGCTGGGACACTATTGCGTCACCTACGTCACCCCGACCGGGCAGCTGCCGCATGACCTGCGCCCGCAGGTCCACCTCGTCGTGCTGGACACCGGCACCCTCGATCCGGAACCCTCCAGCGCACGCCGGGAGATCCTGCACAAGCTGATGGACCGCACCGCACCCGGTGGCGTCCACCTGGTCGTCCCCAGCGAGCACGCCCTCGCGCCAGATGCCTACCTCTCGCACTACGGCGAGTGGACCCGCGAGAACCTCCCCCTCGAGAAGCGTCGCCCGGCACGGTCCTTCGGCCTGCTGCTGGGGAAGCCCCCCGAAGTGGCTGAACGCGCCGCGCCCCGCCCCGCCTCACGCAACGCGACCGGCTGACCCGATGGACCTGGGCCTGACTGGCCGCGTTGCCCTGATCTGCGGCGGCTCGAGCGGTCTCGGCTACGCCATCGCCGCTCGACTGCTCGCGGAAGGCGCGCAGGTCGCACTCAATAGCCGCGACCCGGCCAAGCTCGACCTGGCAGCGCACCGTCTCCGGAAGGATTCGCAGGGATCGGACGCCCAGATCCTCCCCTTCCCGGCGGATGTCAGCGATGTCACCGCTCTGACCGCACTTGTCGCCCGGGTGCACGAGACGATGGGGGGACCCGATATCCTGTTGTGCAACTCGGGCGGACCCCCAGCCGGCCCGTTCGAGAGCCACACCGCCGAGACCTGGCAGCAGGCGATCGATATCAGCCTCCTGTCGACCGTCCATCTCTGTCGCGCGGCCGTACCGCACATGCGGGCCGCGGGATGGGGCCGCATCCTCTGCCTCACCTCCGTCGCCGCCAAACAGCCGTCGCAGTCGCTGATTCTCTCGACCACGGCCCGGGCCGGAGTCCTCGGCTTCGCCAAGGCGCTCTCCGATGAAGTCGCCCAGGCGGGGATCACGGTGAACGTGCTTTGCCCCGGCTACTTCGGGACCGACCGCCTGCAGCATCTCGCCGAGACGCGCGGCACGGCTGCCGGACGGAGCACCGCCGCGGTGCTCGAGGAGATGGGCCGCGCCGTCCCGATCGGCCGCATCGGAGTGCCCGATGAATTCGCTGCGGTGGCGCTCTTTCTTGCCTCCGACCCCGCCCGCTACGTCACCGGAACCGCCCTGAGCGTCGACGGCGGGCTGACCCGGTCGATCTTGTAGGTGGCAGGTGGCGGGAGAGTATCTGTTCGACGAGTCGAGGATTAGGTTAGTCCCCGCAATTGCCACAGCCGATTGATCAATCACTGTCTGCCACCTGCCAACTGCCACCTACTCATGCGCGCTCTCGTCAAGACCGCTCCCGGACCCGGCATGGTGCTCCGGGACGTGCCCAAGCCCACCTGCGGGCCGAGCGATGTCCTCATCAAGGTGCATTACGCGGGCGTCTGCGGCACCGACCTGCATATCTGGGAGTGGGATGCCTGGGCCAGTGGTCGCCTCCGTCCGCCGGTAGTGATCGGTCATGAGTTTGCCGGAGAGATCGTCGAGCTGGGTGCGGAAGCGCGCACCGAGGGCCTGCTGGAGGAGGCCGACCGCGTCACCGCCGAGGGACACATCGTCTGCGGCCACTGCCTCCCCTGCCGCACCGGCGACTCCCACGTCTGTCGCCGGACCCGCATCATCGGGGTGGATCGCGACGGGGCGTTCGCCGAGTACATCGCGATGCCCGCCTCGAATGTGATGAAGCTCGATGGAATCCCGACCGAAATCGGCGCGATCATGGACCCGACCGGCAACGCCGTCCACACCGTCCTGGAGGGCGGCAACGTCCCGGGCAGCGCCGTCCTCGTCCTCGGCTGCGGACCGATCGGCTGTTTCGCCGTCGGGGTGGCTCGGGCGGCCGGTGCCTCGCTGGTGATTGCCAGCGACCTCAATCCGAAGCGGCTGGAGATCGCGAGGCAGATGGGAGCGCACGTGACCCTCAATCCCGCCACCGATGATGTCGTCGCCCGCTGCCGTGAGCTGACCGGCGGCGACGGGGTCGATCTCGTCTGCGAGATGAGTGGCCACCCGGCGGGACACCAGACCGCGTTCAGCGCCGTCCGGCTCGCGGGCCGGGTGAATTTCCTGGGCACGCCGAGCGTGACGACCGAGGTCAACTTTGCCCGCGACGTGATCTTCAAGGGACTGACGCTCTATGGCGTCACCGGCCGACGGATGTACGACACCTGGCAGCAGATGTTCCGCCTGCTGCGGGCCGGCCAGTTCGATCCCCGCCCCGTGATCACTCATCGATTCCAGCTGGATCAGATTGCTGACGCCGTACAGGTCATCAAGGATGGGGCGGCGGGCAAAGTCATCCTGGAGATCAGCCGATGATGGACGCCTTCACGCAGCGCATCGCCGGGGAGATCGACGGTTTCCGGCGCGATGGCGTGTACAAGCAGCTGCTCTATCTCGAGGGGCCGCAGGCCCCCCGGACCAACATGGAAGGGCACGGCGAAGTCATCGTGCTCTCCTCGAACAATTACCTCGGGCTCTGTAATCAGCCCGAGGTAATTGTTCGAGGAGAGCACGATGACTTCGCCGTGCCCTTCCATGTTGGTCCGGGGGGCCTGCGGCCCCTCGAGAT
>JAWXBX010000358.1:0-3407 GCA_034440415.1 Gemmatimonadota bacterium | reverse complement strand
CTTTCCTTCCAGAATCCGCTGCAGCCTGGGCCGTGAAATACCGAGCCGACGTGCAGTTTCGCTCTTGTTGCCATGCACCAGCTTGAGTGTTGCCTCCACTGCGGCGGTGGTGATTTGCCGCAGGGTGGCCGGGAAGGGCAGCGGCCCCTGGTTCTCCGCCGCCGTCGCCCGGCGGCTCGGTGGGTCCACCAGCTCGAAACTGCCCGGCGGCGAGAGCACCAGTGCGCGCTCGATCACATTGCGCAGCTCGCGCACATTCCCCGGCCAACTGTGCTGCTGCAGCGCCGCCCGGACGCCGGGAGTGAGTTCCGGCAGCGGCAGGCTGTACTGCTGGGCCAACCGGGCCAGGAACGACTCGGCCAGTACCTCCAGGTCCTCGCCACGGTCCCTGAGCGGCGGCAGTGTCAGCGCGACGACGTTCAGGCGGTAGAAGAGATCCTCGCGGAACTCTCCGCGCGCGACCGCAGCCGCCAGGTCCACATGCGTCGCCCCGATCACCCGCACATCCACCTTGCGGGTCTGCTGCCCACCCACCCGGCGGATCTCGTGGCTCTCCAGCGCCCGCAGCAGCTTGGGCTGCAGGTCGAGCGGCAGATGGCCCACTTCGTCCAGAAACACCGTGCCACCATGCGCCAGCTCCATCAGGCCCGGCTTGGCACTGACCGCGCCGGTGAAGGCGCCCTTCTCGTGGCCGAACAGCTCGCTCTCCAGCAGATTCGCCGGAATCGCGGCGCAGTTGATCTCGACGAACGGCTCGGCGGCGCGCGGACTGTCGTAGTGCAACGCGCGGGCGAGCAGTTCCTTCCCGGTGCCGGTCTCGCCGCCGATCAGCACGGTGACGTCGCGGTGCTTCGCCACACGCCGGGCCTGGTCGAGGGTGCGGTGGAGCGCCGGACTCCTGCCCACGATGGCATCGAAGCCGGTAAGCCTGCGCTCCTCGGCGGCGAACGTCGCCGCCGCATCCCGGCCTTTTGCCTCGTGGCGCTCCCGCTCCAGCGATCGACGCAACAGGCCGAGATCACCCGGCAGTGCGAAGTAGTCGCGCGCGCCCCGCTGCAGTGCCACCGCCGCGAGTCGATGATCTGCGCCGGCCCCGACGATGTATCGCGACGGGCCACCGGGCGGGAGCGTGCCGAGCACATCGAGGGCCGCACTCTCCGATCCACCGGCCATCAGCAGGACACAGGCGCTCCCGGCCGGTGCCCGTTCCCCTTCGCCTGGCCGCCAGTCGACGAGCTGGGCCCCGAGATCGGCCGCAAGGTCGGCGATCGTGGTACGAAAGCTGTCCGTGAGGCGCACGGCGGTAATCATCCAGGTGGTCGGGGTCAGTGCTCAGCTCCAATTTCTGCCGGGCACCGGTTCGGGGTGATCCGGTAGCGGCGGGTCTGAGACCCGCCGCTACCGAACTGCCGCGACCGGATTCCGGCGTGTGCGATCAGTCCTCGTCACCAGGCCCGTCGTGGCCATCGCGGTCTTCATCGCGGAAAGCATGGAACGAGTCCCTGATGTTGTCATTGACGAGATTGTCGTTCACTCCGCCCTTGTTGCCGGTGTTGGGATCGACCAGCCCGCCGGCGCCATCGCTGAACCAGCTGGTCAGGTCCACGTCGATGGTAATGTCGACGTTAGTGACCGAGTCCGCCACCACAACCGGCGGCACGAGGTCCATTCTCTGCTGGGCGTTCAGATCGGTGACAAAGGCAAACGGCTGGCCGTTGAAGGTACCGACCGCGCGGATGCTCACCTTGTTGAACTCGGGATGCGCGGCGACGAATGCCACGTCCTTTGCGTCGCCGTCGTCTTCCGGCTTGTGGATCTTGATCCGGAGCTGGTCGTAGCTGCCGGTGTCCACTCCAACGCTGAAGCCGCGCGTCACGCCCCCGCCGAGCGGCAGGTCCAGCAGGTACGGGCCGGCGTTGAACGATTCGCAGCCATCATGTTCGCCATCGTTGCCGTCGTCATCGCTGGTGCCGCCGTTGCCGTCGCCATCATGCGCGAAGGCCATCCGCGAGGAGCCGGACTCGAGGCTGTCCTCGACGTCGCACAGATCCTCATTGGTGCGCTGGAACTTGATGTCGCGCAGCACCAGCTGGACGGAATCGATCACCAGCGTGTCGTTGCTGGGTGAGGTCAGGGTATCGCCCCGGAGCGCGCCGAGGCTGTTGCCACGGGTGCCGAGGTTGAAAGTCACCTGCGTCCCGGTGCTGGGACCTGCCGAAGTGCCGCTGCACGCCGCGAGTGCGGTCAGGGCCACCAGGGCTGAAAGACGGGAGGTGCGGATCATGGGGTTACTCCTTCTTCGGGTCGGTGGAACTGGTGCTGTCGGCCCATTAAAAAGCAAGCTAGGTGCCGCCCGATTCGGAAGTGTAACTCCTTATCCTGCAGATGTTTTCATGAAATTGATTCATTCTCGCATCGATCCATTCCGAGGCAATTGGATCATAACGTTACAGCTTATGCGGTTCCATGTGAATGAGGACCCCGGCCACGAGGGGTACCCGCTGGCGGATGGCGCTCTTCACCCGGCCGCTGAGGATGTGGGCCTCGTGCAGGGAGAGGGTGGGGTCGGCCTGGACGTGGAGATCAACGAAGTAGCTGAGCCCGACCTTTCGGACCTTGAGCTTTTCGATGGCACGGACGTCGGTGGTGCCGCTGGCCGCGGCGGCGATCTCATCGAGCAACTCGGTGGCGGGGCTGCGGTCCATGAGGTCGTGGATGGCGGGTGTCATGAGGCGGATGGCGTTCACCGCGATGACTAGCGCGGCGAGGAGCGCGGCCCAGTCGTCCGCCTGTTCCCAGCCAGGTCCGCCGATCAGGGCGACACTGATGCCGATGAAGGCGGCCGCCGAGGTGATGGCGTCGCTCCGGTGATGCCAGGCGTCGGCCTTGACCGCGGTGCTGGAGACTTCCTCGCTCACGGCCAGCACGCGACGGAAGAGCACCTCCTTGACGGCGATGACTCCTACCAGCACGAACAGGGTGAAGGGCGCCGGGGTGTGATGGGGGATGCGGATCTCCCGGACCGCTTCGACCGAAATACCCGCGGCGGCGGCGAGCAGCAGGAGCGCGACCACGACGGCGGCGAGCGGCTCTGCCTTGCCGTACCCGAACGGATAGGCGTCGTCCGGATCGCGGATGGCGATCCGGAGCCCGCTCCAGACGATGAGCGACGAGAAGATATCCGCGGTTGACTCCACCGCATCGGCGATCAGCACATAGGCGTTGCCGACGATCCCGGCGACGAGCTTGATGCTGGCGAGGACGGCGTTGATGAGCAGCCCGGTCTGGGCGGTGCGGATGGCGCGCGCCGCACGGACGGCCGGCGAGGCGGGGGTGGTCATGCGGGGAAGCTAGGGGAGACAGTTGGCGGGCGGCAGAGGGCAGGTTGCAGAGGGCAGGTGGCAGGG
>JAWXBX010000357.1:0-8521 GCA_034440415.1 Gemmatimonadota bacterium | reverse complement strand
GTCGTGCATCCGCAGAGCATCGTGCATGGCTTCGCCGAATTCTGTGACGGCAGCGTCATCGCCCAGCTTGGCTTTCCCTCCATGGAGCTGCCGATCCTCTACGCCCTGACCCACCCGGACCGGTTGCCCGATGCCGGGGTCCGCCGCTTCGATCCGGTCGCGATCGGATCGCTGACGTTCGAGCCGCTGCGCGGGGAGATTTTCCGTGCCTTCGGTGCGGGCGTCGCGGCGGGACGCGCCGGCGGGACCACGCCGGCCGCGTTCAACGCGGCCAACGAAGAGGCCGTGGCGGCGTTTCTCGCCGGGGCGATTCCCTTCGGGCGGATCGCCGACACGATCGAGCGGGTGCTGGATGCGCACCGCGGCGAACCGGTGCATGATCTTGAAACGGTGCGCACGGCCGATCGCCTGGCCCGGATGCACGCACGTGAGGTGCTGGCGTGAACTTCCTTCTGGCCGTTGGCTCGCTGCTCGTCGTGCTCGGCGTGCTGGTCTTTGTGCACGAACTGGGGCACTTCCTCGCCGCCAAGTGGGCCGGGATCCGGGTGCACCGATTCGCCGTCGGCATGGGCAGCCCGATCCCGTGGCTCTCCTTCCGTCGGGGCCACACCGAATACGCCATCTGCTGGTTGCCGCTGGGCGGCTACGTGAAGATGGCGACGCGGGAAGAAGAGGTGACGAGCAGCGCGCTGGAGGGCGGCCGGGTTGAAGCGCCGGTGCCGGATGCGGAGATGTTCGAGTCCCAGCCGGTGTGGAAACGGATGGTCGTGATCCTCGCCGGCGTGACGATGAACACGCTGTTCGCGCTCCTGGCGTTCACCGCCCTTGCCGCGCTCAACGGCCGGCAGATCGATCCGGTCACCACCGTCGGAAGCGTGCTCGTGGACAGCCTGCCGCCGGGCGCCGAGGCGCTGCGCGACCTTCGGGCTGGTGATCGCATCACTGCCATCGGGGGCCAGCCGGTCGCGTCATGGAACGATGTGCTCGCCGGGCTGGCCACGACGGCGGGGGACTCCTTCGCGGTGGACCTCGCGGACGGGCGACGTTTGCAGGTCAGGATCCATCCCGCCGCGCTGCGCGAACGCGCATTGCTGATGGGTTCCATCGAGCCGCAGCATCCGACCGTCTTCGACCGGGTCGAGGCCGGCCGGCCGGCGGCCCGGGCCGGCGTTGCGGTGGGCGATACGCTGCTGGCGATCAACGGAGCGCCGGCCACCTCCCGGTCGGTGATTCTGGGGCTGATTCGCTCGAGTGCGGGCACACCCATCCAGTTTCGGGTCGGGCGCGCGGGGGGACGGTTCGACCTGACGGTGACGCCGGACAGCGTGATCGAGGGCGGGGTTGTGGTCGGCAAGATCGGTCTCGCGCTCGTGCCTGCCGTGGTCTTCCAGCGGTCGCCGTATCACGGGCTGGAAATTCCCCGTGCCGGACTGGAAGCGACGCTCGAGGCGACGCTTACCATCTTCCGCACGGTCCAGGGTCTGCTCTCCGCGCGCATTTCCAGCAGTGAGGTCGGCGGACCGATCATGATCGCCCAGGTGGCCGGCCAGGCCGCCCGCGCGGGGCTCGACACCTTCCTGAACATCATGGCGGTCATCTCGCTGAATCTGGCGGTGCTGAACCTGCTCCCCGTCCCGGTGCTCGATGGTGGACAGTTCCTCTTCCTGCTCGCTGAAGGGATCCTGCGCCGCCCGCTCTCGCTCCGGCTGCGCGAACGTCTCACGCTCTTCGGCCTGGTCCTGATCGTCTGCCTGATGGTCCTGGCGTTCAAGAATGACATCGCCCGCAACTGGGGCACGATCGGCGATTTCTTCCAGCGACTGTTCGGCGGGTGACGCCGGGTATGCGCCGCACATCCGTCCGCATGGGTCTTCTGTCCACGCCGTGCGCTCCGGAGAGCGCCGGGCCCGGGACCCCACTGCGCATGATCGCCTGACACATCAGACAGCTACTCCCATGACCCTGCTTGCACTCGAATCAGTCACCAAGCGCTATGGCGGCGTAACCGCGGTGGATGGCGTGAGCTTCACCGTCGACCGCGGCCAGGTGGTCGGATTTCTCGGACCCAATGGGGCGGGGAAGTCCACCACCATGCGCATGATCACGCAGTACTATGACCCCGACGCCGGACGGATCCTGTTCGACGGCGTGCCCCTCGCGGACGCTGGTCTCGAGGCCAAGCGCCGGGTGGGCTATCTGCCCGAAAACAACCCGCTCTACACCGAGATGCTGGTGGCGGACTATCTGGCGTTCGTCGGTCGGCTGCGGGATCTGGGTCGCACCGCCCTGGCCAGCGGCCTGGACGAAGCCGTGATGTCCACCGGGATCGAGCCAGTGTACCACCGGCCTGTCGGTGAGCTGTCCAAGGGGTATCGCCAGCGGGTCGGGCTGGCCGCCGCGATCCTGCACCGGCCCGATCTGCTCGTGCTGGATGAACCGACCGAGGGGCTGGATCCCAATCAGCGGGTCGAGATCCGGCGGCTGATCAATGCCTTGGGTCAGGACCGGACCGTCATCCTCTCGACCCATATCCTTTCCGAGGTGCAATTCGTCGCCTCGCGGCTGCTCATCATCAATCGTGGCAGGATCGCGGCGGACGGTCCGGTCGAGGAGCTGCTCGGCCGCGCCGGTGGGCGGGTGACGATTGTGGTGGAAGCGGCGGGGCAGGGCGTGGCGAGTGGCATCGGGGCGCTGCCCGGCGTGGCGCAGGTGACGGAGTCCGCCTCGAGCGAGGGTCGGGTGCGCCTCACCCTGACTGCGTCGGCGACGGAGGACCTTCGGCCGGTGATCTTCCAGCTGGCGGCCCGCTCGGGCTGGGTGCTGTATGAGCTGCATCAGGAGGCGGGCAGCCTGGAAGCGCTCTTCCGCACCCTGACGCAGACCGGGGAGGCCGCATGAAGGCCGCCTGGACGATCGCACGCCGGGAGCTGAAGGCGATGTTCGACAGCCCCGCGGGCTATGTGCTGCTGGTCGTGTTCCTGGTGATCAACGCCTTCCTCTTCTTCCGTCAGGCGTACCTCACCAACTCCGCCTCCATGCGGGGGATGATGGATACGCTGCCCTGGCTGCTGCTCTTCTTCGTGCCGGCGGTGGCCATGCGGACGCTGGCGGAAGACAGCCGGAGCGGTCAGCTCGAAGTCCTGCTGTCGCAGCCGCTGACCGAACTCGAGCTTCTGCTCGGCAAGTATCTCGGGGCCACGCTCTTCCTGTGGACCGGCCTGCTCCTCTCCCTCATGATCCCGCTCGGCCTCTCGCTCGGGGCGGAGCTCGCGTGGGGCTCGATCACCGCCCAGTACCTCGGCGCGCTGCTGCTGGCCGCCGGCCTCGCCGGCGTGGGCGTCTGGGCGTCGTGCATCACCCGCAGCCAGATCACCGCCTTCATCGTCGCGGTCGCGGTGATGTTCGTGCTGGTCCTGGTCGGGCTGAACCCGCTCATCGTTGGCCTCCCGCCGCAGCTCGGCACCATCGCCGCCCGGCTCGGTGTGCTCAGTCACTTCGACAGCATCGGCCGTGGCGTCGTCGACCTGCGTGATGTGGTCTACTTCCTCTCGCTGGCGGCCATCTTCCTCACGCTGGCGTTCGGCGCCCTGATGCGGCGCAAGCTGGCGACCGGCACCGCCGCCGTCGGGCGCCTGCGTCTCGGCGTGCTGCTGATCGTGGCAACGCTCATCGTGGTCAACCTGCTGGGCAGCTTCATCGGTGGCCGGATCGACCTGACACCCGGCGGGGCCTACACCCTCTCCGCGGCGACGAAGCAACTGGTGCGCGGACTGGACGACGTCGTCACGATCAAGCTCTTCGCGTCGGACGAACTGCCGGCGGAAGTTGCCCTGATGAAGCGGGACCTGGATGACATCCTGAGCGATCTCCGCTCCGCCGGCGATGGCAAGATCCGCGTCGTCCAGCGTGATCCCGCCACCGACGAGGACGCCAAGCGGGACGCGCAGAACCTCGGCATCGCGCCGGTGCAGTTCAATGTCGTGGGCAAGTCGGAGCTGCAGGTAAAGGAAGGATTCCTCGGCCTGGTGGTGCAGTACGCCGATGCGCACGAGGCCATTCCGTTCGTCCGCCAGACGGGCGATCTCGAATATCGTCTCGCCTCCGCCATCCGCGGACTCACCCGCGGGCGGAAGGCCGTCCTCGGACTCATCGTGGCGATGGATGAGTGGGGGACCGAAGGCCGCAACCTCAACACCGTGCAGGAAGAGCTGGCGAAGAGCTACACCATCGTGCCGCTCTCGCTCGATGCTCCCGCGTCCCTGGCGGACTCCATCAATACCCTGATCGTCGTCGGGCAGCCGGATGTCCTGAGCCCGGAGATGGCGACGCGCCTGCAGCAGTTCTTCGCCCGTGGCGGCAGCGCACTGATCATGACGACGGGAGCGCCGATCGTTGGACGGACGCCAAAGTCGAGTGCGCGGGAGCCGGTCTGGAATGCGCTGACGAAACTGTTCGGCGTGAAGGTCCGGCCGGACCTGGTCTACGACATGCTCTCCAACCAGACCGTCCCGATTCCCTCCGAGGACGGCGGCAAGGTGTACCAGGCCTATCCGTTCTGGGTCCGGGTGCGCCCCGGCGCGGCGAGTACGGTAACGGAAGGGGTGGGCGAGGTGTTTCTGCCCTGGGCCAGCTCGATCGACACCACCGGCGCGCGACCCGGAAGCGTGACGCCGGTGCTGGTCACCAGTCGGGCGGGCGGCATCGCGGAGGGCGATATCGATCTGAGTCCGGAGCGCCAGTTTCCTCCGGTGGACCTCAAGACCCGGATGGTGGGCGTGCAGGTCCAGCCGCCAGCGAACGATTCCACGGGGCCGAAAGGCCGTCTCATTCTGGTAGGCAACATGGAGTTCGCGACCGATCGGTACCTCGGTGGTGCGCCCGACAATGCCGCCTTTGCCCTCAACGCCATCGACTGGCTGGCGCAGGACGAGGCGCTGATCTCCATTCGCAGCCGTGATCGTCGACCGCCACGATTGATCTTCACCAGTCAGGCCGTGCAGGACGGGGTGAAATACGCCAACATCATCCTGCTTCCGCTTCTCATCGCGGTGGTGGGCCTGATCCGCCTCCTCCTGCGGCGGCGCCGGGCGCTGCGGCCATGGGTCCCGCTCACGCCGCCGTCGGAGGTCGCCCGGTGAGCCCGATACTGCTCAAGCGCCTCGCCATCGTTTTCGCCGTCCTGATCGCCTCCTGGCTCCTGCTGCGGAGCGTGAGCCGGACCGGCGCCGACGGGGCGGAGGCCCTCGTCCTGCCGGCGCTGTCGTCCGCCACGGTGGATCAGATGGTGCTGGTGCGGGCGCTGGATTCGCTCGATCTGGTCCGTCGCGGGATGGAGTGGACCGTGAACGGCAATCCCGCCTCGCAGCGCGCGATCGATGCGTTTCTCGCCGCGGCGACGGATTCCACCTTCGTCAGCGAGCTCACCGCCCAGAGCGCGGCGTCGCACCAGCGGATGGGTGTCGACAGCGCCACCGGTCACCGCCTGACCTTCCGGAGCGGTGGGACCACGCGCCTCGACCTCTGGCAGGGCAACCGGGGTCCCGAACTCGACGGTTTCTATTTCCGCCGGGTCGGTGACACCACGGTCTACCTGGTGCGGGGTCAGTTTGCCGAGCTGAGCGGTCAGCCGGCCGATGAATGGCGGGACCGGCAACTGGCACGGATACGCCCGGCCACCGTCGGGGGAGTGCAGGTGGCGCGAGGGAAGGTCACCTACCAGCTCAGTCGGAGCGGGAAGGGATGGACGCTTTCCGGCGGCCGGGCGGCGGACTCGACGAGAGTCATCCGCTTTCTGGCGTTGTTTGGAGACCTGCGTGCCGCGGGCTTTCCCCACGCGTCCGATCTTCCCGGAATTCGCTTCGATCCCGCGGAACGGATCGTCACGCTCACCGACACCGCCGGCCAGACGCTGCTCGCCCTTCGACTCGACTCCACTGAAACCGGCTACTGGGCCCAAACCAGGGCCAGCCCGGCGGTCTACCGACTCGAGACCAGAGTCACCGAGTCGATCACGCCGGCGGAATCAACGCTCCTGGCGCGGTAGGCCGACCGACTCGGCTACCAGACCTTCCACCATTTCTTGTCGTCAGCTTCCTCGGACCGGACGGCCTTCGAGTCCCGCAGGTAGCCCTCCGGGACCGGCAGATCCGCTGTGAGCCGGGTCCGATCCTGCATGTCCGCCAGATCTTCGGCGAGGGCAATGGCCGAGGCATGGCGGTCGTTCGGGTGTTTGGCGAGCAGTCGAAGGATGATCCGCTCCAGCCGCTTGGAAATCTCCGGCCGTCGCGCGCGGGGTGGTTCCGGCCGCTCTTCCACGTGCATCCGGGCCAGCTCGAACCAGTCGCGGGACCGGAACGGGACCTCGCCGACGACCATCCGATACAGCATGATACCCAGCGAATAGAGATCCGATCGGCCGTCAGCCGCACGACCCTGGGCCTGTTCCGGCGAGATGTAGGCGGGTGTACCGATGGTCATCATGAACCCCGTGGCCGCCACATAGCCGCTGACGACCCGGGCGATGCCGAAGTCGGAGAGGATGACCCGGCCATCCTCCCCCAGGAGCACGTTGTCCGGCTTGATGTCCCGGTGGATCACGTTGCGGCCGTGGGCAAAGGCCAGGGCCTCAGTGACGCCCAGCGCGATACGAACCGCTTCCGCCTCGGGCATGAGCGCGTCGTCGGCCAGCCGCTGGCTCACGCTGTCGGTGTAGAGGTCCATGGTGAACCAGGCCAGCCCGCTCTCGCCGCCCACATCCTCGATGTGGATGATGCTCGGGTGGATCAGCTCGGCGGCGAATGCGGCCTCCTGCCGGAATCGGCTCTCGAACGCGGGGTCCGCCGCGTATCGTGGCTTCAAGACCTTGACAGCAAACGACTTGGCATCATCGCGCTGGCCGGCGAAGACCCAGGCGAACCCCCCTTGGCCGAGCAACCGCTCGAGGGTGTAGGGGCCGAGGCGGGTACCGGGAAGTGGGGCGGCAGCTGACATACGGGGTTGCCCGGTAGCGGGTGGCCGAGTAATTTGTTATGCTACTTGCGAATACGTGTCGACGGGCAATGGGCCCGAGACCAGCGCTCAGAGGATACACTACGCATGCCTTTTGACAAGCAGGCGGTCATCGCCAAGCAGCGGATGCACGAAACCGACACCGGGTCGGCCAAGGTGCAGGTCGCGCTGCTCACCACGCGGATCAACTCGCTCACCGACCATTTCCGCACTCACGCGAAGGACCATCACGGTCGCCGCGGCCTGCTGAAGATGGTCGGCACCCGTCGCCGGCTGCTCAGCTATCTCAAGAACAACGACCTGACCACCTACCGGTCGCTGCTCGAAGAACTCGGACTGCGGCACTAGTTGCAGTGTTCGAGACAGGGCGTCCCGCCACACCGGTGGGGCGCCCTTGAACCTTTTAGGGCCCCCAGACACAGGATCAGGTCGTGACCGCTCATCGCATTGAAACGCAGTTCGCCGGCCGTCCGCTCATTCTCGAGACTGGTCGCTTCGCCAAGCAGGCCGCAGGCTCCTGCTACCTGCAGTTCGGGGAGACCACCGTGCTCGCTGCGGTGACCGTCTCGCGCACCCAGTCCCATCTTCCCTTCTTCCCGCTGACGGTGGAATATCGCGAGAAGACCTACGCGGCGGGCAAGTTCCCCGGCGGCTTCCTCAAGCGGGAGACGCGCCCGAGCGACAAGGAGATCCTGGCCGCGCGCGGCGTCGACCGTTCGATCCGCCCGCTGTTCCCCGAGGGCTTCAAGAACGAAGTCCAGGTCTTCGTGACCGTGATCTCCGCCGACCAGGAAAATGACGCCGACGTGCTCGGTATCGTGGCCGCCTCGGTGGCGCTGTCGATGTCCCAGGTCCCCTGGGACGGCCCGATCGCCGCGGTGCGCGTCGGCCGGGTGGATGGCAACTGGATTCTCAATCCGACCTTTCAGCAGCTGGAGTTCTCCGCGCTGGACGTGACGGTGAGCGGTCTGGCCGACTCGATCATGATGGTCGAAGGCGGTGCCCTCGAGGTGTCCGAGGCCGAAATGCTGGAGGCGCTCAAGGTGGCCCAGAAGGGCATCCGCGAGCTGCTCGGGATCGCCGCCAAGGTGTCCGGCAAGGGCGCCAAGGAAAAGATGGCGTGGACCGCCGACGAGGCGCCCAAGGAGCTGGTCGCCCGCGTCACCGCGCTGGCCGAGGCCGACATGGCCAAGGCGATCAACGCGAAGGACAAGCATGGACGGGCCGCCGCCGCCGAAGCGGTGAAGACGAAGACCCGGGAGGCCATCGCGGCCGAATTCCCCGACCACGTCAAGCTGCTGGGCGGGCTGCTGGAGAACGTCGAGTACAAGGTCATGCGGGCGCAGGTGCTGTCCAAGGGCGAGCGGGTCGACGGCCGGGACCTCGACACCGTCCGGCCGATCGTCATCGACGCGGGCCTGCTGCCCCGGGTGCACGGTTCGGCGCTGTTCCAGCGCGGCGAGACGCAGGCCCTGGTGATCGCGACGCTGGGCACGGCGGACGACGAGCAGCG
>JAWXBX010000356.1:0-3103 GCA_034440415.1 Gemmatimonadota bacterium | reverse complement strand
CTGAGCCGAAATGAGGGGATGGCTGAGGGGTCAGGGCACCTTTGATATTGCTTGGCACAGTGGTTCGGGTGGCCAGGACGAAGCGATCCCGCGCCGGATCGAGCCCGCGGCCGCGGATGGCTTCGGACGTATGGTCCGAAGCAGACTTGTACTGCCGGACAAATTGGTCGATCGTTTTCGCGAGGGGCGACTCTTCACCAGTGGTCAGGCCTACCGACCTCTTCACGTTGACGAAGAGGGTACCATGGTCACTTGTCAGGATGTTTACGTCGTCGACCTTTTCATCCGTCTGGGAACCAAGTCGTACAAATCGGGTATCCGCTGGAAGATCGAATAGCGGATGGGCGAGACGGCCGAGTAGTATCCTTACGCAGTACCATGCGGCGACCAGAGTCTCGTAACCACCCCCGGCAGCCTCCGCCCGACCTCCTGCTGATCCACC
The DNA here is from genome assembly GCA_034440415.1 of Gemmatimonadota bacterium. Lineage (GTDB taxonomy): Bacteria > Gemmatimonadota > Gemmatimonadetes > Gemmatimonadales > GWC2-71-9 > JADJOM01. The sequence continues at coordinate 2,661 of JAWXBX010000356.1, read as the reverse complement.
ACGTTGCGCCATGTTGCCTTTGCCATCTGGAGGACGATCGAGCGGCCATGCGGGACGATCTTGGCACCGACCTTGACCGGTATATCGAACAGCGCGGTTACAGAACAATGCTCGGCCCCTCCGGCCAGCGCTAGGATAGCTGGGGAGGCCTAGGCGACGATAGTATGCGTGGTAGACGCGCTGGGCCTAGCCGATCCATGGATGGTCTGCGCGGGCCGCATGGGCCGCAGCGATAACAGCTGAAAACGCGGTCGCCAGCCGGCATGCCGTCGAGCCAAACCCGAAGGCACCGGGGTTGGCGATGTGGTATCGCTAACCTGCATTTCAGGAAACAGTGCATTGTGACAGGGAACGCCATTGGAGGCCTGATCGCAGCGCTCAAGCGCGAAGTCAGGAACCGCACTATCTCGGCGGCCACGGAGCATCACCTCCGGCGGGAGCTCGCTGCAATTGGCTGGAGTCGCGACCAATCGCTTCATGTTGCCAAGCTGGATGACGAAGTGCGACGGCTCGAGACCGAGGCGCGGGCGCTGAGGGAGCTGCGCGACGCAACGTTTGGGGTGTCACAAGAGGCTACTACTGCGGCGAAATTGACGGGCGTATGGCTGCCGATCAATCCGAACTATCCATGCTCACGAGATGCGGCAGCTTGGATGGACCAACGCTGGTGGCTGACGGCACGGTCTGATGTTGAGGTTGACGCGCTGCGTTTCCCATTCGGCGGGCATAGCCTTAAGCAGAGAAGGCAGCGTCATTCCCTCCCCCTGCCGCCCGTCCACGATCGCCTCCACAATCTCCGGCGCTAGCAGGGTCAACCGAAGGATGTCCCCCACGTAGGTCCGATCGAGCCTTTCCGCCCGCGCGATCTCGGAGACGGAGGCGAAGGTGCCGTCGTCCAGCAGCCGCTTCCACCGGAACGCCCGCCCCAGCGCTTTGAGCAGCGATGGATCGGCGGTGGTCATCACCTGACGCGGGGCGCCCGGCAACACGGACCCGTCCGGCGACACTATCACCTTCCGCCCACCACGCTTGCGGATAGCGAGCGGCACCCGCACCGTGACCGTGTCCGCCATCACGCCGCCTCCTTCACTGCCGGCGTCCCGCGCAGATCACGGACCAGGCTCGACAGCCCCTCCACCCGCAGCTTGATGTCCGCCCCGGTCGGCCCGATCGTCACCCGCTCTACCAGCAGTTGCACCAGCCGCGCCTGCTCCGCGGGGAACAGCTCCTCCCACATCGGCTCCAAGTTCTCCAGCGCCTCTCGGACCTCGGCCTCAGTGACGTCCGGGGTTTCCTCTCTGGCCGCCCTCCACGTGCCGACGATCACCTCCGGCTGGCGCACCAGCGCCCGCACCTGCGCCAGTACCAAAAGCTCGATCTCGGCCGCGGCGATGCGGCGCACGATGTCCGGGTGCACATCCTGGTCCTTCAGCACCGCCTGCGCCACGTAGTAGCGGTATTGCTTGCCGCCCTTGCGCGTGTGCGTCGGCGACAGCGCCCGCCCGTCCAGGCCGAAGATCAGGCCCTTGAGCAACGCCGGCGACTGCGCACGGTTCTGGTTGGCACGCACCCGAGGGCTGACCTGCATGACGGCGTGCACCCGGTCCCACAGATCCCGCGGGACGATGGCTGTGTGCTCGCCGGGATAGACCTTGCCCTTGTGCGTCGCCTCGCCGAGATACGTCTGGTTGGCCACCAGCCGGTACAGGTAGCCCTTATCGATCGGCGCCCGGGTCTTGGACAGGACGCCCTGCTGCCGCAGTTCCTGGGCCAGCTTTGTGGCCGAGCGCAGCACCACGAACCGCTCGAAGATTGCCCGGACCTGGCGCGCCTCAGCCTCTACCACCAGCAGCTTGCGGTTCTCGACCCGGTAGCCAAGCGGTACCTTGCCGCCCATCCACATGCCGCGGGCGCGGGAGGCGGCGAACTTGTCCCGGATTCTCTCGCCAATCAATTCGCGTTCGAACTGGGCAAAGCTGAGCAGGATGTTCAGCGTCAGCCGGCCCATCGAGGTCGTTGTGTTAAATGCCTGAGTGACACTCACAAACGTGACGCCGTGTGCCTCCATGGTCTCGACGAGCTTCGCGAAGTCCATCAGCGAGCGGCTGAGCCTGTCAATCTTATGAACAACAATGACATCGATCCGCCCTTGCTCGATGTCGGCCAGAAGCCGCTTCAGTGCCGGTCGCTCCAGGGTACCGCCCGAGTAACCGCCGTCGTCGTAGTAGTCCGGGACCTCGATCCAGCCCTCCTGGCGCTGGCTGGCGATATAGGCGGCGCCGGCATCGCGCTGGGCGTCGAGCGTATTGAACTCCTTGTCGAGCCCCTCGTCCGTGCTCTTGCGGGTGTAGATGGCGCAGCGGATTTTGCGCACCGTCGCGGTGGCCGCGAGTTTCTTGCTCATGCCACCCCCCGATGATTCTTCATGCCGAAGAACGTCCAGCCATTCCAACGCGTGCCCGTGATGGCGCGGGCGACGGCTGAGAGAGACTGGTACGGTCGGCCCTGCCAGTCGTAGCCGTTGGCGAGCACGGTCACGGTGTGCTCAACCCCCTTCCACTCGCGGATCAACCTCGTGCTAGCGATCGGCTTATCCTGGTGGCGGATGCGCCGGATTATGGTGTTGCCGCCATCCAGTTGCTCGCCGATGGCTTCCAGCCG
>JAWXBX010000355.1:0-2728 GCA_034440415.1 Gemmatimonadota bacterium | reverse complement strand
CGCTAAGCTCCCGCCCCATGCGACTCCTCCGCCCGCTCGTCCTGACGCTTGCCCTCGCCGCCTGCAGCGAACCGAAGAAGCAGGTGGATATCTCCGAGGCGATTCCGAATCTGCCCCTGCCGCCTGCGGGGGACCTGATCTCGAAGGAGGGTGGCGACGATGCCCTCAAGCTGCGCTTCCGCAGCACCGACTCGCCGACCGACGTCGCCGACTATTACCGCAACGTCCTCAGCCGCCCGCCCTGGAGTCTGGTCAGCGACGTGACGTCGGCGGATGGGGTGATCTCGTTCTACGCGGAGCAGGCTGGACCGTCGCTCTGGGTGACGGTGCGGACGGCGGATGGTGCGGGGGGCAGCTTCGTTGATATCGCCGGCGCCAAAGCAGGCGAGTAGCGCGGTCCGGCCAGTGCCTCAGCGGTCCGGATCCAGCATGTCCTCAAACCGGAGCCAGTGGCGGTAGAAGTAGAGATCGAGGTAGCCGGTGGGGCCGTTGCGGTTCTTCGCGACGATCAATTCCACCGCCCCATCCACGCCGGAACCGGGCCGGTACATCTCCTCCCGGTACAGCGCCAACACCACATCCGCCGTCTGCTTGACCACGCCCAACCCGCCCAGGTCTTCGAGCTGGGGGCGGGGATCGCGCCGTCCGGGATGAAACCGCGGCAGTTGGGCGACGGCGAGGATGGCGACTTCCCGTTCGAGGGCGAGAGACTTGAGCGCCCGCACCACCTGGGCCAGCCGTTCCTCGGTCGTTTCCGCCGGTCCGGGCCCCGCCGTCATCTGCAGGTCGTCCAGCACCAGCAGCCCCCGGCGCGGGACGGTGTCGAGCGCAGCGGCGACCTCGCCGAACTGCTCGCCGGTGAGTGGCCGGAAATGCAGCGGCAGGTCCCGCAGTCGGAGCGCCGCCGCGCCGATGGCGGCGCGACTCACGTCATCGAGCGCCCCGCTCCGCAGCACATCGACCGACACCCGGCCATCCAGTGCCAGCACCCGCTCCGTGAGCCGCTCTTCCGACATCTCGCCCGACAGCAGCGTGACCGGGGTGCCAAGGCGGGCGGCGCGGAGCGCGATCGCGAGCGCGAGGCTCGACTTCCCGCTGCCGACATCGCCGCCGAGCACGACCAGGTCCTGGCGCCGGATGCCGCCGCCCAGCAGCTGGTCGAGGGAGGGAAAGCCGGTCGGGACGGTATCGCCGATGGAGCCCGCCGCCAGGCGTGAATCCATCCGGGCCACGACCGACTCGGCGACCGATGGCTGACGATCCGCGGGGGGAAGATTGCTGGGCCGCATGGGTCGGAAGATAGGCGGATGCGGAGGTCAGCGGGCCGGGGCGGGAGCCTGCCGCGCGGCTCGGCCGGCACGCAGCACCGCGTCGGCGGCCTCGCCCCCGATGGTCTCGCGCACCGGGGCGACCAGCGCGGTGAGGACGAGGGCGACGGCAGGGCCACCGGCGTCACGCAGATGCACCAGCGCGGCGTGGAGCGCCCGGCGCAGCGGCGGCGGGACCGTGAGGCTGGTAAGCCGATGCTCCAGGGCGGCGAGGCGCCGACGCATGGCGCGTTCGGGCAGCGGCGGATCGAGCAGCATGTCCTGGGCGATCCGCAGTGTCAGCCACAGGGCATAGAGCCCCTCGCGCTTGGGCCCGCGGCCGGTGCGGGGCAGCAGGCCCATCAGCTCCAGTGCGGCGGCATCGGCTCCGCTCATCGGCACCACTCCAGGGTCCGGGCCATGACTTCGTCGGGCAGGATCTCAGTCAGGCAGCGCTGATGTCCCAGCGGGCAGTGTGGCCCGCCCTTGCTGCTGCACGGGCGGCAGGTCAGCGACCGTTCGATGACCGTCGCGCGGGCCTGGTACGGAAAGAACCCGAACAGTTCGACGGTTGGCCCGAACAGGGCGACGACCGGCGTCGCCACGGCCGTGGCGAGGTGCATCGGGCCGGTGTCGCCCGAGACCAGCACCCGGCAGCGGCGGAGGAGGGCGCCACTCGCCTGCAGGTCGAGGTCGCCGGCGGCGCTGGCCGAACTGCCCGCGCTGGCGGCAACGACGCAGGCGGCGGCTTCGCGCTCCCGCGTGTCGCCTAACACCACCGTACAGACGCCGGCCTGGCCGAGGTGGGCGGCGAGGGCGCGCCAGTGGGCCAGCGGCCACCGCTTGGTCGCATGGGCCGCGCCGGGGGCGAGGGCCACCAGCGGCGCCGTCTCGTCCAGCTGGTGGGCCGCCAGCCAGGCGTCGGCCCGCGCTTCCGCCGCCGGGCTGATGAACAGTTCGGCCGGTCCGCCATCGGGGCGCACGTCCAGTTCGGCGGCTGCCTCGAAGTAGCGTTCCGCGACCGGGACATGGATCCCATAGGTGTCACGCTTCTGGCGGATCAGCGTGCGCCGCTCGCGCCGGCGGGTCCGGAAGCTGTCCCAGTGCCCCGGGACGAGCAGCCGGAGCATGCGGCTCCGCGCGCTGCTGTGCAGGTCGAGGCGGTGGCTGTAGCTGGCGCCCCGAAGCCCGCGGGCGAGCCCCACCACCGAGTCCGCGGCGGTGATCGTCACCACTTCATCGAGGTGGGGATTGGCCGAGAGCAGCGGGGCCCAGATCTCCTTGGTCACTGCGGTGAGTGTGGCGGCCGGATGCCGGCCCCGCAAGGCCCGGATCAGCGGCGTCATGAGCAGCACGTCGCCGAGCGAGCTGAAGCGGACCAGGAGGATGCGGGGGGAGGACACGGGGGAAAGGTAAGGCGG
>JAWXBX010000354.1:0-5549 GCA_034440415.1 Gemmatimonadota bacterium | reverse complement strand
GTCGCGTTGGGCGCCAGCAGCAGCAGCGCCGGATCCGAGCTCGTCAGCGTGACATTCACTCCGCCGTGGTTGGTCGCCCCCAGGTAGCCGTAGATCGACTCCTGCAACCCGCTCCCTACCGTCGCCGGGTACAGCGTGATGCCGGGCGTGGGGTTCACCGTGACTGGCACCGTATCCGGGGTGACGTTTGGCGCGCTCAGGATCAGCTGCGTACTGCATGGCAGCGTGGTCGAACCACCATAGCTGATGGCACTCGTGATGGTGGCGAGACCGGTCGGGATCAATTTCGGGCTCACAGCCGCGACACAGCCGGAGTCGGCTGGAATCAGTGATACCAGCACGCCCGGCGCCGGTGCCGCGATTGCGGAGCCGCTGCTGGTGAACTGCACCGTCAGGGTCGTGCCGAAGGATGCATCGATCGTGATGGAGGCTGGAATTCCCACCAGGGAGGCGGCAGTTGTAACCGCGGTATTGGCGGTGATATAGCCGGCGCCACTCACACTCACCGTGGCCGTCCCGGGTAGCACGCCAATCAGGGTCACGTTGGCAGTCTTCTGCCCGGCGGGGATGGTAACCGTCGGTGCCTGCACCCCAACAGCGGCCGGGTTGCTGCTCACCACGTTAAGCGTCACCCCGCCGGCCGGCGCGTTGGTCGCCAACTGGATCGGCAGCGCCGGTGACGTGATTCCGTAGGCAATGCTGAGCGTAACTGGCACGCTGATCGAACGATCCTCCACCGTAACTGAGAGGGCGCCGGCGGTGTAGCCGCTCCCGGTCGCGTCCAGGTTGGCGGTGCCGACCGCGATACCGTTCACCGCCACGCTGTCGACCGTCTGGCCGGCGGCGATGAACCGCGTGGCCTGCGCGACCGTGAAGAGGCTCGAGTTGGCACTGACCAGGTTGATGGTAACGCCGCCAACGGGGGCCGGCTGGGTCAGCTGGATTCTCACCTGCGCCGCCAGTCCGACACCGACGCCAGGCGGCGTGTTCTGCCAGGTCAGCAGGATGCTCGGCGTCAGGAAGATGGTCGCGGCATTGAACACCGCTGTATGCGTGCCGAGCGTGGCGGTCGCGGTCGGGTTCGGCACCGCGAAGCCAAGAGTCCACGATGCCTGGGTCAGGCCCAGCGCGTCGGTGGTATCCACCAGCGGCGTGAGGCTGCCATCGGTCGTGGTCCAGGTGACCACGGCCGCCGGCACCACGTTGTTGAAGCTGTCACGCGCTTCCGCCACCAGCGGGAGCGGCAGGGTGCGGCCCGCCGTGTCACTCTGGGCATCGCCGGAAATCTTGGCCAGCGAGAGCACCGCGGTCGGCGCGCCCGTCGCTGTAAATGCCACTGGAGGCAGGCCGGTCACCGTCGCCGTGACTGTGTTGGCGCCGGCCGTCTGCCCCGCCCGCCAGCTGCCGAGGGTCGCGAGGCCGGCGGCGTTGGTCGTCGCGGTCCCGCCGGTGATGCTCCCGCCCCCAGCCGTAACTGCGAATGTCACTGCCACGCCGGCCAACGGCTGACTGGCCGAGTCGCTGACCAGCACTGCGGGCAGGGCCGCCACCAGCTGATTCACCGTGACACCCTGGCTGGTGGCGCTCGCGGCCACGACCGACCCCGGCCCGGAACCGGCCGTCGCCACCGTCAGCAGGCTGGTGCCCGCCGCCCCGCCAATGGTAGCGGTGATCGTGCTGCTGCCCACCGCGACTGCGGTCACCAGACCAGTCGGCGATACCGTCGCCGCCGCCAGATTGCTCGAGGTCCAGCTGACGGGCAGGCCGGTGAGGATATTGTCGAGCGCGTCGTACGGAATCGCGGAGTACTGCAGCGTCTGGGTGGGAGCGAGGCTCTGGGCCAGGGGCAGCACGGTGACGTAGGAAACGGGAGCGCTCGCGGCCCAATCAAACTGTCCGAACGCAATCAGGCCGGTGGGCGTGGTCGCCGTGACCGGCGTGCTTCCCGAGCCGGTGGCGGGGGCGACCAGCCAGACGCTGTTCACACCGACCTCACGCCGCCGAACCGTGACCGTGTCCGCCGGCACGATCCCGACCGGCGCGCCTGCCACCGGGGCATCATTATCGAAAACCACCGCCGTTGCGAGCGCGCTGTCGCCCGGCGCGACCGAACTGGGCACGAGGGTGAGCACGACGCTGTCCGCGGTGCTGCCCGGACCGACATACGTGGGGATAAGCGATGGCGACTGGGTTGATTGCCCCGCCGCGGCCGTCACAGTCGATCGCACGGTGTAATAGACCACGCCGCCGCCACGCGCCTCGGCGTAGAGGTAGAACTGTTCCGGCGTGGTACGCAGCGCCAGGGCAATGCTCAGGATGAGATCATTGCCCTGCTGCTGGAACCGCGCGACATCCACCTGCTGGGAAAATGCGACAGACGAGTCGGTGAGCCGCCGCAGTTCAACCAGAACCGTATCAATGGGGATGGGAATCGGGCCGCCGGCCCGGAGCAGGCCGGCGAGGTCCACGGAGGATTGGGCGGGAATGCCGGGCCCGATGGCGGTATCGGTGCCGCAGGTCGTCAGCAGCGTGGCGGCAAAGACCACGCGAGCCGAGCGCCAGAGGCGCGACACCAGAGCGGAGCGGACCTGCCCCCGCGAAACGGCGGATTCAGCCAAAGGGACCCGGAATTGGTGTGAGAATGTCTAATCGAACGTATCGGCTGCTTTTGCCGCTGTCAAACCAGCGGGAGGAACCGGCCCGTGGTTCGGGGATAGGTGACACCCACAGCATTGTACGTGCCCGGAGGCGGCCCTTCTGACCTGCGACCTGAGGAAGTCAGCGCCCCGGCCTGGCCCGCGGCAGCCAGAACCGCGCCCGGCACCCGGTGCCATCGGTGCGATTCTCCAGCCACAGCCCCCCGCCATGGGCTTCCGCGATCTGGCGCGAGAGCGCGAGCCCAATCCCCGACCCCCCCGGCTTGGTGGTATAGAACGGCACGAGGAGATTCGCCGTCTCCGCCAGTCCTCGCCCCTCATCCTCCACCCACAGCTCGACCCCGCTGCGGGCCTCGACCCATCCCACCCTGACCTTCCCCGCCGTGTCGGCCACCGCATCCGCCGCATTGCGGATGAGATTGATCAGCAGCTGGTCGAGCTGATCGCCGTCGGCGGTGACGCTGATCGCCGGCCCGGGCACGACCTCGATGGGCAGGCGCTGATCCAGCGCCACCACCCGTCGCACCCACTGGTCGACGACGACCGGGGCCAGCCGCGGCCGGGGCAGCCGCGCGAGCTGGGCATAGGCAGCCATGAAGCGTCCCAGTCCATCGGCGCGCTGCTCGATGATCCCCAGCCCCTGCCGCAGATCCTGCTCGGCGTCGGCCCCTCTGGGCGCACGTTCGAGGATGCCCCGCAGTGTGCCAGCGAGCGAGCGTATCGGCGCGAGAGAGTTGTTGATCTCATGGGAGAGCACGCGGATGAGGCGGCGCCAGGCCTGCCGCTCCTCCGCCTGCAGGGTGCGGCTGACATCGGTGAGCACGACGAGCTGGTGGGCCCGGCCATCCTGCCGGAAGCTGGTGCGACGCAGCTCCCACCGCGTCGCCGCGGCTCCGGCCTGCTCCAGCACTCGCGGGGTCTCGCCCAGGAGGCAGTCGGCCAGTCCCAGCTCCTCGGCGGTGCGTCCGAGCAGCCGGTCGCCGGCGTGATGCACAAACCTTTCACCCCCGCGATTCACCAGTCGCAGGGTGCCATCGGCGTCAAAGGCGAAGATCGCCGCGTCGAGTTCCGCCATGACGGTGCGCAGCAGCGCCACCGCCTCCAGCGCCCCGAGCCGCTGGCCGCGCAGCGTTTCCGCCAGCGCATTGGCCTCGAGGTAGACCAGGCCGAGGTCGTCGGTGGCATCGGCCCGCCGGGCGCGCAGGCTGTAGTCGCCCTCCCGCAGGGCGGCAAGCACATTCGAGAGCGTCTGCAGCGGGCGGATGATGCGCTCATGCAGCGCGCTCAGGCCCAGCAGCAGCACGAGGACGATGACGACGGTGACGGTCCACTGCGCCCGGGATGTGAAATCGCCGCGCCAGAGCAGGTACAATCCGAGCGCGGTCCCCGGCAGCGTGGTGCCGACGGCGAGGCCGAGAACCCGGCGAGGATGTGATGTCATCGGGAGCGCCGGAGCGCCTCACAACCCATGTCGCTCGAGTCTCCGGTACATCGCGCTGCGGGAGAGCCCGAGCGCCTTGGCCGCCTCGGAGACATTGCCGCCGGTGCGGGCCAGCGCCTTCCGGACCAGCACCCCTTCCACCTCTTCCAGCGTCATCTGGTCGAGTCGTGCCGCCGCATCGCCAGGAGGTGAGAGCGAAAGATCCGCCGGCCGGATTTCGGCGCCATCCACCAGCAGGACGGCGCGTTCGATGGTGTGCTCCAGCTCGCGCACGTTGCCGGGCCAGCCGTAGCGCAGCAGCGCCTCCATGGCATCGGGATTAAAACCGCTGATTGCCTTGCGGTAGCGGGTGGCGTGACGGTGCAGGAACTGGGCGGCGAGCGGGGCGAGATCCTCGCGCCGGTCGCGGAGCGGCGGAATGCGGATCTCGACGGTATTGAGCCGATAGAGCAGATCCTCACGAAACCGGCCCGCCGCCACCTCGGCCCGCACATCGGCGTTCGTCGCCGAAACGACGCGCACATCAACCTGGCGGGTCTTGGAGGAACCGACCCGTTCGAGCTGCCCCGACTGCAGCACCCGCAGCAGCCGGGCCTGCTGTGCCAGGGTGATGTTGGTGATCTCATCGAGGAAGAGGGTGCCACCGTCGGCCAGCTCGAAACGGCCCATCCGATCAGCCTTGGCGTCGGTGAAGGCGCCCTTCAGATGGCCGAAGAGCTCGCTCTCGAACACCCCCTCAGGGAGGCCGCCGACATTCACCGTGATCATCGGCCTGGTCGCCCGGAGCGAGGCGGCGTGCAGCCAGCAGGCGGCGACCTCCTTGCCGACACCATGCTCGCCGGTGATCAGCGCGTTGGCGTCCGACGGCGCCACCTTCTCCATCAGCCGGGCGACTTGCCGCATCGCCGCCGACTCCGCCACCAGCGGCGGCAGGCCGTCGTGCCGGAGGGTCTGGTTCTCGCTTTCCAGCCGCTGGCTGCGCCGGAGCGCCCGGCCCAGTTCCACCTGGGTGTTGAGCACCGCGACGAGCCGGGTGTTGTCCCACGGCTTCTCGAGGTAGTCGCGCGCGCCCCGACGCATCGCCTCGACCGCCCCCTCGACACTGCCGAACGCGGTCATGACCACAACCGGCAGCATGGCATCGAGCAGCCGGATTCTGCTCAGCAGGTCGAAACCCTCCATGCCGGAGGTGGTGTCGCGGGTGTAGTTGAGATCCATCAGCAGGACGTCGAAGTCGCTCCGCTCCAGCGCGGCCAGCACGCCGCCAGGCGAGCTGGTGGTCTCGACGGTGAAGCCTTCGCCCTTGAGCAGCAGCCGCAGCGCCTGGAGCACATCGGCCAGGTCGTCGGCGATGAGGATGCGGGGCGTGAGGAGATGCATGGGCCGTGAGCAGTCAGCGTTCAGCGTTCAGCGTTCAGCGTTCAGCGTTCAGCGTTCAGCGTTCAGCGTTC
>JAWXBX010000353.1:0-8251 GCA_034440415.1 Gemmatimonadota bacterium | reverse complement strand
GCCCGCCGGCGGGCGCCTTCGACTCCCCCTGAGGTCTAGGACAGGATTCGCGAAACGATCATGACGCTGTCTCCCGAGCTGCTAGAGATCCTGGTCTGTCCCAAGTGCAAGGGCGATCTCGAGTATCGCACCGCGCCCGAATCGCTGGTCTGCCAGGCCTGTCGCCTGGTGTACGCCGTCGATGATGGCATCCCGATCATGCTCATCGATGAGGCGACGCCGCTGTGACCGATCTCCTGGCAGAGGCGCGGGCGGAAGCGGTTCGGCTGCAGCATGACTACATCGGGAGCGAGCACCTCTTTCTGGCGCTGCTCTCCCGGAACGACCCGACGGTCAACACGGTGCTGGGTGCATTTGACACGACCGCGGAGCGCCTGCGAGAGCGGGTCGAACAGCGCAGTCCGCAGGGCAGAGGTGCTCCCGCCAATGCGGAGGAGCTGTCGATTCGCTCCGGGGCGCGGAAGGCGCTCGATCTCGCCAAGCTTACCGCCGGCGGTGAGCCGAACGCGCAGCACCTCCTCTCGGCGCTGCTCGGTGACGGGCGGGGAGTCATTGCTGCGAGCCTCGGGGATGTCGGTGTGCCGGTGGCCAAGGTGCGTGAGGCCCTTGGGATCACCGCACCTCAGCGGGCACCGGCGCCGGAGCGCCCACCCAAGCCGGAACGGCCTGACCAGGAGGAGCGCGCGGCCACGGCTCCCCGGGGTGAACCGAATGGGCGGCAACCCAAGCGGGAGAAGGCGCAGAAGCAGGAGCAGTCGCCCCGCCCGGAGAAGGCGCCCAAGCCTCCGCGGGAAGAGCGCCGGGGCCGGGTCGAGACGCCGGACCTCGCGGTCAGCCTGCTGGAGCAGCTCCCCACCCGCGGGCCGGTGCCAGAGCGGCGTGGTGCGGGCGCCGGGCCCAGGATCGCTCCTGTGCATGAGCCGTTCCTGACGTGGCGGAAGCTTCCGCTGGTGGCGATACCGCTGAGCCTCTACTTCAATTCCACCGGCACCTTCGCCCCGTGGGTCGTCTTTTCGACCGCGTGCCTGGCGGTACTGCCCCTTGCCGGCTACATGGGGGAGGCGACAGAACATCTGTCCTCCCGCACTGGGCCGACCCTCGGCGGGCTATTGAATGCGACGTTCGGGAACGCCGCCGAGTTGATTATTGCCATCGTGGCCCTGCAGGCGGGACTGGTGGACCTGGTCAAGGCGTCGATCACCGGCAGTATCATCGGCAACCTGCTGCTGATCCTCGGCCTCTCGCTGCTCGCCGGCGGATTCAACCGGCCCCTGATCAAGCTGAATCGCACCGCGGTGGGAATGAGCGCGGGGATGATGTCCCTGGCGGTCGCCGGGCTGGTGTTTCCCTCGCTCTTTCACAGTCTTCACCCGGACGCAGGTTCCATTCTCGAGCTTCATCTCTCGGAATCGGTCGCCATCGTGCTGGCGCTGACCTACGCCTGCTCGCTGCTCTTTTCGCTCAAGACTCACAAGCGGCTCTTTGGCAGCGAGCCCCACCCGACGGAAGGGGTGTTGTGGAGCGTTCCGCTTGCGATCGGAGTCCTGGCCATCGCCACGGTTGGCGTCGCCATCGAGTCGGAGATCCTGGTCCACGCGGTTGAAGGCCTGACCGCCGGGTCGAGCTGGATATCAGAAGCCTTCCTCGGCCTGATCGTCATTCCGATCATCGGCAATGCGGCGGAACATGCGACCGCGATCGTCGTGGCCCGGAAGGGCAAGTTCGATCTGGCGCTGCAGATCGCGATGGGATCCAGTGCGCAGGTCGCCCTGCTCATCGCGCCCATCCTCGTTCTGGTCGGCGCCCTGATGGGCCCGTCGGCGACGGGCAGCTACATGAATCTTGTTTTCAGCCCGATGGAAGTCGTGGCGATGGGGCTTGCGACGATCCTGACGGCGATCGTGACACTGGACGGGGAATCGCACTGGTTCGAGGGGGTCCAGCTACTGGCGCTGTACGCCATGATCGCCATCGCGATGTTCTTCGTTTGACAGGCGAAAGGGGAGTCCGTAAGTTGCTTTCAGTCATCCGCTTACGAATTTCAGTGGAGCCCTAGGGTGCGCACCCGCCCGACGGTCCTGTTTTATGCGCCGGCCGCGCACCCCGTGCCCGATCTGGTCCGTACCTGGGCCGAGACGGGGAATCTGCCACTCCTGCCACTGGCGGATGCGGCAGAAATCCACAGTATCATCCTGCGAGGCTTTCCCTGTTTCCTGTTCGTCGACGCCGACCGGACCGGCGCCGGTGGAGTGGCGCTGGTGCGCCAGCTGAAGAGCGATCCGTTCACGGCGATCGTGCCGGTCGTGATGCTCGCCGAACAGCATGACACGGCGCAGGTGGAGAGCTGGTTTGCGGCCGGCACGGATGAGGTGGTCACCAGCCTCTTCTCGGCCGCCGAGCAACGGGCACGGATTGATGCCATCCTGACCCGGACGGAACGCGACGTGTCGGTGCATCCCTCGACCCGGTTGCCGGGAACGACCGAGATCGAGCGGGCCATCCGCCGGCAGCTGGATGGCGGTGGCGAGTTCGCGGTCTGCTACGCTGATCTTGATCACTTCAAGGAGTTCAACGACCGGTACAGCTATTATGACGGGGATCGGGTTATTTACATTCTGTCCCGGATCCTGCACGACGTGGTGAAGGGGCTGCTCGACACCCGCGGCTTTGTGGGCCACATCGGCGGGGATGACTTTCTCTTCGTGGTGCCGCTCGATGCGGCCAACGAAATCTGTACCGAGATCATCTCGGTCTTCGACACCTTGGTCCCGCTGCAGTACAATGAGCAGGACCGACGGGCGGGCTACTTCTTCGGCAAGGACCGCCGGGGCCAACTGCACCGGGTTCCGCTGATGACACTTTCCATCGGGATTGTGACTAACCGAAACCGGACATTTACCCATCCGGCCCAAGTGAGTGAGCTGGCAACGGAGATGAAGAGCTACGCGAAGTCGCTGCCCGGCTCGGTTTTCGTGGTTGACCGCCGGCAACAGACCGACACCGAAGAGCCCGGCGAGCGTCGTCCGGGCACAGCGCGCTAGGGGGACGAATGAACGTTTCCTGTCCTTCCTGCACGACCATCTACCGGGTGGACCCCGCCAAGGTCCCCGAGGCTGGCGTCCGGGCCCGATGCAAGGTCTGCTCGGCCATTTTCCCCGTCACCCGGCCGATGGGGGCGATGCCTGCCGCCCGAGCCGAGCCGCCAATTGCGGCGGTGGCCGCCAGTGCGCCTCCCGTCCCGGCGGTTGAGCCGACAGCACCAGCGCCTGCGGCAGCAGTCGCCCCTCTGGTGATGCCGCAGATCAAGCCGGCGGCGGTGCCCCCCGAGGAGATCACGGCGCCCCGGCCATCGCTGCCAGCGGAGCCGGAGGCCCCTGTAGCGGACGGGGCGCCGACAGCTGCCCCGGCGCACCCGGCGGCGCCACCGGTGCTGCCACGGCCGACGGTGGCCCCGCCAGCAGTGGCGATGCCTGGGGGTCGACCGACGGCACCGCGCCAGTTCCCTCCTGCAGGGGGGCGGCCCATCATCCCGCCGCCTGCCTTCCGCCCGACGAACGCCGGCCTTCCGCCGGTCAATCCGTCAACGGCACCGACCGCCAAAGCCCCCGCGATCCCGGTCTCACCGGCGTCGGCACCGACCGCCAGGAACCCGGCGCTGCCGGCCTCGCCCCCGGTACCGCCGACGGCGAAGAATCCGGGGATCGTGCTCGAACCACCGATTCCACCGACCACCAAGCACCCGGCTGTGCCGTCGGCTCCCGCGCCGGCACCAGGTCCGGCCGGTCGCCCGGTGAATCCGTTCCTGTCAAAGGATCCCTCCCAGAAAGCCCGGCGGCTGGCGCGGGCCCTGATCTCCGACCTCGCCGTCTACTACCCGGACCGGCGGAAAGAGGGCGTCGCCAATGGGACGCTGAAGGAGCTGTTCCAGGAGGAGATCCAGAAGAGCTGGGAGGAGTACACCGATCAGGTGGGCAAGGAGGTCGCGGAGTCGACCCCGTATTTCAACGACGCACTGAACGAGATACTGGCCGGCGGGAAGCGGATCTTCTAGCCCCGCACCACCACCCGGCAGGACGAGGGACCTTTGGTGCCAGCCCGGCGGACGGGTGGTCCCGGAGGTCCCTCGGTCACATTGATCCGCGGGGACCTCGATCTGCCACAGCCCGCCCATCCGAGCAGTTATCTTCCGGCAACTTCAACAGTGCACCTACTCATGCGCGATCTGATTGAACGCCTCGACGACCTCGACCGCCGGATCTCCCAGATCAGAGGTTTTCTTTGACCTGACCGACAAGCAGCGCCGTCTCGCCGATCTCGAAGCGCGACAGGCCGACCCGCAGTTCTGGTCTCGCACGGACGAGGCACGGGAAGTGGTGCAGGAGATCAAGGGGCTCAAGGCGTGGACGGTGCCTGAGGCCGAGATCACGCGCCGCATCGGTGACAGCCGCGCCATGGTGGAATTGCTCGAGGCGGAGCCGGACGAGGAGTTGACCGGGGAACTCCGAGGGGAGATCGCCAAGCTCGGGCAGGTGGTCGAGTCCTTCGAGCTGCAATCGATGCTGCAGGGGGCCGATGACACTCGGGACGCGATCCTCACGATCCATCCCGGCGCCGGCGGCACCGAGTCGCAGGATTGGGCCGAGATGCTCATGCGCATGTACGTGCGCTGGGCGGAGCGGCGCGGATTCACCGTGACCGTCCTCGACCTGCTCCCGGGCGAGGAGGCGGGTATCAAGTCGGTCTCCATCGAGATCAAGGGGCAGTACGCCTATGGCTTTCTCAAGGCGGAAAAGGGAGTGCACCGGCTGGTGCGGATCTCCCCATTCGACAGCCAGGCGAGGCGCCACACCTCGTTTGCCTCGGTCTTCCTCTATCCCGATATCGATGACACGATCGAAGTCGACCTGCGGGACGAGGATATCAAGATGGATGTCTATCGTGCCTCCGGCGCCGGCGGCCAGCATGTCAACAAGACCTCCTCGGCCGTGCGCCTGACGCACATCCCCACCGGCCTGGTGGTCGCCTGCCAGCAGGAGCGGAGCCAGGGCAAGAACAAGGCGACCGCGTACAAGATGCTGCGCGCTGCCATCTACCAGAAGAAGCTGGAAGAACAGGAAGCGGCGCGGGCAAAGGTCGAAGCCACGAAGACCGACAATTCCTGGGGCAACCAGATCCGCTCCTACGTATTCCAGCCCTACACGATGGTCAACGACCACCGGACCGAGCTCAAGGTGACCGATGTGCAGCGGGTGATGGACGGCGACCTCAACGAGTTCATCGAAGCGTTCCTCAAGCGTTTCGGCGGGAAGGCCGCATGAGCGACGAACGCTCGTTCGTGGAGGAAGCCCGGCGTGCCAAGCTGCCGGCCCTCCAGCAGCTGGGCATCCGGCCGTTCGCCTACAGCTACGACCGGCGGCATTCGGCGGCGGCGGCGCTGGCGCTGTACGACGATGCCATGGGCGACATCGGCCCGGAAGTGCGGATCGCGGGGCGCGTGGCAGCGTGGCGTCCCAAAGGCAAGGTGGTCTTCGGCCATCTCGAGGATGCCAGCGGTCGGATTCAGGTCTACTGCCGTGCGGATGCGTTGGGTGAGGGGTGGCGCCTCGTGGAACTGCTCGATCTCGACGACCATGTGGGTGTGGTCGGGACGCTGATGAAGACGAAGACAGGTGAGGTCACGGTGAGGGCGAGCCGGCTGGAGCTGCTCACCAAGTCGCTCAAGCCGCTTCCGCGCGGCAAGGTGCAGGTCGATGAGGAGGGCGAGACGCGGGTCTTTGGCGGACTGGCGGATCCGGAGGTGCGCTACCGTCAGCGCTACGCCGACCTCGCGGTGCATCCCGAGGTGCGAGAGGTGTTCCGGCTCCGCGCACGGCTGGTGAGCCGCATTCGGGCATTTCTCGATACCCGCGGATTTCTCGAGGTGGAGACTCCCATTCTCCAGACGTTGTACGGTGGCGCGGCCGCCCGGCCGTTCGTCACCCACCACAACGCCCTCGACATGCCGCTGTACCTGCGGATCGCCGACGAGCTGTACCTCAAGCGACTGATCGTCGGTGGGCTGGAGCGGGTGTACGAGATCGGTCACGACTTCCGCAACGAAGGCATGGACCGGTCGCACAATCCGGAATTCACCATGCTGGAGCTGTACCAGGCCTATGCCGACTACAGCGACATGATGGCACTGGCCGAGACGCTGCTGGGCGAACTCGTCAGCGAGGTTACCGGCGGCGGGCGTACGCTGGAGCGGGGTGGTGCAGTCCTCGATTTTTCCGCGCCCTTCCGCCGGGTGAGCTTTGTCGAGGGCATTCGGGAGCGCTCTGGGATCGACGTGCTGTCCGCCTCGGAGGACGAGATGCGCGCCCGGCTGGTGCGCGCCGGCCTGCCGCTGGACGAAGTGCAGGTCTTTACTGGCGGGAAGCTGCTGGATGAGATGTTCACCCACTTCCTGGAGCCGATGCTGGAGCAGCCGACATTCGTGGTTGACTACCCCAAGATTATCTCGCCGCTCGCCAAGGAGCATCGCCAGGACGCCCGGCTCACCGAGCGCTTCGAGCTGTTCATCCAGAGTCGCGAGCTGGCCAATGCCTTCAGCGAACTGAACGACCCGGACGACCAGCGCGCCCGGTTCGCCGACCAGGTGCGGCAGCGGGCCGCCGGCAACGACGAGGCCCAGCCGTACGATGCGGATTTCATCCGGGCACTGGAATACGGCATGCCGCCGACCGGCGGGATGGGCATCGGTGTCGACCGGCTGATCATGCTGCTCACGGACCAGGCGTCGATCCGCGATGTCATCCTGTTCCCCGCGATGCGGCGGGAGGAGTAGTGGCGGCGGGCCGCGGCACGGCCGGCGCGGGATTCCGGGACCTATTGCGCTGGCCCTCCCGACTGGAGCGCGATATCGCGATGCGCTACCTCAAGAGCCGGCGCGCCTCGGGACGGGTGTCGCTGATCACGGCGATCTCGACCGGCGGTGTCGCCGTCGGAGTCTGCGCGCTGATCGTGGTCCTCGGCGTCATGAACGGGCTGCGCAACGATCTGCGGGAGCGCATCCTCGTCGCCAATCCGCATCTGCGGATCCTGACCTACGGCAACGGCCTTCGGCTGGACAACTGGCGCGACCTGATGGCCGAGGTGCGGAAGGAGCCCGGGGTGGTCACGGTGGCACCCGAGGTCCTCAGTCAGTCGGTGCTGTCGGCTGGGGCGGACTACGCCGAGGGGGTGATGGTGCTCGGGTTCGACCCCGACACCGGCACCGCATCGGTCACAACGCTGCCGCAGTCCATCACCCGCGGCGATCTCCGGTTCCAGACCGATCGGGATGACGTGGACGGGGGCATCATCCTCGGCAGCCGGCTGGCGGAACGGATGACGGTCTATCCCGGCGATGTCGTCACCCTGGTGCCGGCCAAACCGCCCGAGATCAACCGCGCGCTCGGCGTTGGCGTGCCGCGATACTGGCGCTTCGAGGTGACGGGGCTGTTCACGACGGGGATGTTTCTCTATGACAATCAGTTCGTGGTCATCTCACGCGAGGCGGCACAGCGCTTCACCGGGCTGGGCGATGCGGTCAGCGGGCTTGAAGTCCGTCTGGCCGATCCATGGCAGGCGCCGGCGATCGGCAAGCGGATCGAGGAACGTCTGGGCTATCCCTACCGGTCGCTGGACTGGCAGACCCAGAATTCCACGCTCTTCAGCGCGCTCGAACTCGAGAAGCTGGCGATGGGCCTGATCATCTTCTTCATCATGATCGTCGCGGCGTTCAACATCGTCGGAACGCTCACGATGGTCGTGGCGGAGAAGACCCGGGAAATCGGCATCCTGCAGGCCATGGGTCTGGCCCGTGGCGCGATCGCACGGATCTTCCTGGTGCAGGGGGCGGTCATCGGCTCGGTCGGCGTGGGGATCGGGCTCGTGGTCGGCCTCGCCATCGCCATCAGCGTGGACCGGGGGCAATGGATCCGAATCAATCCCAGCGTGTATTTCATTGATCACCTGCCCCTGCGCGTGGAAGCGCTGGACGTCATGATCGTCGTGCTGGTGAGCCTGCTGCTGACCGTGGCCGCGACCATTCATCCCTCGCGTGCGGCATCCCGGTTTGAGCCGGTGGACGCGATCCGGCACGAATGAGTGCCGTGCTGCGGGCCGAGGCGCTCGGCAAGACCTACGTCGGGGGCGATGGCAGCACGCTCCAGATTCTCGCCGATGTGAATTTCGAGGTGGCGGCGGGCGAGTTTGTCGCCATCGTGGG
>JAWXBX010000352.1:0-6692 GCA_034440415.1 Gemmatimonadota bacterium | reverse complement strand
GCTCATCCCGCTCGAGTTCGCGTCCTGCGCCAGCTACCCCGGCGACCAGCACATTGGCCCGCAGCGCCCCTGCCGCGGCGAGTGCCCGCCTGGCCACTTCCGCGATCGTCGTCGCACATCCGATGCCCTTGCCCGAGCGCATCTTGGCGCCGCTGCCCGTGGCGCGGCCCGCCTCCACGCCATCCCGCGACACCATGACCACGGTCTTGCTCCCGCCGGCATCGACACCGATAATCAGTTCGCTCATGCGGGGTGGGTCTCCTTCCGTGCAGCGGCGGCGAAGCCGAGACCGGTGACCAGGGTGATGCTCGTGCCGAGGGGAACATACCACGGCCAGGCGAGGCGGCCGGCCGGCGCGAGCCAAACGAGGCCGGGCCGGAGCGCGAGTCCCTTCGCGAAGAACACGACGAGCATCAGAACGAGAGTGACGGCGACGGCCACGAGGACATGGCGCCCCTGGATCCATGACGGCCCGGCGGCGAGCAGGTAGGCGCCCAGCATCCCGCCGTAGGTGATCGACGCGATCGAGAGCGCGAACACCACCACCGGTGTCTGGCCGCCACCGGCGATGCGGTAGAAGATCAGGGCGGCGACCGTGATGAGCCCGCCCCACGCGATGGTCGAGAGGCGGCCGATCCGCAGCAGGTGGATCGGGTCGGTGCGGCCGGTCCAGGTGGCGTAGAGGTCGTGGGTGACGGAGGAGGCGAGGGCGTTGATGGCGGAGCTCTGGGTGCTCATCGCCGCGGCGAGAATCGCGGCGACCACCAGGCCGGCCAGGCCGGCCGGCAGATGTTCGATCACGAAGCGGGAGAAGATCTGGTCGGCCGGCAGCGAATCGGGCGCCATCCCCGCGGCCCAGATCGCGGTCCCGATCAGCAGGAACAGCGCGAACTGCAGCAGCACGACGATTCCAGAACCCACCAGCGCGCGCCGAGCATCCCGCAGGCTCCCGCTCGCCAGCAGTCGCTGCACGATTAGCTGGTCGGTGCCGTGTGAGGCGGCCGTGAGCATGCCGCCGCCGATGAGGCCGCCGAGCAGGGTGTAGGTCGCGGTGAAGTCGATACCCGGCACGATGACCCGCAGCTTGTTCGCGGCGGCAGCGGCGGCGAAGACCTGCGGTGTGCCACCGGCGAGCTGGATGGCGATCAGGAGTGCGGCGATGCCGCCGGCGAGATAGACCACGAGCTGCACCACATCGACCCACACCACCGCCTTGAGCCCTCCGTGCCAGGTATACACCAGGGTGATGGCGCTCATCACGAGAATCGAGGCCGGGATGCTCCAGCCGGTGAGCACGGTCAGCGGAATGGCACTGGCGTACACCCGGACCCCGTCGCCCAGCGCGCGGGTCACCATGAACAGCACCGACGCCGCGCGCCTGGTCGTGGGCCCGAACCGCCGCTCCAGTCGGACATAGGCGGTCTCCTGGTCGCCGCGGAAGTAGCCGGGCAGCAGCCAGATGGAAACGGCGATACGCCCGATGAGATACCCGAGCGGGAGCTGGAGGAAGGTGAGATCGCCGCGAGCGGCGATCGCGGGCACCGAAATGACCGTGAGCGCGGAGGTCTCGGTGGCGACAATCGACAGGAGAATCGCCCAGGCGGGGAGATCCCGGGCGCCGAGGAAATAGTCACCCGCCGTTCGCTGCCGGCGGGAGACCCAGAGGCCGAGGCCGAGCGTCAGCACGAAGTAGACGGCGATGACGGCGAGGTCGAGTTGGGACAGGGGCGCGTCCGGCGAATTGGTTGTGGAGTCGGTGGGTCGCGGGCCACCAGGCCGGGGCGACCATGACGGGGACACGGGACGCGAACGACCGTCAGCTCCAGCCCCCAAAAACACAGGGGTCGACCAGCGGTCGACCCCTCCTACGGAGAATTCGTGCCGAGTGGCACCGAAAGCCGGATTACGCGGTGAATGACGTTCCGCAGCCGCAGCCGCCGGTGGCGTTGGGGTTGGTGAAGGTGAACCCCGAGCCCTGCATGGACGTCGTGTAGTCGACCATCACGCCGTTCAGGTACTGCATGCTGAATCCATCGACGAAGACGCGGACGCTGTTGATCTCCATCACGACGTCGTCCTCGAGCGAATGCTCTTCGATGTTGAGGCTGTACTTGAAGCCGGAGCAGCCACCGGGCATCACGCTGACACGCAGGCCGGCCGTCTCCACCGGCACGGCCTCCGCTGCGATGAACTTGCGAACTTCCTCCACCGCGCGCTCGGTGAGAATCAGCGCAAATCCTGGGGTGGTGACCTGCTGTTCGGTGCTCGCCATTGGTGCTGCTCCCTTCGGAGTGACGCGGCGCCCCCACGGGGCCGCGCTTCAGTCAGAAATATAACTATAGGAAACTAGGAAGAAAGGGGCAGCGCTGTCAATTGTCGCCTGCCGGACCGCCTGCTGGACCGCCTGCGGACCTCTGCCATGCTGTCAGTGCCGGGGCGTCACATCGGGCAGTGCCTCCACCACGGCATTCGCGATCAATGCGCGCACCGGAGTCCAACGCGCGTTGGCCCGCGTGGGATGGACCCGATTGCTGAGGAGCACGATCGCGAGGCACCGCGACGGATCAATCCAGATCGAGGTCCCGGTGAAGCCGGTATGTCCGAAACTCGCCGGGGACATGCGGTTGCCAGCACTGCTCTCGCCCGATGGGGTGTCCCAGCCAAGGGCACGGCTGGAGCCTGGAGGGAGGTGCTGTCTGGTCGTGAACTGGAGGACCAGCGAGGCGGGAACAGGGAACGGGGAACGGGAAGTGCCTGACGGTGACACTGCCGAACAGGCGCCAGGCTCGCGGCCCGCAGGTCTGTTCTGTTCCCTGTTCCCCGCTCCCCGTTCCCCGCCTGGTCCAGCCAACAGCCCGTCGGCAAACCGGACCAGGTCGCGGGCACTGCTGAACAGCCCCGCATGTCCCGACACGCCGTCCAGCCGGGCGGCGTTTTCGTCGTGCACTTCCCCCCGCAGGACATGGCCGCGCCATGGATCGGCTTCGGTCGGTGCGATCCGCGGTAGCCACTCGGCGGGCGGGAGGAAGCGGGTGTCGGTCATGCGGAGTGGTGCGAAGAGACGCCGTTGGAGCAGGGAGTCGAGCCGCTCCCCGAAGCTCTGCTCGACAATCTGGGTCAGCAGGATGGCGCCGAGATCGGAGTAGACGAATCGGGTGCCGGGCAGCGTGTCGAGTGGTGTCGAGTCGGCGAGAGCGAAAGCCTCGTCGCGGGTAGTGCTCTCCTGGTAGAGTGCTCGCCAGGCAGGCAGCCCGCTCGAGTGGGTGAGCAGGTGGCGCAGCGTGACGGCTCGACGGTCCGGTGTCGCACGCGTCCCGGCGCCGAAGGCATTGAGATCGTGGACGACGGAATCGTCGAGGCTGAAGCGGCGCTCGTTGACCCCGATCATCACGGCGGTGGTGAGCCCGATCACCTTGGTCAGGGAGGCGAGATCGTACACCGTGGAGCTGTCGGGCACGGCGGTGTCCGCGTCACCCAGACGACCGGTACCATGGAACCAGTGGCGGCCCTGGTAACTCACGCCAACGACGGCGCCAGGGGCCACGCCGTCGGTGACGAGTGAATCGAGCAGGTGGACTACGCTGTTCCAGCCGGGAAGGGACGGGTACGGTGCGGTCGGGGTGGCACGTGGCGCGGCGCACGCGGTGCTCAGCAGCATCAGGAGCGGCCCGGCGCGAACGACCGCCTGCTTCAATTGAGCCCGGTGGTGAGCCCGCGGACGAGACCGGCGCCGAGCGGAAAGGCGGGTGGAATGCGGACGGGGAGGTGGCCGGTGATCGGCGCCACTCCGGTCAGGGCGCGCCCGGCCGCCGCCTCGGAGAGCGGGTTGGGGCTCCAGGCGAGCAGATAGGAGCGCAGCCGGTGGACCTGCATACCGATGTACGGCGAGCCGAAGGCGACGAGCACCGTGCGCCGACGAACGGCGGTCGCTTCGATGAAGCGAACCACAGGGTCCGGCAGACCTACCGGGCCTTTCGAGGCACTGATCCGGACAGAGGCCGCGATGATGACGTACCGATTGCGCCGAACGACGGCGCGGGCGGAATCGAGGCCGGCGGCCCCGGTGGCGGGAAAGAGTCGGAAGCTCGTCACCTCGTGTCCCCCCTGTCGGAGGACGCGCGCGAAGGTGTTGCCCAGGGTAAAGGCATTCTCCTCGCCGTAGGTGATGAGTGCGACCTTGCGGGGCGCGGCGCGCAGGCTGTCCACCGTGCCCGTCGCGTCGGCGGCGAGGACGATCGAGCGTTCGGTGATGTCCCGCGCTGTGGCGAGAAAGCGGCGACTGCCGACGACCTCGGGGACGCTGTCGAGTGGCATGGTGCGGCGGGTGAACAGCCCGGCCTGACGCTTTGCCTGCAGTACCCGCCGCAGCGAGCGGTCGAGCCGCTCAGAGGGGATCCGGCCGCTCTCGATTGCGGTGACCATGGCGTCAATGGCGACGCGGGGATCGCTGGGTTGCAGCAGCAGGTCGGCACCGGCCAGGAAGGCCATCACGACCGCCTCGCCCGCGCCGTAGGTATTGACCAGGGCGCCCATGTCGAGTGCGTCGGTGACGACCATGCCGGAGAACCCGAGCGAATCGCGCAGCAGGCCGGTGAGGATTGCCGGGTCGAGGGTGGCGGGGAGGCTGCGGTCGCTGGCCAGGGCGGGCATGGCCAGATGGCCCGACATCACCACGGCGACCCCCGCCTGGATCGCGGCGCGGAACGGCGCCAGTTCGAGGGTGTCGAGGCGGGACCAGGGCGCCGAAATTACCGGGAGCAGCAGGTGCGAGTCGGTGCTGGTGTCGCCATGCCCGGGGAAATGCTTGGCCGTTGCCAGCATCCCGTTGTCCTGCAATCCGCGGATGGAAGCAAAGACCAGACGCGCGACTTCGTTGGGATCCTCGCCGAAGGAGCGGGTGTTGATGATCGGGTTGGCGGGGTTGTTATTGATGTCGGCCACCGGCGAAAACGTCAGGTGGATGCCGACGGCTCGGCCTTCGAGCGCGGTGATCCGGCCGACGTCATAGGCGTCGCGCTCCCCACCGGCGGCGGCGATGCCCATATTGGTGGGGAAGGGCGTGCCGCCGGTGAGCCGGAAGCTGGAGCCAGCTTCGAGGTCGGCGGCGATCAGCAGCGGCAGGCGGGAGCGCTGCTGCAGCCGGTTCAGTTTGAGGGCGACGTCGAGCGGGGAGCCGACCGAGACGATGATGCCGCCGACGTGCAGCGAGTCGACCCAGCCCTGGAGCACGGTGAAGGCGCTGTCGTCAAAGGCGGCGTAGGCACCGGGAATCCACGGCATGACCAGCTGGGCCACACGATCACGCAGCGGCAGGGTGTCGATCAATCGTTCGAGCGCGAGCGAATCGGCCGAGGCGGCGGCGCCGCTGGTGCGGCTATGCGGCGCTGGCGGCTGCTGAGCGGCAACCGGCGCCGCGCTCAGGGCGAACGCGGTGAGCAGGCCAAGGAATGGAGTGGTATGCGGACAGCTCAATGGGTGCTCGGCGTCGTGGTGATCGTGCTTGGCGTTCGTCTGGCGCCCCGATTGGTCCTGGCGCCACCGCCGACGGTCCAGCCGGGGATCGACGTCCTGCTGTCCGACAGCATGCAGCTGCTCCGCGGGCGCCGGGTGGGACTGGTGAGCCACCAGGCCGGCGTCGATGCCGCTGGTGTCCCTGATGCCCAACGGCTGCTATCGGCTGGGGTACAACTCGTCGCCCTGTTCAATCCGGAGCACGGGTACTCCGGAACCGCGGATCCCGGCGCACTGGTCGCCTCCAGCCGTGATTCCGCCACCGGGCTTCCAATCTACAGCCTCTATCGGCGTACGTCCGCCTCGACCGACTCGATGCTGGCCGGCGTCGACCTGGTCCTCGTCGATCTGCAGGACGCCGGTGCCCGGTACTACACCTACCTCTGGACCACCGTTGAGGTCATGCGCTCGGCGGCGCGGCGCGGCATTCCGGTCGTGGTACTGGACCGACCCAACCCGGTCGGTGGCGCGGTCCAGGGCAATGTGCTCGATACCCTGGTCAGCCGGACGGCGGTGGGGTTCCTGGCTATCCCGATGCGCCACGGGATGACGCTGGGCGAACTCGCACTGCTCGCCCGACACGATCTGCATCTCTCCGTGGATCTCTCGGTGGTGCCGATGCGCGGCTGGCGGCGCGCCATGTATTTCGACGAGACCGGACTGCCGTTCGTGCCGCCGTCGCCCAACCTGCGGACGCTGGAGGCGTTGGTTCACTACCCTGGGCTCTGCCTGTTCGAAGGCACCACGCTCTCGGTCGGGCGGGGCAGCGACCATCCGTTCGAGCAGATCGGTGGAGTGGAGCTGGACACGGCGCGCCTCCTGGCCGAACTCCGCCGGTCGCCGCCGCCGGGGGTGCGGTTCGTCGGGACCACCTTCACCCCGCACGCCGCCGGCGACGGGAAGTACAACGACACCACGCTTACCGGCATCCGGCTCGAGGTCACCGACCGGAGCAGCTACGATCCGACCCTGACCGCGGTCCGGTTGCTTGGCACGGTGGCAGGCGACCGGGTGCATTTCCCCGGCTTTCACTTCCTGCCGGAGCCGTTCCGGCGGCTCTTCGGCGGCGATACGCTCCTCCCGCGACAGGATGCGAGTCGAGCGAAGGCCGACCCGGGGTGGCTGGCGCAGCTGGCGGAGTTCCGGGAGCGGCGGCGGCCGTTCCTGATCTATCAGGAGTG
>JAWXBX010000351.1:0-4910 GCA_034440415.1 Gemmatimonadota bacterium | reverse complement strand
CGCCGGTGAGGTGGAGCAGGCTGTACAGCAGGCTCGAGGCATGCCCCATCGACAGCACGAAGCGGTCGCGATTGGGCCAGATCGGGTCGACCGGATCGAAACGCAGGAAACGCTGCCACAGCGCATGGGCCACCGGCGCCATCGCCATCGGGGTGCCCGGATGGCCGGAGTTGGCCTGCTGCACCGCATCGATGCAGAGGCTTCGGATCGTCGTGATCGAGAGCTGGTCGATATCAGTCGGCGTCGGCATGGAGGAATCTTTCAGGAGGTGCCCGGCACGCCACCCGCGGCGGCATCGGAAAGGATCACTGCGTTGTCGCTCCGCACTCGGCCGGCGGGAATGCGACGGTCGCCACGCCGCAGCGCCTCGAGCACGGGCGCCTTCGATGCGCCGGTGACGACCCAGATAATCTGGCGGGCCCGATCGAGCAGCGGAACGGTCAGTGTCAGGCGCCGGTGCCCGGCGTAGGGTCCGGTGCCGGCGACATCGACATCGCCGCCTTCCAGCACCGGGTCGCCGGGCACCAGTGACGCGGTGTGCCCATCCTCGCCGAGGCCGAGATGGACCATGTCCAGCACTGGCGGCGAGCCGGCAAAGCGCCGCAGCGTCTTGGCGTACGCCGCCGCGGCGCGGTCGAGATCGGGCAGCTCCACCGGCATGGCGTGGACTCCTGCCGGCGGCGCCGTGAGGTGGTCGAGGAGCGCAGTGTGGAGATTGGTGAGGTTGCGGTCGGGGCTCCCCGCCGGCGCCACCCGCTCGTCCACCTGGAAGAGATGCACCTCGGGCCACGGCACTTGCGCCTCGGCCAGATGGCGCAGCATCCGCCACGGGGTACTGCCCCCGCTCGTCGCCAGCAGGAAGCGGCCCCGCGCCGCGACCGCCTCCCGTGCCGCTTCGGCGATCACCTCCGCGCCACGACGGGCGACCGCCTCGGCGTCAGGCAGGATCTCCTCGCGCATCAGTCGTCGTCCAGGTGGGAGACTTCGTTCCAGTGACGGATCGCACGCTGCCCGCGATCATGCGCCAGCACGCTCAGCGAGGCGGTATCGAGCAACACCCGCTGCCGAGGCTGGGCGGGTGTCCCAGCCACCGCGCGGCGAACACTCCGAGGAAGTGCCCGTGCGCGAAGAGCGCGACATCCCCCGCCGCGTCCTGCACTCGTGCGATCACCCGATCGGCCCGGCGAGCGATAGCCTCGGGCGACTCTCCGCCTGGCGCTCCCGACTTCCAGACGGTCCACCCCGGCGACTCGGTTCGAATCTCTGCCGTCGTCTTTCCCTCATACGCCGTAATCCCACTCCTGCAGGTCGGGATCCACCTCGGCGATCGCGTCGTACCCCGCGAGCCGGCAGGTTTCCCTGGCCCGCAGCAGTGGACTGGTCAGCACCCGTGTGAAATCACGACCGGCGAGGTGATGCCGGAGCGCTCCCGCCTGCAGCTCGCCAAGCGGTGTCAG
The DNA here is from genome assembly GCA_034440415.1 of Gemmatimonadota bacterium. Lineage (GTDB taxonomy): Bacteria > Gemmatimonadota > Gemmatimonadetes > Gemmatimonadales > GWC2-71-9 > JADJOM01. Next base: position 3,453 of record JAWXBX010000351.1, on the reverse strand, counting down.
CATCACATCGGTCCGGCCGGTGTGCTGCCCCGTGATGGTCCACGGGGTCTCGCCATGGCGCACCAGCCAGAGCACAGGCCTGCCACCTGGGGTTGAGGACTTCACGCAGGCAGCTTGGTCCAGCCACCCGGGACGATCTCCTGCGCCGCCGTGGGGCCCCAGGTGCCGGGTTCATAGGGGAGTGGCGCGATTCCTTCGAGCACCGGGTCAACGATCCGCCACGCCTCCTCGACGTAGTCCTGCCGTGCGAAGCGGAAGGTCTCTCCCCGCATCGCGTCGCCCAGCAGCTCGGCGTAGGGATCGGTGTCCACTCCGTCATGCTCGTGACTGGCGAGCAGCTCGAGCGGATGGCCCTGCGCGCTCCCCGGCTCCCGTACCGTGGTCCCGAGACCGATCTGGAAATGCGGTCCGAGCTGGAAGCGCACATGATTCGAGACCAGCGGCACTCCGGCGATCGGCGGGGGCCGGCGCAGCTTCACCACCACCTCCGTCCGCGCCTCGGGCATGAGCTTGCCGGCGCGGATATAGAACGGCACGCCGTCCCAGCGCCACGACTCCACCCCCAGCTCCAGCGCGGCGAAGGTCTCGGTCCGCGAGTCCGGAGCGACACCCGGTTCGTCGAGATAGCCGCGGAACTGGCCGCGGACGACCCGGCTGTGTTCGAGGGGCGCGATCGCCTTGAGCACCTTCACCTTCTCGTCGCGGAGCGTCTCGGTGTCGTGACTCCGCGGCGGCGGCTCCATCGCGATATTCGAGAGCACCTGCAGCAGATGGTTCTGGACCACGTCGCGTATCGTGCCAGTCGCGTCGTAGAAGGCGCCCCGCCCCTTGATCCCGAAGGGTTCCGCCATGGTGATCTGGATGTTCTCGACGTACCGTCGGTTCCAGATCGGCTCGAGGAAGGTGTTGGCGAAGCGGAAGAAAACCAGGTTCTGGACCGCCTCCGTGCCGAGGTAGTGGTCGATCCGGAAGATCGCATCCTCGCTGAAGCAGTTGTGCAGCACGGCGTTCAGTCGGTGCGCGGAGGCGAGATCGGTGCCGAACGGCTTCTCGAGCACGAGCCGCGCCGCGGTGGGGCAGCCCTCGCGACCGAGCTGGCCGATCACCACCTCGAAGAGGTTCTGCGGGATCGCCAGGTAGTGCAGCGGGTTGATGATGCCGCCGAGTTTGCGATTGAGGCGATCGAAGGTCTCCGGTGCGCTGTACTCTCCCTCCACATAGCGCAGCAGCTGCATCAGCCTGGGAAAGGCGACGGGATCGACCCCGCCGCCGTGCTGCGTCACGCTGTCACGGGCGCGGGCCTGGAGCTGCTCCGGCGACCAGCCCTGGCGCGCCATGCCGATGACCGGCACATCGAGCACGCCCGCCTTGACCATCTGCTGCATGGCGGGGAAGATCTTCTTGAAGGCGAGATCGCCGGTGGCGCCGTAGAACACCAGCGCCCCGGAGGTGGTACGCTTCATGGCTTCTCCCGGTGGCCGCCAAAGGCGGCGCGCATCGCGGAGAGCACCTTGTTGGCGTACTCCCCCTCGCCCCGAGAGGAGAAGCGCTGATAGAGCGCGGTGGTGAGCACCGGCGCCGGCACCCCCTCGTCGATCACCGCCTTGATCGTCCAGCGCCCCACGCCGGAATCGGAGACTCGGCCCGCGAAGCCGGCCAGGTCGGGCGACTCGAGCAGCGCCTGCGCCGTCAGGTCGAGGAGCCACGACGAGATCACGCTTCCCCGCCGCCACAGCTCGGTGATCTCACCGATATCGAACTGGTACTGGTAGTGTTCGGGATCGCGCAGCGGCGTGGTCTCCGCATCGTGCGACTGCTCCGTGCGCCCGATGTTGGCGCCCCGCAGGATGCCGAGTCCCTCGGCGTAGGCGGCCATCACCCCGTACTCGATCCCGTTGTGCACCATCTTGACGAAGTGGCCGGCGCCTGACGGGCCACAGTGCAGGTAGCCTGACTCGGCGGTCCCGGGCCGGTCGCCCCGGCCCGCGGTCGGCGCCGCGATCTCCTTCTTCGGTGCCAGCGCCGCGAAGATCGGCTCCAGCCGTTGCACGACCGCGGTTTCGCCGCCGATCATCTGGCAGTAGCCGCGCTCCAGCCCGAAGACCCCGCCGCTGGTCCCCACGTCGACGTAGTGCAGCCCGCGGCCGGCGAGTTCCTTCGCCCGCCGCAGGTCGTCCACATAGTAGGAGTTGCCGCCGTCGATGATCACATCTCCGGCGGCAAGGAGCGGCGCCAGGTCGGCGATCGTCGCGTCGACCACGCCCGCAGGTACCATCAGCCACACCACGCGGGGCGCCGGCAGCCCGGCCACCAGGTCGGCGAGCGAGTGCGCGCCGGTGGCGCCTTCCTTCGCGAGGCCGTCGACCGCCGCGGTCGCCCGGTCGAAGACCACCGCCTCATGCCCATGCCGCAGCAACCGCCGCACCATGTTCGCCCCCATCCGCCCCAGCCCGATCATCCCGATGCGCATGCGCCTGCGCCTGCTCTCCTCTCGTACGGTGAATGCTATCGCCCTTAGCGGCCCGCCTCGGCGAGGGCGAACTGAGCCGCGCCGAGCAGTGGTGCTTCGTCGCTCACGATGAGCTGAACCGGCATCGCCACCAGGAGCGGACCCAACCGCCCCTTCTGGGTGAACCGGGCTGTGAACGCATCCACCGCACGGGCACGCCAGACGGTCGAGGTGTCCGCCGGTCCCACGAACAGCTTGTGGGCGATGCCGCCACCCAGCCACACCCCTCCGGTCGCCATGGTGCTGAGCGCCCAGTTGCCGGCCGCCGCGCCATAGCTGCCGAGAAAGATCAGGACCGCACGTTCGGCGAGGAGGCTCTTTCCGGTGAGCGCGGCCTCCGAGACCGCGGCGGCCGGATCGGCCTGACGCAGCGCCTCTTCCAGTCGCGGGTCCAGGGGATGCGTCTCCTCGTCCCGCAGGAACTGGAAGATGTTGACCAGCCCTGGCCCGGAGAGCACCCGTTCCGCACTGACCCGCCCGAACCGCCGACGCAGGGTGCGGAGCAATTCGATCTCGATATCGTCGATCGGCGCGAAATCAGCATGCCCGCCTTCGCTCGCCAGCGAGCGCACCAGACCGTCGCCCCGCAGCAGTGCGGCCATTCCCAGGCCCGTGCCAGCCGCGATCACCGCGATGTTGCCGGCGTTGGCGCTTCCCTGCTTGAGGGTGACCTGCGCCTCGGCCCCCAGCACCGGGATCGACCAGGCCTGTACCTCGACATCGTTCAGCAGGGAGACGCCGGACAGGCCGAGCTGGGCCGCCAGCTGGGGGCCATCGATCTTCCATGGGAGGTTCGTCGTTTCGACCCGGTTCCCGATCACTGGACCGGCCACCCCGAAGCCTGCCGCCTCGAGGCGCGGTGGTTGGGGCCAGAGGAAGGAATCGAGGATCGAGTGCAGTGACGGATGCTCGCGGCTCGGGAAGGTTTCCAGTCGGACAACCTG
>JAWXBX010000350.1:0-3517 GCA_034440415.1 Gemmatimonadota bacterium | reverse complement strand
CGGGTCGGTGGCGACCGCCTGGCCCACGGTGGCGCTCTGGCCGTCGCCGGTACTGATGGCGATCTGCAGTGCGGCGCCCACGGTGGCGGTAGCGGTGAAGGTGAGGGGCGAGCCGCTCAGGCCGGTGGAGGTGGCGGTGAGGGTATTGGCGCCCACGACGGTCCCCATGGTCCAGCTCGTGACCGCAGCGATACCGTTGGTCCCGGTCGTGGCGGCACCGCCCACCACGGAGCCCCCGCCAGACCCGACCGCGAACGTCACTGACGTGCCGCTGACCGGATTGCCAAACTGGTCGGTGACCAGGACCGCGGGCGGCGTTGTGACCGCAGTGCCCACCTGCGCCGCCTGGCCATTTCCGGCCTGGATGGCCATCGTGGCCGCGGGACCGGTCCCAATGGTCAGGTTGACTGACAAGGTCAGCGGGCTGTTGCCTGCCACGGTCGAGGTGAGGGGCACCTGGGCGGTGTAACTGCCCAGCGCCAGGGACCCAGGGACGGCGCTGAGGCTCAGCGTGGCGGGCGCCGTCGCCTGGTTGAGGCTGGCGGTGAGCCACCCCGGCGCGCCGACGGTGTAGGCGATCGTGCCCACGGCGAGGCCTGACAGTGTCCCGCCCCCTGCATTGGCCACGGCGACAGTGGTGGCGGAGGGAGTACCGCTGTTGGCAACGACCGTGAGCGGCACCGTGCTCAGCGATGTCCCGATGGCTGGCGGGAGTGTCACGTTGACGATGGCGTTCCCGCTGATTCCGTCGGTGGTCGCGCTGACCTGCGCGGTGCCGAGGCCCATCGCAGTGACGGTCCCCTGGCTATCTACCATGACGACCAGCGGGTCGGTGGTGGACCAAACCACTTGCTTGCTGGGGAGGAAGGCGCCCTGATCATCAAGGGGAAACGCCTGCGCCGTGTCGCTGGCCCCGATGAGCAGCGTGATAGTGTCCGGCACCACCCGCACGGTGATCACGCTGCCCGGCCCGATGTCCGACGAGTCGGAGCAGGCGGCGAGGGCACTCCCGCTGAGCAGCAGGAGGAGGAGGCGCGCGCTGCCGACAGCGGCGGCGGCGGGGGGGGAGTATCGGCGGACGGCGTCAGGCCGCATACATGGTCCCTGGCTGAGCACTCCCCCGCCGCCCGGATTGCCGGGTGACGGGGAATTGATCGGTAGTGGTCTGGTCTGGAGCAGCGGGGCGCTGGAATGAAGTTACGGGTCACCCCGGCATTGGTCAAAGGTCCGGCTACCGCTCGAGGCTGGCCTCCACGGCGCGGGCGATCGAATCCGCCCGCGCTCCGAGCGCCGTGTCGCCGGCGGCGGTGAGCGACGTCGAGGCGGCTCCGTAGATCAAGCTGTACATCGAAAGGATGCTTTGCGATGGCCGGTCCACCCAGCCGAAGGGCCGGGCACGGCTCGCCGCGTCATAGTTGTAGGTCCCGAACAGCAGTTTGCGGGTCCGCTCCAGCTCCATGTATCCGAGGCCGCGGTTGATGACGATCGGACCGGCGACATCGAGCGGTCCGTTGTGCAGCTTCCGCACCAGCCCTTCGGTCGTGAGATAGCCGGTCAAGCCAAGCAGCTGATCGGCAAATGTGCCATCGCTCCACGAGAAGTAGATCGGCCGCTTGCCGATATTGTCGCGGATCAGGAAGACGGTCATCAGGTCCGACAGCACCAGTGTGTCGCGCCCGAAGGCGATCTGGACATTGCCGAACTTGACCCCGCTGCCATGCGGGACCAGTTGCGCTTCCGGCAGCTCGTTCAGCTCCTGCTCGCTCAGCGCCAGGACCGGACTAGCCGGTTTGGTCCAGGTGCCGCTCTGCCACAGCTTGGCGGCGCGGGCCTGGTCGAAGTCCGGGGTCACCCGCCGCCGCAGCTGCTGCAGGTGCCACCGGGTGTTCATCAGTGAGAGGTTGGCGAGCGTCACATCACGCCGGATGCCCTCGACTTCCTGGGCGTACCAGAGCGGGAAGGTATCGTTGTCACCGGCGGTGATGAGGATGCCGTAGGGCTCGACCGATTCCAGCAGGTCGCGCGCAAAGTCCCGGGCCAGCGTCTCGCCCTTCCGGCTCGCCGTGGTGTGGTTGGCGAACAGCGGGATCAGCGCGAGGCCGAGAATCGGGGTGGCCGCGGCCCAGCGGGCGGTCTCGCTCAGCCGTCCGCGCAGCGATTCAGCGATGGCCTGGAGCATCGCCCCGAAGCCGACGGCCACCCAGAGGCCGAAGGCGGCAAAGGAGACCACGTAGAAGTAGTCGCGCTCGCGCACCTCACGCAGTACCTGGCCCCGGCTGGGGTCCACCGGATACGAGTAGCCATACTTGAAGTTGAGGTAGAAGATGAGGGCGACGGTGATCGTCCCCATCAGCGTGAGCGAGGCCCAGAAGGCGCGCCGGTCGCGCTGCCACAGCGCCGTGGCACCACTCAGGCCGAGCAGGGTGAAGATGATCGTGCCGATCCGCATCCCGGCGTTGCCCCAGTCCCGGGCGAACTGCCAGTTGAAATACTGCAGGTAGTTGCCGAACTGCGAGACGATATCGGCCTGACGGAAGGTGACCGGCGGTTTGCCGTACTGGGCCCGGTTGAGCACCTGGTTGAGCGCTTCCCAGGTGGTCGGCTCGCCCTCGTTGATCGCCGGGTACTGCAGGGCCCGGATGGGCAGGAAGATGTAGTTGAGCGAGACTCCGACCACGACGGCGGCCAGGGCCAGGTAGAGGATCGGGCGACGGAACTCGTCGGCATCCTTCCAGGCGGCGTAGGCCAGCAGCCCGGCAAAGAGCACGCCGACAATCGTGGCCTCTGGCGCCGGGCCATTCACCAGCACCGCCCATTTCCCCGAGACGGCGAGCGCGAGAGTGTAGCCCATCAGCAGGACCCACGGCTTGAGCATCATGCCGGGATCGGTCAGCAGCACGTAGACCGCGACCGCCGGGCCGGCCAGCACGCCCATCATGTGGTTGGTCGAACTGAGGGCGATGAGATACGCGATCAGCACCAGCCACCGGTCGCGGTGCTGCCCCGGGCTGTCGTCGGCCCAATGGACGCCGAGCCAGAGGACCAGCGCCGTGGAGAGCATCGAGACGGTGTAGACCTTCTCGTTGACCGTCGACTGGTTCCACACCGTCCAGGCCAGGGCACCCACCAGGATGCCGGCGAAGGCCGCTGCCAGCCGGGCCCAGCGCACGGGGACCACGTTGCGCATCCACCGGTCGGCCACCAGGAAGAGGCACCCGGCGGTCAGCGCGCTAGTCACCGCAGCGAACAGATTGATGCGCACGGCATAGAGCGGGCTCAGCGGCAGCGCGCCCCACACGTGCGCCAGCATGGTGAACAGCGGATTGCCGGGCGGGTGCGGGATTCCCAGCACATAGGCCGCCGCGATGTATTCCGAAGTGTCCCAGAAGGCGGTGGTCGGCGCGAGGGTGAAGATGTAGATGCCGAGGACGATGGCAGTGGTGAGTGCCGCGAAGAGATACGGCGGCGGTTCGCGGGTGGCCGGAACAGAGGCGTTGGTCATGAGATGGGGCTAAGG
>JAWXBX010000349.1:0-7194 GCA_034440415.1 Gemmatimonadota bacterium | reverse complement strand
GCCCCAGACCGCTCATCGGCCCCTCACGCGCCGCCAGAATCCGGACTATGCTTACGTGACCGCGACTGCATTTCCTATCCCGCGACATGAGGTTTGCTGACTCTGTACACCAGCATCAGGAAGAATCTCGCCGTTCGATTCCGCTGACCTCCGGCGCTACTCGTTGTTCGGGACTGGCTCATGCGTCTGTCGTTGCGATTCATCATTCCGCTGGTCCTGGCTCTCGCCGCGGTCGCCTACGGCATACTGCCCCTGGTCGACCGGCTGACGGTGCGCTGGTTCGTTCGCGACCTGGACATTCGCGCCAACCTGATCACCAACACCATCCAGGAGCCGATGCAGGACCTCATCCGGGCCGGCAACCACCCCCGGATACTCCAGTATTTTTCCCGGATCATCCAGGATGAACGCATCTACGCCCTCGGCTACTGCCCGTCGCCGCAGGAACATCCGCTGGCCACGACGACGCTGCCGGCGAGCATTGATTGCGGAAGCCTGGACCAGTATTCCGGTCCGTCCGGACACCTGTTGAGTCGCCCCGACGGGCCCCTGCTCGTGTCCGTGAGGCCGATGGAAACCGAGCAGGCGCCGGCCGGCAGGCTGGTGCTGGTGCACGATATGAGTTTTGCGGTGCGACGCAGCGAGGAAACCCGCCGCTATCTGTTCATCTTCTTTGTCGGCCTTGGCGCCACAGTCTCGCTCATCACCGTGGTGATCGCGCAACTCAGCTGGCGAGGCTGGGAGCAGGGGGTGCGGGCGTTGCTGCGTGGCGAGGGACTGCTGCGCCCCGCGAAGCCGGCAGAACTGACCGAGTTCCTGCCGATCGCCACGGATCTCCGCGCCCTGATCCGCGATATCGAGGCCGAGCACCGCGCCCGCAACGACGACCAGCTCGCCTGGAGTGCCGACACACTGCGCGGACTGCTGCACGGCGAATTGCGCGGGCAGGAAGTGATCGTGGTGTCCAATCGTGAGCCCTACATCCACGTTCGCCACGGCAGTGAGATCGTCGTGCAGCGGCCCGCCAGCGGCCTGGTGACCGCCGTCGAACCGATCATGCGCGCCTGCTCGGGGACCTGGATCGCGCACGGCAGCGGTTCGGCCGACCGCGACGTGGTGGATACTGATGATCGCGTTGGTGTGCCGCTGGATCACCCGGCCTACCAGATCCGCCGCGTCTGGCTCAGTCCCGAAGAAGAAGCCGGTTACTACTACGGCTTCTCGAACGAGGGATTGTGGCCGCTGTGTCACATCGCGCACGTCCGCCCAACGTTCCGGACGGCGGACTGGGAGCAGTACCGGCAAGTCAATCAGCGCTTCGCCATGACGGTCGTCGAGGAAGCGAAGTCGGCGGATCCCATCGTCCTGGTACAGGATTATCACTTCGCGCTGCTGCCCCGGATGATCCGGGAGGCATTGCCCGACGCCACCATCGTGACCTTCTGGCACATTCCGTGGCCGAACCCGGAGGCCTTTGCCATCTGCCCCTGGCGCGAAGAGTTGCTCGATGGCCTCCTCGGCAGCAGCATCCTGGGCTTCCACACGCAGTTTCACTGCAACAATTTCGTGGACACGGTGGATCGGCTGCTGGAAGCCCGGGCGGACCGCGAGACCTTCACGGTCACCTACCGTGGCGCACCGACGGCCGTCAACCGCTACCCGATTTCGATCGATTGGCCGCCGTTGCCAAACCTGGTAAGCAAACCGATCGAGCAGTGCCGGCAGGACATCCGCCGGCAGCACGACCTTCCTGACGGCCACGCGATCGGCGCCGGCATCGACCGTCTGGACTACACCAAGGGTATCGAAGAGCGGCTGCGCGCGGTCGAACGATTGCTGGAGATCCATCCGGAGTGGGTGGGCCGGTTCACCTTCATCCAGGTCGCCGCGCCGACGCGCGCCCGTATCGAGGAATACCAGCACTACGAGACCCGGGTGCGCGCGCTGGTCGCCCGCATCAATGAACGCTTTGCCGGCGCCAGGCATCCGCCGATCATCTTCAAGGCCGCCCACCACGAGCCCGAGCAGGTGTACGAGTACTATCGGGCGTCGGACCTGTGCTTCGTCAGCAGCCTGCACGACGGGATGAACCTGGTGGCCAAGGAGTTCGTGTCGTCGCGCGATGACGAACGCGGCGTGCTGCTGCTGAGCCAGTTCACCGGTGTCGCGAGGGAACTGCCGGAAGCGATCATTGTGAACCCCTACGACACCGACCAATGCGCCACTGCGCTGCACATGGCGCTGACGATGCCGGAGGGCGAGCAGCGGGCCCGCATGCGGCTCATGCGCGGGCTGATCCAGGAATTCAACGTCTATCGCTGGGCCGGACGCATGCTCATTGACGCGGCCGGCATGCGCAGCCGGAGCCGGCTGTTGTCGCGCAGTTCCGTATCGGGCATGAGCCGCGTGCCGAGCACAGTGGCCGAGGCCGCGTCATGACCCGCCCGGGAATCGCGCTGGCACCGAGTCCGGCATGGGCCTATTTCCTTGACATCGACGGCACGTTGGTCGCGATTGCCAGGTCACCGGGGCAGGTGCGCATTGACCGCAGCCTGCGCTCGGCCATCGAGGCGCTGCACGAGGCCACGGGCGGCGCCGTGGCCCTGATCACGGGGCGCGGTATTGCCGATGTCGACCGACTGTTCCCCGGCATCCGCCTGGCCGCGGCAGGCCAGCACGGCATCGAACGGCGTAGCGCGCGGGGCCGGATTTCACTCCACGCTGCTCCGTCACTGCGCCCGGCCGCGGTGCACAAGCTGGCCGAGTCCGTGGCGCGTTATGCCGGCCTGCAGCTGGAGAACAAGGGACGCTCGCTCGCCATTCACTACCGCGGCGCCCCGCGGCTGGGCGGTTATGTTCACCGGTTGGCGCACACCATGGTCGCGCGATTGGGCAAGGCGTACTGTGCGCAATCGGGCAAGCGCGTGGTCGAGATCAGACCCGCCAGCAAGGACAAGGGCACGGCGATCCAGGAGTTCATGCGCGAGCCACCCTTCGCCGGCCGCATCCCGGTGTTTCTCGGTGATGACCGGACGGACGAGCACGGCTTCGTCATGGTCAATCGCCTCGGCGGACACTCGCTGAAGATCGGCCCGGGGCCGACGGCCGCGCGATGGCGACTGCGGGACGTCGCGGCCGCGCGCGCCTGGCTCCATCGCGCGCACGCGGAAAGCGACGGCAGACGTGAACTCTCTTGATCTCGGATTGGTCGGCAACGGCACGATCAGCGCGCTCGTCAATCCGGCCGGCGAAATCGTCTGGGCCTGCTTCCCGAGATTCGATGGAGATCCGGCCTTCTGTTCGCTGCTGCACGAGCGGAGCGGCACGGACGCGGCCGGATTCTTTGCCGCGGAACTGATCGATTGCGTCCGGACCGAGCAGGAGTATCTCGCCAACACGCCGGTGCTGATCACCCGACAATACGACAGCAGCGGATCCGCCATCGAGATCACCGACTTCGCCCCGCGCTTCCGTCACTTCGAGCGGATGTTCTGTCCCATGGCGCTGGTACGGAATATTCAGCGGGTTGCCGGCAACCCGCGGGTCCGGGTCCGGGTCCGGCCGGCCCATCACTACGGAGCGTTCGCCGCGGATCATACGCGCGGCAGTCACCACGTCCGTTACCTCGGCGGTCCCGTGGTGATCCGCCTGACCACCGACGCGTCCGTGACCGCCGTGGTGGAGGAAACGCCATTCTTTCTCGAAGATCGCGTCACCCTGTTCCTCGGCCCCGATGAAACCGTGCAGGGCGAAGTCGGCGAGGTGGCGCGGCGTTTTTTCGAGCAGACGATCGCCTGGTGGCGCGACTGGGTTCGCAACCTGGCCATTCCCTTCGAGTGGCAGGACGCGGTGATCCGCGCGGCCATCACCCTGCAGCTCAACGCGTTCGAGGACACCGGCGCCATCGTGGCCGCGATGACGACCTCGATTCCCGAAGCGCCGAACAGCGGCCGCAACTGGGACTATCGCTACTGCTGGCTTCGCGACGCGTACTTCGTGGTGGATGCGCTTAATCGGCTCGGGGCCACCCGGACGATGGAGCAGTACCTCGCCTATATCCTCAACGTCGTCGCCGGCGCCCCGGACGGGCGTCTCCAGCCGGTCTACGGCATCAGCGGGCACAGTGTCATCGAAGAACGGCAACTCGATTCACTGCCGGGCTATCGTGGCATGGGTCCCGTCCGGGTCGGCAACCAGGCGTACGGACAGATCCAGCACGATGTGTACGGCTCAGCCATCCTTGCCGCTACCCACGTCTTCTTCGATCGCCGGCTGGTCCGCCACGGCGATGACGTCATGTTTCACCGGCTCGAAGCCCTGGGCGAACGCGCGGCGCGTCTCTATGACCAGCCCGACGCCGGGATATGGGAACTGCGTGGCAGCGGGCGCGTGCACACCTTCTCGAGCGTCATCTGCTGGGCAGGTTGCGACCGGCTGGCGCGCATCGCCACGCGGCTCGGACTGGCGGAACGCGCCGAGTACTGGCGCGGCGTGGCCGCCAATATCCACGAGGTCGTATCCCGCCGGTCCTGGAGTGCAGCGCACGGCAGTTTCATGGCGACGATGGACGGCGACACCCTGGACGCGAGCCTGCTCCTGCTGCACGAGGTCGGCTTCCTGGCAGCCGACGACCCGCGCTTCGCCGGCACCGTGGCCGCGATCGAGCGGGACATGCGCCGCGGTGATTTCATCTACCGCTACATCGAACGCGACGATTTCGGCGCACCCGAAAACGCCTTTCTCGTCTGCACCTTCTGGTACATCGAGGCCCTGGCCGCGCTTGGCCGGCGCGACGAGGCGCGGGCGTTGTTCGAGACCATCCTCGGCTGCCGCAACCGGCATGGGCTGCTGGCCGAGGACATCGATCCGCAGACGCACGAGCAGTGGGGCAACTACGTGCAGACCTACGGTATGGTCGGCCTGATCTCGTCGGCCATCCGCCTGTCCATCCCCTGGGATCAGGCCTTCTAGGTTTGCGTCCCATACCGGGCTGCCCGTATGCTAGCGGCCCGTGAACGCGCCCCGGCCTGGCGGCGGGAGCACCCGGCGGGGAGCAGACCCGTCGCGGGGGCGATCGCCGTCCCCCCCGACGACGCGCCCGGAGCGGTCGAGCCCGCGCCCCAGACCGCTCATCGGCCCCTCACGCGCCGCCAGAATCCGGAGGATGCTCACGCGACCGCGATTCAATTTCCTATCCCTGCCGGGCTTGTGCGGCTCCCGTTCGCGCGGTTCGTGCTCATTTGCCTCGAGGGGCGCAGCGTTCGATTCGGAGCGCTCGCCGCGATGCCCGCACTCGGCCGCCTCTGGCTCGGCTGACCCGGTTCAACTGCGTCGATTCAGCGTAGCCCTTCGAGGAAGAAGGCCGCGAGTTCCGCGCGCCCGCCGAGTCCGGACTTCTCATAGACCGCCACCGCATGCTGCCGCACGGTGCGCTCGCTGCGCCCCGTCGCCGCGGCGATCTGCTTGTGGCCCTGGCCCCTGAGCAGCTGCAGCGCGATCTCGCGCTCCGTCGGCGTGAGCCCCCAGGCCGCGCACTGCTCGTCGATCGCGCGTCCGAGTCCCGCGAGTGAAGCCTCCGCGCGGGCGCGCCAGACGTCGCGCTCCTGCTCGCGTTCGGCAAGCGAGCGCCGGGTGCCGGCGAGCGAGGCCGCGGCGCGACGCCAGCCACGCGCGAGGTAGAGCGCGGTCCCGCCGCTGGCGAGCATGAGGGTCAGCTCCACCAGCACATGCGGCGTGAGCCAGTGCTCCGGCTGGTCGAGCCAGAGGTCGATCGCCCCGCCGGCCGCGACGACGGCCAACAGGAGCATCACCAGCAGGCGCAGCTGCGCCGAATCCAGCCCCTCGTCGACCTCGTCCATTTCGCCTCGTCCTCCGTTCCGTATCCGTCATCCGCCGGAGGGCCTCCGGCGTCCGTACCTCTGGCTCCGTTCGCGTCGAACGTCGGATGGTGCCGCCCTTCGGGCCGGCCGATCATGAACCCGAGGCCGCGGGACGATCCCCGGCCGCCAACTCAGCCGGAGGATCGCGCCATGCTCAGCAATCTACTCCCCACACCCCTGCACCCCGCAGTGGTGCACCTGCCGATCGCCCTCACCCTGCTCGTGCCGATCTTCGCCGTGGGTGCGATCATCGCCATCAAGCGCGGCACCAAGGTGCTCAGAGCCTGGGGCATCGCCGCCGCGATGCTGGCGGCGCTCTCGTTGAGCGCGTTCGTGTCGCTCGAGACCGGCGAGGACCAGGAGGAGAAGGTCGAGCGTGTCGTCCCGGAGCAGGCGCTCGAGACTCATGAGGAGGCGGCGAAGACCTTCCTACTCCTCTCGCTCGGCGTGCTCGGCGTGGCCGGCCTTGGCCTGCTGGGAGGGAAGCTCGGTGCCACCGCGCGCTGCGCGGCCGCGGCCGGCACGCTCGCGCTCGTCGTGGCGGGCTACAACGTCGGTCATTCAGGGGGCAGGCTGGTCTACACGTACGGCGCAGCGAGCGCGTACACCACCCGGGGCGCGTCGCAGGGTGCAGCGCCGGGACTCGCGACCGGCACATCGGGCGGCGCTGACGCGGCACGCGGCGTCAGGGCTGGCGGCGTCACGGCGGACGACGGAGATGATGACGATCGTTGATCTGGTGCCGGTGCGCGTTGGGAGTCCCATATACCGCGGCGCCGAAGATCCGACCCACGGCGTACGCGAGTCCCATCGCGAAGGCGCCCCAGAACCCGACACGGAACGCGCCGGTGCGAGCCTTGGCTCCACCGGCGCGGGCCGCTATCCCCCGAGCACCACCAGCAACAGGAGCGAAGCCAAGGTCACCGACCAGGGCAGCACCGGACCAGGGGAGAGCCACGCGACCGCGAGCGGCAGCGCGGCGCCGACCGCGAAGGTCCCCACCGACGCGATCGCGGCCTGCAGCGGACGCGCGCGTTGATGATCGGTGATCCCGAGCTCGTCTCGGAGGTGCGCCCCGAGCGCAGAAGTGGCCCCGGTAATCTGAACAGGTGGGCTAGGTGGACCAGCGGGCTCCCCGGGCGAGATTACGCCCACAGCCAAGGAGCTCCTGATGTCGAAACGTCCCCGCCGGACCCACGCCCCCGCCTTCAAGGCTAAGGTGGCCCTCGCCGCCATCCGGGCGGAAGGCACGCTCGCCGAGCTGGCGAAGCGCTTTGATGTCCACCCCGGCCAGATCACGGCGTGGAAGGACCAG
>JAWXBX010000348.1:0-5416 GCA_034440415.1 Gemmatimonadota bacterium | reverse complement strand
GTCGTAGGGGCCGCATGTCGTAGGGGCCGCACGTCGTAGGGGCCGCATGTCGTAGGGGCCGCACGTCGTAGGGGCCGCATGTCGTAGGGGCCGCACGTCGTAGGGGCCGCATGCATGCGGCCCCTACCGGTGCGGCCCACAACGACCGGCCCTACACCAATTGCCGCGCCCCCAATTGCAGCCCCGCCTCGAGCGCCCGCTGGTTGAGCCGGAGCAGCTCCGGCTTCATCCGGCCGCGGATCGCCATCTGCAGCGCCGCCGGTGATACGATCCCGGTGAGCCCAGCCAGCGCGCCGACCGCCACGACGTTCACCCCCAGCTCGCCGCCCGCCTCGATGGCGGCCTGGATCAACGGCAGCACGATGTCACCCTCCCGCCGTGTGTTGCCGATGAGCGCCCGCTCATCCACGATCCGGAGGCCCCCAGGACGGAGGTCGGTGCATTTTCTCATGGCTTCAGGTGAGAGGCAGACCACCGCGTCCGGCAGCTCGACTTCGGGGAAGGCGATCTCCTGGGTGGAGAGCACCACCTCCGACTTGCACGCGCCGCCCCGCGCCTCGGGGCCGTAGCTCTGCGTGTGCACCACCTGCCGCCCTTCGGCGCCGGCGGCATCCGCCAGCAGCACGCCGGCCAGAATCACCCCCTGCCCTCCCTCACCGGAGAACCGCACCTCGTACGGATCGCGCGGCAGTGGCTGCGCTGAGGCGGCGATCGGTGCTTCCTCCCCCGGCCCTTCCACGCTCCCCGCCGCCCTGGCCCGATCGCACAGCTCGACGTAGCGCCGGGTGTACTCCGGCCGTACCTCCTGCCGGAACCGCCCCACCGCCAGCTTCCCTGCCACCTGCTCGCGGGTCATCGGGTCCACCGGGAAGGTGAGGTCGCGCTCGTAATCCACCATCGTGGCGGGATCGCCCAGGTGGTTGAGCCGGCCATAGTAGGTGGGGCACTGGGTGAGCACCTCCACCACCGCGAAGCCGGGATGGGCGATCGCCTCCGCGATGTACTGCGGCAGCTCTTCGAAATCGAACGTCGTGGTGCGGGCGACATACGTGGCACCGGCGGCGCGAGCCAGCTCGGAGATGTCGAATGGCGGCTCGATGCTGCCCAGCGGCGAGGTGGTGGAGCGCATGCCGGCGGGAGTTGTCGGCGCCTGCTGCCCGCCGGTCATGCCGTAAGTGCCGTTGTTATAGATGACGGCGGTGAGGTCGAGATTCCGGCGGCAGGCGTGGATGAAGTGATTGCCGCCGATCGCCGCCGCGTCGCCGTCGCCCATCGTGACCAGCACCGTGAGCCCGGGCTGGGCGGTCTTGAGCCCGGTCGCAAAGGCGAGCGCGCGACCATGCGTCGTGTGCATCGAACTGGTGTTGAGATAGAACGGCGAGCGGCCGGCGCAGCCGATGCCACCGACGCAGACCACCTGGTCGAGATTCCGGTGCAGCCGGTCGAGCGCCGTTGCGATGCCGCGCAGCACATTGCCATGACCGCAGCCGGGACACCAGACACCGGGCATCATCTCCTCGCGGAGGTACTTCCGCAGGTCCTCCCCCATGCGTGGCATGCTACACCTCCACCAGCGCGGGATCGATCGGATTTTCCAGCGCCACCGGCATCCGTCCCAGCGCCTGTCGGATGGTGCCGGCCATCTGCTCCGGCGGGAAGATCAGCCCGTCCACCCGGTTGAGCGCCACCACCGGTGTGCGCCCCTCGACGGTAGCGCGGATGGCGAGCACCAGTTGTCCCAGGTTGAGCTCCGGCACCAGCAGGAGCCGGGTCCGCGCGGCCAGGGCCAGGATGGCGCGTTCAGGGAGCGGCCAGAGGGTTTCGAGCTCCAGCAGCCCGGCCCGGATCCCTTCAGCGCGGAGCAGCGCCACCGCACCCCGCGCCGGACGCGCGCTGATCCCATAGGCGATGATGCCGACCTCGGCATCCTCGAGCTGGAACGGCCGGGTGCGGAGGATTACGTCGCTCCCGGCATCGATCCGGTCGATGGCATGGTGCAGCATCCGTTCGGCATTGGCGCCGTCGGTCGCGCGGGGCAGCCCCGACTCGGCATGCGCGAGGCCGGTCACCACGATCGGCTTGCCGGCGCCGAGCGGCATGAACTCGGCGCCACCGAAGGGGAGAAAGCCCGCCAGCTCCACGGGACGCTTCCGGGTCACAACCGGAAGGTCGGGAAACTCGACCCCTTCCCGCATGTGCGACACCACGGCGTCGAGCAGCAGCACCACCGGCACCCGGAACTGTTCGCTGATGTTGAAGGCGGCCACGGTCACCTCGTACACATTGCGCACCGATGAAGCAGTGAGCGTCACGCCGGGGCGGTCGCCATGACTGCCCCAGCGCGCCTGCATCACGTCGCCCTGCGACGGCAGCGTCGGCAGTCCGGTGCTTGGCCCCATCCGCTGACTGTCCACCACCACGCAGGGCGTATCGGTCATCGCGGCGTAGCCCAGGTTCTCCTGCATCAGTGAGAAGCCCGGGCCGGAGGTGGCGGTCATCGCCTTGGAGCCGGCCCAGGCGGCGCCGATCACCGCGGCGAGCGCGGCGATCTCGTCCTCCATCTGCACGAAAACGCCACGCCGCGGCGGCAGCAGCCGGGCCATATGCTCCATGATCTCGGTGGCGGGGGTGATGGGATAGCCCGCGTAGAAGTTGCAGCCGGCGTGGAGCGCGCCGAGTGCGCAGGCCTCGTTGCCCTGGATCAGCCGCATGTCATCCCTCCGGGATCGTGGGTCGGGCTGGCCCAGTATGGCGCGGGCCGTTCGAGCGCGATGGCAAAGTCGGGGCAGCGGACCGCGCAGATCCCGCAGAAGACGCAACGATCAATCTCGGTCACGACGGCGACAGCTTCCGGATCGAGCACCAGGATCTTCTCCGGGCAGTCGGCCACGCAGATGCGGCAGCCCTTGCAGTAGTTGCGGTGGATCAGCAGGGACATGTTGCCCTGGGAGTAGCGCACCGTGCCGGGCTTCATGAGACGGCCTGTGGTCCGGATTCGTCCACCTCCTCGCCGGCATCCACCATCCGCAGATAGGCATCGATGCCGAACGCCGCGATCTTCGCGGCGCGGACCGCGGCGACTACCGTGCCGCCGCCGTTCAGCACGTCGCCCCCGGCGAAGTACCGCGGGTTGCTCGTCTGGCCGGTGGCGGGGTCCACGACAGGGCGGCCGTTGCGCAGTTCGAGCCCTTCGATCCACTGCAGGAACTCCAGCCGCGGCTCCTGCCCGACGGCGCGGATCACGGTATCCACCTGCAGCACGAATTCGGAGCCGGGTTGGGCCACCGGGCGGGCCCGGCCGGAGGCGTCGGGCTCGCCCAGCCGCATCCGCTGGCAGATCACGCCGGTCACATGGCCGTCACCGGTAAAGGCGACGGGATTGGTCAGCCACTCGAAGTGGACCCCTTCGGCGCGGGCGCCTTCGACTTCAAAGTGGAAGGCGGGCATCTCCGCTTCGGTCCGACGGTAGAGCAGCCGCACATCCTCGGCGCCCAGCCGGACCGCTTCGCGGGCGACATCCATCGCGGTGTTGCCGCCTCCGATCACGGCGACGCGCCGACCGATCTCGGTCAGGTGCTGGCATTTGATCGCCTCGATGAAATCGAGCGAGTTCCACACCCCGGGCAGCGTGTCGCCCGGATACGGCTGGGCGATATCCCGGCCCATCCCGACGCCGAGGAAGACGGCGTCGGCTTCGCTTTCGATGCGGGCGAGCGCGTCAGGCGAATCCACCGGCTTGCCGACGTAGAGCTCGACGCCGAGGGCGAGGATGCAGCGAACCTCATCCTCGAGCGGTTCGGTGTCGAGCCGGTAGGGGGCGATCGCGTAGCGGACCAGCCCGCCGGTGTCGGGGCGGGCCTCGTAGATCCGCACCTGGTGGCCCAGGATGGCGAGCTCGCCGGCGCAGACCAGGCCGGCCGGTCCGCCGCCGATCACCGTCACGCGCTTCCCCGTGGCGGGGGCGGGAGTCCGGAAGGAGGCCAGCGGATTCCGGAGCGCCATGTCGGCGGCGTAGCGCTGCAGCCGTCCGATCTCGATCGGGCGACGGCCCTGCCGGGTCAGGACGCAGGCGCCTTCGCACAGCTCCTCGGTGGGGCAGACCCGGGCGCAGCTCGCGCCCAGCAGATTGGAGCGGAAGATCAGGGCGGCGGCGCCTTCCCAGTCGTCGTGCGCGATCGCGTCGATGAAGTGGGGCACATCGACCAGCGCGGGGCAGGCGGCGGCGCAGGGAGCGGGGGCACCGGGACCGCCGCAGACCAGGCAGCGGTCGGCCTCGAGCAGGGCCTGGTTGTCATCGAGAGGCGGGTGCAGCTCGGCAAAGAGC
Source organism: Gemmatimonadota bacterium (assembly GCA_034440415.1). Taxonomy (GTDB): domain Bacteria; phylum Gemmatimonadota; class Gemmatimonadetes; order Gemmatimonadales; family GWC2-71-9; genus JADJOM01. The sequence continues at coordinate 1,092 of JAWXBX010000348.1, read as the reverse complement.
GGTGCCGCCTTGGGTGGCACCAGGCCGTGAGGCAGTGAGTCCGGATGAGCGAGAGACATGGGGCTACTCGCGAGTGAGTGGGCGTGAGGAGTGCTACGCCGATGTCACCCGGACCGGAGCCCCGATCCTCGAATGCACTGGCCGGGGCGGAATCCGGCCGGGAGCGAACCCAGCCCGAACCCCGAGAGGATCGGGCGGTGATGTAGGATGCAGAGTGATATGTGAAGCGGGGGTGAAAGTGGGAGGAGGAGAGTCGGGGCCGCATGTCGTAGGGGCCGCATATATGCGGCCCCCACATGCGGCCCCGACACGTGCGGCCCCTACCGATGCGGCCCGGAAATGAACGCGGTCCGGCACAGGTTCGGACGCCTCGCCTGGTTCGCCATTGCAGTCCGTCAGCATGAGTAATCGCTCCGCTGCAATGGTGGGTTGCTCGGTCCCGCATGGAACGGCCACAACGGCGGAAGCCACCCGCTCGAGTCGGGGCGTGTTCCCGCTCCATTCCCGCATGGTTCAGCCTCTCCTCACGCTCGGGCGCCCATACTTAGCCGCTTTCCCTTGAACGAGATTCGCAACGGTGTCTATCTGCGGCTCTTCGTCGGCTGGGACCCACTTGATGCCGGCGGCAGCAGTGCCACACAGTTCAACGCCGGGGGCGGAGTGGGCATCAAGACCGGCAGGGGCGGAGTCGTTGGCCGTTTCGAGGCGGGGTATGCCCATGCCTTCAAGAACAACAACTTTGCCGCGAGCGATGATGTCGTGCTCCTGCTGGAAATCTCGCTGTTCACCAAGTAGCCGGTGCAGGGAGATGGCATGATCGTTCCGTCGCCTGCGGAATGACGCCGAGGACAGAGGCCCCGCAACGCATGCTGTTGCGGGGCCTTTCTTTGGGGGCGAAGAAGCGGCGGGGACCCTCCGATGTGAACTGGCCCTATTCCGGGGGAAAGGTCAGCGGGATTCGACGCGTCCGGCCCGCCAGGGCCGGCCCCGCCACAAGGCGGCGAGCGGAGCGAGGACCGCCGCAGGCGGCCGGAGCTCAACCCGCGACCCCCTGACGCGAAGCGGACCGAGGCGGCGGCCGCAATTGAACCT
>JAWXBX010000347.1:0-7385 GCA_034440415.1 Gemmatimonadota bacterium | reverse complement strand
TCCCTCCCCCCACCGCATCTCTCCCTGCACCACCTTCCTCACGGAGTTGCTCCATGTCCTACCGCCTGACTCGGGGAGCCCTGCCGGGGCTTCTCCTCGCCGCGGCCGTCGCCACCGCCGCTCCCCACCCGCTCCTGGCCCAGGAAGGAAACGTCCAGGTCTTTGCGTTCGGCCGCCCGCGCATTGGCATTTCCCTTGATGCCCGGGCCAATCCCGAGACCGACAAGCTCGGGGCCCGGATCCGGGAGGTGGTGCCGGATGGTCCCGCCGACAAGGCGGGGCTCAAGGCTGACGACATCATCACGAAGTTCAATGGCGTCGCGCTCGGCGGCGCCTCCGCCGGGGACGAGGATGCCTCCGGTCCGAGTGAGCGGCTGATCGAACTCGCCCAGAAACTCGACGCCGGCGACACGGTCAAGGTCGAGTACCGGCGGGGAAGTGACAGCCGGACCGCGACGATCGTCGCGAAGGATCTGTCGGAAATGAGCGGGATGCGGATGCGGTCGTTCGAGCTGCCCCGGATGCCAGGTGGAGAAGGGATGAGCGGCCCCGACATGCCGGGCCCGCGCAGCCGCGTTCCCGGGGTGGAGGGCATGGGCGAAGGCTTCCGCTTCATGCTGCGGGATGATGAGGACGCGGGACTGAGGCTGATGGAGCTCAATCCTGAACTGGGCGACTACTTCGGCACCAGGGAAGGCATCCTGGTGTTGCAGACTCCTGGCGATTCAACCCTGCCGCTCAAGGCCGGAGACGTGATTGCGACCCTCGATGGCCGGAAGCCGCAATCGGTGGAGCACGCCCGGAAGATCCTCGGATCGTATGAGCCCGGGGAGACGGTGAAGGTGGAGGTGATGCGGAGGCAGAAGAAGCAGACGCTGACGTGGAAGGTGCCGGCCGAGCGGCGCCATGACCTGCGGTGGAAGACGCCGCGCCCGGCCCGGGATGGTCCGCCGCTGGAACGCAGTTGAATCTGTGAGGCCCGTGCCCGGTGCGATCAATCCGCGCCGGGCACGGGGCTTTCCGCGGCACTTCCCACCCGGGCCAGCAGCGCGGTCTCACCAACCAGCGCCGCGAGGTCACGCCCTGCCGTCCGTGCGATCTTCGCCGCCCGGCCCAGAAAGGTGCCCAGCGCCGTCGCCCAGTCGGGTGCGGTCGTCGGGCCGCCGCCGTTGAGCGCCCGCAGGATGCGGTCACGGTTCCGCAGCAGGATTGGCGCGGCGACGGTGATCGCGTTGAAGCGCGGATCGTAGCGGACGCCAAGTCCCTCGATCAGTGCCGCGGTGCGGGCGAAATACACCAGGTCGCCCGGCAGCACCACGGGCCAGTCGTACAGCGTCGTCATGATCTCTTCGCTGAGATACTGCAGCCGTTCCTGTGCCGTCGTCCGGCGCAGGGTCAGGGCGAGCAACGCGGCCGCGAGTGCGCGGATCGTCTCCAGGTCAGCGCTCGGGTCCAGCATGCCGAGTTGCTGAAAGCCGCGCAGTACCCCGTCGGTGTCCTGCCGGATTGCGGCGACCGCGGTGTCGAGGATCTGCTGCCGTCGCTCCCGGCCCACCCGCACCACCATGCCGAAGTCGAGCAGGATCAACGCACCATCCGGGCCGACCAGCAGGTTGCCCGGGTGCGGGTCGGCATGGAACAGCCCATCCACCAGCATCATCTGGATGTAGAGCTCGAGCACCCGGCTGATAACATCGTCGGGGTGCAGCGCGCCGCTCCCCAGTTGTGCATCCAGGCCGTCGATGCGAGTGCCTTCCATGTATTCCAGCACCAGCACCCGCTCGCGCACCAGTTCCGCCACCACGGTGGGCACCCGGATACGCCGGTTGCCCTCGAAGTTGGCGCGAATGGCGACGGCGTTCGCCGCCTCCAGCCGGAAATCCATCTCCTCCACCACGCGGAGGGCAAACTCATCCACCGCCGCTAGAAGGCCGCGCACATGGGGATGGTTGAACCACCGCAGCACCCACCCGAGTATCCGCCGGGCCGCCGCGACATCGCGGGCGACGAGCCGCTGCACGCCGGGTCGCAGGACCTTCACCACGACCTCGGCGCCACCGAAGCGGGCCCGGTGCACCTGGCCCAATGAGGCCGCGGCGATCGGCTCCCGGTCAAATCGCTCGAAGAGCTCCTCGGGGGAGCGGCCGTAGCTCTCCCGGATCACCCGCTCGATCTGCGCCAGCGGCACCGGGGGTACCCGGTCGGTCAGTCGGCTGAATGCGCGGACATACGGCTCGGAGAGGAGATCCGAGCGGCCTGCGAACAGCTGGCCGAATTTGACGAACGTCGGCCCGAGCGCGCCGAGGGTGGCGACGATCCGGGTCGCGCGGCGCTGGTGGAACGCCGCATCGCGCGGTACGGGGCCGCCAAACACCAGGAAGCGTTTCCGGTCGCGAAACCCGCTCAGGACCAGCGGGACCAGCGCCTGGAGGATCTGCAGCGTGCGCATCAGTCTCCGCCGGGCTTCAATCGGCCGACGATGATCGTGGTGTTGTCCGATCCCCCTCGTGCCAGGGTGAGGTCGACCAGCTCCCGGCAGGTCGCTTCCGCCGACGTGCTGCGGCGCAGCGCATCCCGGATCTCGTCATCGGTCACATGCTTGGTGATCCCGTCGCTGCAGAGCATCATCACGTCATCCCACTGGACGTCGGTGGTGAGGGTATAGGGCTCCGCGCGGGTCGCCCCGAGGGCGCTGTAGAGGACATGCTTGAGCCCCGAGTGCTCCGCCTGGTCGGGGGAAAGTGCGCCGGCATCCACCATCGCCTGGGCCATCGTCTGGTCCTTGGTGAGCAGCTCCAGCTCGCCATTGCGCAGCCGGTAGCACCGGCTGTCTCCCACATGGACCACGTAACCGCGGGGCCAGCGGATGCAGACCATCGTGAGCGTCGTCGCCATGCCGATCCGCTCGTCATCCGCTTCTCCCGCTTCCCGCACCCGCTCATGGCTCCGCTCCACCGACCGCTGCAGTTCGGCGAGGAAGGCCGGCTCGGCGTCCGGATCGAGCTGGACATAGAGATCCATGGTGCGCACGACGTAATCGACGATCGCGGAGAGCGCAGTCCGGCTGGCGTCGCGCCCCCCGGGCAGACCACCCACGCCGTCCGCGACGAGGAAGACGAATCCGCGGGAGGGACTCAGCAGCTCGCCGATCGCCTCCTCCGGCAGGCTGGAGTGATAGATCTGTATTGCCTTGTGCAGGCTCGCCACCAGGAAGTGGTCCTGGTTTTCGGTGCGCACGAGACCCTGATGGCTCATCCCGAAGACGTCGATATTGGCTTTCGTCGGGCGGGGCGGTGGGTCGGTGAGTTCTTCCGGCATGGCAGCCTCTGGTCTCTGGTGGTACGGCGCTGGTCCGGAGGGAAGATCGACCCGCTGGCGCCGAGCTTCAAGCGCCAGCCCTGCTACCCGCGGCGGGCTATTTTGCTCCGGTGTCCGACCCCCTCCCCATCGAGCCGGTGCTTCCCGCCCTGGCGGGCCCTTGGCACTGCCGGCAGCGCGGTCCTTCAGGCGCCACCCGGCGCCGGAAAAACCACTCGCGTTCCGCTGGCACTCCTCGGACAGCCGTGGCTGGCGGGCCGATCGATCCTGTTGCTTGAGCCCCGCCGGCTGGCGGCGCGGGCCGCGGCCCGGCGCATGGCTTCCACCCTCGGTCAGTCCCCGGGCGAAACCGTGGGGTACCGCATTCGTCGCGAATCTGTCGTCGGTCCCGCCACCCGGATCGAGGTCGTGACGGAGGGCATCCTCACCCGGATGCTGCAGCACGATCCCGCTCTTGAACGCGCTGGCCTGGTAATCTTCGATGAGTTCCATGAGCGCAGCCTCCATGCCGATCTCGGGCTTGCACTGACGCTGCAGTCCCGGGCACTGCTCCGTCCCGATCTCCGGATCCTGGTCATGTCTGCCACCCTGGATGGCGCAGCCGTTGCCCGCCTGCTCGGCGGCGCGCCGCTCATCACCAGCGAAGGCCGTGGTTTCCCGGTGGAGACACGGTATCTGCCACCGCGGAGCGGCCTGCGCCTCGAGGGTGTCGTCGCCGGTGCGGTGCGGCAGGCGCTGACGGAGGAACAGGGCGACGTCCTCGTCTTTCTTCCCGGCGCCGGCGAGATCCGGCGCACGGCGGACCTGCTCGACGGACTCGATCGGTCCATCGCGGTCTGCCAGCTGCACGGCCAGCTGCCGCAGCCGCAGCAAGACGCGGCACTGCGCCCCGCTCGGGCGGGCGACCGGAAAGTCGTGCTGGCAACGTCGATCGCGGAAACCAGCCTGACGATCGAAGGCATCCACGTCGTCGTGGACGGCGGCTACTCCCGGGTACCGCGTTTCTCTCCCCGCTCCGGCATGACCGCGCTGGCGACGGTGCGCGTTTCGCGCGCCTCGGCGGATCAGCGGCGTGGTCGCGCTGGCCGGACGGCGCCGGGTGTATGCTACCGGCTGTGGGCGGCGGCCGAGGATCATCACCTGCTGCCGCGATCGACGCCGGAAATCCTGGAGGCGGATCTCGCGCCCCTGGCGCTGGAGCTGGCCGCGTCAGGCGTGGAAGACTCGAGCGACCTGGCCTGGCTGGATCGGCCGCCGGCAGCAGCGCTGGCGGAGGCGCGCGCACTGCTGCACCTGCTCGGCGCGCTCGACGCCGGCGGCCGCATCACGCCTCATGGGAAACGGATGGCCGACTCCGGTACCCACCCCCGACTCGCCCACCTGCTGATCCGTGGCCAGGAACTGGGTGCCGGCGCGGCGGCGGCGGATCTCGTCGCGCTGCTGGAGGAGCGCGACCTCCTGCGCCGCGACTCCGGCCCGCCCGACGCCGACCTGCAGCTGCGTCTCGATCTGATCGCCTCGCGCGAGACACCTCCCAGCTGGCATGGCTGGACGGTGGATCAGGGTGCGCTCCATCGCGTACGGCAGGAGGCGCGCACCTGGCGCACGCTGCTGCGGGAGGCCGGCCCGACCGGTGCTGCGGTCGGTGATCCGCCCTCCACCGGGCTGCTCCTCGCTCTGGCGTACCCTGATCGGATCGGGCAACGGCGCCCAGGTCAGGCCGGGCGCTTCCTGCTGCGCAATGGGACCGGGGCCGCCACCGACACCGCCGCCCTGCTCCGGGCCGACTACCTCGTCGCGGCCGAGCTCGACGGCGACCGACGAGAGAGCCGGATCTGGCTCGCGGCACCGGTCGAGCTCGCTGAGCTGGAGGCGCACCTCGGCGATCAGTGCGAAGTGGAAGAGCTGGTGGGCTGGGACGACACTACCCAGGCGGTGATCGCCGTCCGGCGCGAACGGCTCGGTGCCATCGTACTGGCGGAGACGCCGCTCCGGGCTCCCGATCCGGTGCAGGTCGCCGCAGTGCTGGCGCGGTGGATCAGGCGGGAAGGCATTGGAGAGCTGCCGTGGCGGTCCGAGAGTCTCCACCTCCGCCAGCGGCTCGCATTCCTCAATATGGCGATCGGTGCGCCCTGGCCGGACGTCTCGGACACCGCTCTGCTGAGTCGCCTTGAGGAGTGGCTGCAACCCCACCTCACCGGGCTGCGCCGTGCCGCGGATCTCGAGCGACTTCCCCTCGACCGGCTGCTGCTCGATCTGCTGACGTGGGAGCAACGACGCCTGCTCGACGAACTCGCACCCACCCACCTGTTCGTGCCGAGCGGTTCCCGGATTCCGGTGAACTACACCGATCCCTCGGCGCCGGTCCTGGCGGTCAAGCTGCAGGAGGTCTTCGGCCTTACCGAGACGCCGCGGCTGGCGGGCGGCAGGGTGCCGGTGACGATGCACCTGCTCTCGCCGGCGCAGCGGCCCGTGCAGGTGACGCAGGACCTCGCCGGCTTCTGGCGCACCAGCTACTTCGACGTGCAGAAGGAAATGAAGGGCCGCTACCCGCGGCACCGCTGGCCGGACAACCCGCTGGAGGCGGAGGCCAGCCGGAGGACAACGAAGCCGCGGGGGGAATAGGATGCGAGGGGCGGAGGAATAGGCGATGGGCGATAGGCGCGATGAGGAAGGAGGCACCGCCTAACTCCCCGCGCCTACCGCCGGTCGCCGGTCGCCTCCTATTGCGCGACGACAATGAGATAGCGCGACGGCTCCCAGAATGACTCCGGCGTCCCGATCGTGATCGTGCCTCGTACCGCCCCCTTGCTGCCCACCGGGCTGTCGAGGGAGGTCAGGTTCTGCCGGCTCACGATCCGATAGCGCCGGTTTGCGTCCGGCAGCGGGATGTCCTTCGTCTCGCTCCAGTTGATCGACGTGAACTCCTGCAGTGGCAGCTCGCGCGCCGGCGTCACGCCGCGCCGCCCGACCAGCGGGATGCCGCGGTGTCCCTCCTCGACCAGCACCCCCCGCTGGATCAGTTCCTTCCTGCTCCCCACCACGTAGTACGCCGTACTCTGGCGATCGGTCAGGCGGTGGACGCTGTCGGCCAGCGTCAGGTTCTCCACGAGCAAGCCCTCCACCCGCGCCGTGAGGCCGTCGATTGTCAGCCGCTGGCTCCCAACTTCCTCCGCCAGTTGCGCCGCGACGATGCGGGCCGCCGCTGCACCTTCGGTCAGGGTATCCACCGCCTGGGTCAGCTTCCGCACCCGCCGCTCGCTGGTGGCCAGGCGCGCCTCGGTGCTCTTGAGACGCGTTGCGACCTCCCGGACCCGATCCAGGGTATAGCCGCGCCGGTCCTTGGTGATCTCCAGCACCGGCGATTCCGCGACGCCAGTCGCCGGGGCGACTGGGAGCACGCGGGCCAGCTCGCCCTCGATGTCAGTCAGCAGCTTGCCTGTGGCCGCCACCTCCAGCTGCAGGCTGTCGCGTTCGGCGACGAGCGCCAGCTCCTGCAGCTGGTGCTCGAGTCCCGGAGAACGGGGACGCGGTTCGGAGGGGGAACAGGCGGTGGCGACCAGAACTGCGGTCAGGACCCACGCGCCGGCCAGGGTCGGGCCGTGTGTGGTACGCATGGCGCTACTCACTTTCTTTCGAATGGTGACCAGCATCACCCGCACATCGTGCGATGTGAGGGTGATGAGAGTCTAACGTTCTCTGATGACGTGACGGAGCAGGTTGGATGACGAATCGTTCTCGTCATGGTGACGAATCGGGTGCAGCGGGGAGCTGCCGGGGTACGGTGGTGGGAGATGCCGGCTCAGGCCGGACCCGCTCGACCGTCCCCGCCTGAGATTCCCTCGAGCGCGCCTGCCAGCTCGGCGAGCGCCCGCTCGTCTGGTGTCGCTGCGGGGAGGCTCCCCTGGGCGATCCGCGCATTTCCGCCGCCCCGGCCGCCCAGCGCGGCCAGCACCGGCTTGAGCGTGGCGCCGGCGTCAATACCGGTATCGGCCGAGGTGGCGAGCAGGAGGGAGGGTGGCTCGGCGAGGCAGCCGATCACGATCGTGCCCGGCAGCGCGATAGCC
>JAWXBX010000346.1:0-3461 GCA_034440415.1 Gemmatimonadota bacterium | reverse complement strand
CCGGACCAACATGGAAGGGCACGGCGAAGTCATCGTGCTCTCCTCGAACAATTACCTCGGGCTCTGTAATCAGCCCGAGGTCGTGGCGGCAGGCCACGCAGCCCTCGACCGGTTCGGCGCCGGGACCGGCTCGGTGCGGTTCATCTGCGGCACCTTCACCGTGCACCGCGATCTCGAGACCGCCTGCGCCCGCCTGGTCGGTACCGACGCCGCGCTCAGCTTCGTGAGCTGCTGGAACGCCAACGAAGCGGTGCCCGGCACGCTGCTCGGCGAGCAGGACATCATCATCAGCGATCAGCTGAACCACGCCTCCATCATCGACGGCATTCGCCTCGCGAAGGCGATCACCCGCTGCCAGAGCGCCGTCTATCGCCATGCCGACCTCGCCGACCTGGAGGAGAAGCTGCTCGCCGCGAAGGACCGGCGCGTGCGCATGGTGATCACCGACGGGGTCTTCTCGATGGAGGGCGCGATCGCGAAGCTCCCCGATATCGCCCAGCTCTGCCGCAAGCATCAGGCGGTGCTCGTGGTGGACGACTCGCACGCCACCGGTGTGCTCGGACGCAACGGGCGGGGCACGGCGGAGCACTTCGGCATGCTGGGAGAGATCGACATCATCACCTCGACCCTCGGGAAAGCACTGGGCGGGGCGGCCGGCGGATTCGTCGCCGCCACTCCATCGGTCTGTGATTACCTCACGCAGCGCGCTCGCCCGCAGCTGTTTTCCAATGCCCTCCCCCCCACCGTCGCCGCGAGTGCACTCGCCAGCATCGAGTATCTCGAACACCATCCGGAACGGGTCGAACAGCTGCGCCAGAACGCGCGCTACTTCCGCGAACAGTTGCAGGCGGCTGGATTCGCACCGCTGCCGGGAGAAACGCCGATCATCCCTGTGATTCTCGGAGAAACCGCCAAGGCGATCGAGATGAGCAGCCAGTTGCTGCGCGAAGGCGTCTTCGTCACAGGCTTTGGCTTTCCCGTGGTGCCGCAGGGGCAGGCGCGCATCCGTTGCCAGATCTCCGCGACGCACACCCGCGCCGATCTGGATGAGGCGCTCTCGGCCATCACCAGGGTGGGTCGCCGGCTCGGGGTGATCTGACGACTTCAAGTAATTTCTAACACAGGAGCCACAAGTCCGCTTCGGGAATAGGCATAGGGTACCATGGCAACCGGCGAAAGACTCTCGCTTTTTCCCCGGCTTCTTCCTATCTTGTTGAGCCGTTCGCAGCGGTGGAAGCAGATGCCCGACTGTCAGCCAATCAACTGCAAACCGATAAACCATTACCAGCACGTAACTTGGAACATCACAAACCGCTTGAAGCCAGTCGAGGATAGCCGGCCGGCCCCGAGTGGTGGTGTTCTTGCCGAATGGGAGCGTCTCGCCGCTTGTCGCGGTCCCTGTTCGCCCCGATGCAGGCTTCCTCTGGAGGTCGTCTGATGCACAAGTTTTCTCAATGGCTGTTCGGAGCCGTGGTCCTTGCCGCAAGCGCCGGCCATCTGGCAGCCCAGTCCGCAGGGCCCCCGATCGGGGACAATCAATGGTATGTCGGCGCACAGGGTGGGCTCATGCTCTTCGAGACCCCGACCCAGACTCGCGGCGCCATGCCGATGGTTGGCGGGCACATCATGGTCAACTTGCGCCGAGTCGCATTCCTCATGCAGGTCCAGGAAGGATTCGGCTCGAATGAGACCTCGAACTTCTTCGACCCCACCGCGGCCAATTCCACCCGGAATGTGATCTTCAACGATATCCGGATGTACAACGCCATGGTCCTGGTGCTGCCGTGGAAGAGCGCCATCCAGCCGTACTTCGGCGGCGGTGTAGCACTCATTCACGTGGTACATCCCCAGCCGCAGGCGGTGATCGGCGCTCCGAGCGTGCAGCAGGCGGCGCAGGAAGTAGCCAATCGAATCGGCAGCTACGGCGCGGGCAGCTTCGTCGTGGGTCTGCAGCTGCGGGTGAGTCGGGTGGCGGCATTCGCCCAGGCCCAGATCTGGACAACGCAACCCGTCGAGAGGGTCGTCGATCCGGCCACGGTTACCGTCATCGGTCAGGGCCGCCTGCTCCAGGGACCGATTCACACCCTGACCGCGGGGCTGCGGATCGGGCTGGGCTCGGCGCATGAAAACAGCAAGGGCAGCGGCGACTAGCGGAATACCGGCTCCAACAGGAAAGCGGGGCGGCCTCCATCAGGCCGCCCCGCTTTGTTTACTCGGCCTCTCCTCACGACAGGCTTCGCCGCGAGAGCCACGGACTGCGGCGGATCACAAACCGGAGCCGCAGGTCCGCCGCCCGACTGATGCCCACACGTGGAGTTTCCAGCACCTGCGCATCCGGCACCGCCTCCGCCGGCTCTACCACGACGGCGGATGACTGCATCGGCGACCCGTTCTCGGCCTGCGTGATCCCGAATGCCACGCTGAGCCGACCTGGCCCCGAGGCCAGGAGCCGGTCGGTCTCCACCCCGCGCCGGCGCCGCATATGCAGCGTTCCGGTCAACGGCTCGACCGCCCGGAGCAGCACCGCAGCTCCATGCCCTGGCGGTCCGGTAACCAGGTTGGCGCACCAGTGTATCCCGTAGGATCGGTACACGTACCAGGTACCGGGATCTCCGTAGATCGCTGCGTTCTGCGCGTGACGTCGAAACTGGTAGGCGTGAGAAGCGGGATCGGTCGCGCCGAGATAGGCCTCGACCTCCACGATCCGACCTGCGGTATCCACCCCTTCGATGCGGCTGACCAGCGAGGCGCCGAGCAAACCCCTCGCCACAGCGATGACGTCCTGCTGGAAAAAGGCAACGGGCAGCGGCGCTGCCCGTCGTCCCTGCTGTGTCACTCCGCCTTCTTCCTGGCCCGACCTCCGCTGCTCTTCTTGCGCGGCGCGGCGGTCTCGGCCTCGACAACCACCTCGGCCGCTGGCTTGGCGGGTTTCTTCCGAGGGGCCTTCGCGGCCTTCGCGGCCTTGGCTGGCTTCGACTCCGCCGCCGGTTCCTCATCGAGATTGACCACGCCAACCATGGCGATGTCGGGACGGCCGGTCGGGAGCTTGGAGCCGCGCCGGAACCGGATCCCGCCACGAACGGCAGCCGCCTCCCCGGCTGGAGCAGCCTGGGACGTGCCGGTGGTAGCGGTCTCGACCGCGCGCCCGCTGGCGATCGCGGCGGACACCGCGGGCTCCATGCCCCGGCCCGCGATCTCGAATTCATCCTCCCCGACCTTCCGCACGTCCGCCACCTCGGCGTCATGCACTTGCCGAAGGAGTCGGGGAAACCGGTCTGGTTGGAGCAATGGGTCGAGGCGGCCGTTCAGCGCGACCATCCGTAACCGGAGTGCCTCGTGACCCGCCGGCGAGGGCAGCTCTCCCAGCGAGCGGCGTACCAGCTCGAATGCGCGGATGAGAGTGAGCCCTTCGGCGCGACGCGGCCCGGACGGCGCCTTGGCCGGAGCCACCGCCGCAGTCT
>JAWXBX010000345.1:0-4915 GCA_034440415.1 Gemmatimonadota bacterium | reverse complement strand
GGGCAGGCCGCGACGCGCCGGCCGGCCCTAGCGTGGTCGGCGATCGCGCCGTATGTTTGCCGGATACTCGACCGAGCCCGATTGAAATTCCTATCCTGACGACCAGCGCAGTGATGGGCAGGCGTTTCGCCGCGCGGTGGTGGTGGGAGACGCCTGGTTCCTGCAGAACCGGATCTTCCATCTCAATCCGACGATTGCGGTGGGCGGTCCCGGCGTCAACGGCCTGTCGGCCGAACTGAGTCAGGTGCTCCCGGTGTCCTGGAGCCAGGACCAGCGAGTCTACATCCATGCCGATTTCGAGTCGGAGATCAAGCGCTCGGCCCTGTGGGGAGTGGATGCCGAGGCCACGATGAACGCGGTCCAGGCGTTTGTCAGCCAGGGTTTCCTGGATGATCTCCTGCGACGAATCTGGCGTTTCCGGACGGAGGTGTATGTATGACATTCATGCGACGACTGGTCCTGGCCGCGGTGCCGGCGCTGCTGCTGGCCTGCGAGGACACGACCTCGGGACCCGGCGGGGCGGGGTTCGCCACAGTGACCCTGCAGGCGGTCGCGCCACCGTCTATGGCGCGGTTTGCACCCAATCTGGCGGTGGAACAGGTGCGAGTCCGGCTGTATCGCACGGTGGGTGACATCTCCCGCGATATCGTCCAGCGGGTGCTCCCCTTCAACGTCAACACCCAGACACTCAATGTGTCGCTGAGCTTTGTCACCAGCGTCGCGGCCGAGACCCTGTCGGTACAGCTCGATTATGAGACGCTGACCAGCCTGGTGCTGTTCAGCTCGGTGCAATCGGTGGAGGTACGCGCGGGTGTGCCCACCGCGCCGCAGCTGATGGTTCCATCGTACATCGGTCCGGGCAGCAACGTCGCGTTTATCGGCCTCTCGCCGCTGGACACCACCCTGACCGCCGGCGACACGATGGCCTTCACGGTCTCGGCGCTGGATGGCCAGCAGCAGCCGGTGACCAGTGTCTACATCTCCTGGTCGAGCAGCGATCAGCAGATCCCGGTCAACGCCGCGGGCGTGCTGCGGACCACCGCGGGCACCTCCCGGGTGATCACCGTGACCGCCCGCACGCCCCCCACTCTTCAGGACACCAGCGGGGTCAGCGCGTCCACGACCGTCACCATCCTCGGGCCACAGGCGCTGATCATCACGCCGGACTCGGTGGAGAAGCTGCCGGGAGGCACGCAGCAGTTCAGCGTGACCGGTCCTACGGGTCCGTTTACCTGGTCCGTCAACGGGACCGATGGTGGAAATACTACCTTCGGAACCGTGGATGGGACCGGCTTCTACCAGGCGCCGGTGGCGGTCCCGACGCCGGCCCTGTTCCAGATCTGCGCCCGGGTGACGGCGACGCCGGCCACGTCGGGGTGTGCCAAGATCGTGATCAGCCCGATCCCGAGTGCGGGAACGGACGTGATCGTGATCAATGACATGAATCTGTTTGACAACGCGTTCATGGGTCAGGACCCCAATAACCGGCTGTTCGCGGCCAATCTGGTGAACTACACTGCCACCGGTTCTCGCTCCAATGGAACGGTGGTGATGTATGATCGGGGCCGTAGCTCTTCCTGCTTCCTCGATCTCGAGTGCGCCGACGCTGCGAACTTTACTATTGACTCTGTACTGACGGCCAATGGCTTCAGCATCGTGAAGGTAGATTCGGTGGCCGACTGGAGCAGTATTCCGGCCAACGTGAAGGTCATCTTCCTCTGGAACCCCACCATTCCCTACACCCGGAACGATATCAACGGGTTCAAGGCCTTTGCTTCGCAGGGAGGGCGGATCGTGTTCCTAGGTGAGCACGTCGGGTTCTACTTCCAGGCCGGAATCGACACCGAGAATCAGTTCCTGGCGGACATGGGCTCTCAGTTTACAAACGTGGGAGCGGTCATCTCCTGCATCGAGACCATTCCGCCGGCCCAGATCGCACAGCATCAGACAACGGCGGGATTGACCTCGATCACCATCGCCTGCGCCTCACAGGCGTTGCCGGGCCCGAACGATTTTCCACTATTCTTCGAGTCCACCGGCCTGGCGGTGGCCGGCGTGGCCAAGATCAGCACCATCCCGTTGCCGGTGCCGCCCGCGGCGGTGCGGGCGACGACGCGACCACCGGCCATCCGGAGCACGGCGACGGGCAGCCGTCCCTGACGCGGGTGGAGTCAATTTGCAGGATGGATACTGGAAAGCGGCCCCGGGAATCGGGGCCGCTTTCGCTTTGCCGCACCGGTGACCGGTTCGGGTCCTCGCATCCTGCGGCTCGGCGGCGAGAGAGCACCGCTACGGCGGCAGGATCGTCCCGTCGTCCCCGAAGCGGGCACCGGTCTTGGGGAAGTCGAGCCGAGTCACGCGGCGGAGTAGTGACACGGCCGCGCCGGAGGGATCGGACACCGGACCGGCGCCGGGGAGCTGGATCAGCGGCGGCAGCCGGCCGCCGTGGAAGCTGCCGTCGGCATTGAGATCCAATTCCAGGATGGAGGTGAGTCCCAGCGGTCCCTCCAGGCTGAACCCTCGGTAGGTCAGGAAGTTGCCCAGCGAGTAGGCGATCGGCCGGCCCAGGTAGAACTCCACGCCGCGCAGGACGTGCGGGCCATGGCCCACGACGGCATCCGCGCCAGCGTCAATGACCGTGCGGGCCCAGCGGCGGAGATTGCCGCGCGGCTCTCCGGCCAGATACTCCGGTCCCTTCGGCACCCGGGTCGCCGCCGCGCCTTCCGTGCCGCCGTGAAAGGTGACCACGAGCACGTCCACCAGCGGCCGCACCTGCCGCACCAGCTCGGCGCTTCCGGGGATATCCAGGAGATTGTAGGAGTGGGGATAGGTGGCAAACCCCACGATGCCCACCAGGGTCATCTCTCCGTCGCGGATCAGCGGCGTGATCGCCACCTGACCGAGCGGCCCGTAAGCAGTGAGGCCGAGCTCCCGAAGCGCGGCTTCGGTGTGCTGGCGAGCGGCCGGGCCGTAATCGTTGGCGTGGTTGTTGGCCAGATTGAGGTGGGTGAACCCCGCCTCCTTCAGCCGCTGCGCCAGCCAGGTCGGCGTGGCAAAGGCATAACACCGAGTGGACTTGGGGGCGCACTTGTCGGACTCGCCGGAGTCCGAGAGGACCCCTTCGAAGTTGCCGATCAGCAGGTCTCCCCGAAACAGGGAATCCACCCCGGCAAACAGCGTCCGGCCGCTGTCGGGGGGCAATCCCTCTTCGAGGGTGCGCGTGCCGAGGTTGATGTCGCCCGTGAAAATCAGGCGGACCGGAGCGGGGGCGTGGGCGATGCCCTGGGCGGCGAGAGGCCCGGACGGACCGACGGTCAGCGCCATCAGGGTGCCGATCCAGCCCCACCGCCCAACCGTCCAACCGCCTCTCCGGATCACGTCGCCGCCGCCGCGATGCGGGCCAGGCTCTCCTCCCGGCCCACCACGGCGAGCAGCTCGTTGACCGGCTCCGACACCGTGCCTCCGGTGAGTGCCACCCGGACCGGCTGCATGAGGTCGCCGAGCTTCTTGCCCTCCCGCTCGGCGAGGGCCTTGATGGCGGCCTCGAGATCGGGGGCGGTCCAGTCGGCGGCGGGCAGGGCGGCCAGCGCCGTGCCGGCGGCTGTGAGGTTTCGCTGGAACTGTTCGCCCTGCTTGGCCGCCAGCGCGACGCCCTTGGCGTCACGCACCACGCGGGAGCGATCCAGCCGCACCGCCACCTGGGTGGCCACGTCGAGCAGGGTCCGGCTGCGCGCCTTGACCGCATCAATGACCGGCCGGATGTCCCGCGTCCCGGCCGCCACCTGCATCTCCGCCAGGTGCCGCCCCACCGGCGCCACCAGGTCCTCGGTCGGCACGGCGGAGAGGTACTGTCCGTTCATCCACTCCAGCTTGGTGACGTCGAAGACCGCGGGCTTGCGCTGGATGCCCGCGAGGGAGAAGAGCCGGATCATCTCCGGCTCGGGCATGATCTCCCGGTCGCCGCCCGGCGACCAGCCCATCAGGGCCAGGAAGTTGCGCATCGCCAGCGGAAGAATCCCCTGGTCCTGGTAGTCCCCCACGGCGGTGGCGCCGTGCCGCTTGGAGAGCTTCTTCCCGTCGGCGCCGAGGATCATGGGAACGTGGGCAAAGACCGGCGCCGGCTGTCCCAGGGCCCGGTAGAGCGCGATCTGCTTCGGGGTGTTGGAGATGTGATCATCACCGCGGATCACGTGGGTGATGCCCATCGCGATGTCGTCGGAGACCGCCGCCAGGTTGTAGATCGGGCTGCCGTCGCTGCGGAGGATGATGAAATCGTCGAGGTCCCGGCCCTGGAAGCTGATCCGCTCGTGGACGGCGTCGTCCCAGGCGATCTCCTCGTCCGGCATGCGGAGGCGGATACTGAACGCGGTTCCGGCCTTCAGACGCTGAGCGATCTCCGCGTCGGACAGCCGGCCGCAGCGGCCGTCATAGCGGAACCCGCTGCTGGTCTTTTCCATCCGGGCGCGGGCCGCGTCCAGCTCCTCGCGGGTGCAGAAGCAGCGATACGCTTTGCCCGCGGCCAGCAAAGTCTCCGCGTCGGCCCGGTGCCGGTCGCCCAGCGCGCCCTGGAACACCGGCCCTTCATCCCAGGTGATGCCGAGCCAGCGCATCCCGTCGAGAATGACCTGGGTGTGGGCGTCGGTGCTCCGCTCCTTGTCGGTATCCTCGATCCGCAGGACGAAGGTGCCGCCGGTGTTCCGGGCGTAGAGCCAGTTGAACAGGGCGGTGCGGGCACCGCCGACGTGCAGGTAGCCGGTCGGGGAGGGGGCAAAACGGACGCGAACAGTCATAGGCGAGGACCGGCCGGGCCGGTGAGCGGACCACTGAACTCAGGCGCATCGCACGCGGTTCTCCTTCGCAGGTGATCGGAGTCGGGACCGCGAGAATGGGTGGTCGCTCCTCCAAACAAAAGGCT
>JAWXBX010000344.1:0-15001 GCA_034440415.1 Gemmatimonadota bacterium | reverse complement strand
TCCCTGCCACCTGCTCCCTACATTCCACTCACCCCATCCCGCCCTTCCCATGTCCATGCTCCCGCCGCTCCGGCCGAGCCCGGCTGTAGCCCAGCTCCTCGCTGCGCGAGATGCGCTTCTGCGCGGCAAGGCCCTCGAGGATGAGCTCGCAGGCACTGACCAGCATCGGTCCATCCTCCCGGGTGGACAGCCCACCGGCAACTGCGGCGTTGAGCAGCCCCGGGACCACGCCGAAACCCTTGAGGCACAGTTCGGTCTTTTCGTCACCCTTCACCTTGAGCGCCCCGCCGCCGTCGAACCAGGTGACGATGGTGTCGAGTCCGATCTCCCCCATGCGCTCATCCAGCGTCCGCCCCGCCGCGCGACGCACCAGCTCCCGGGCAATCGTCTCCGGCCCCTGGATCTCGCCCTCGTACTCCAGCTCGATCTTGCCGGTGATGGATGGCAGTGACGCGTACACATCGCTCACCCTCGCCACGACACTCGCCTCGCCGGTGAGCAGGGCCCGTCGTTCGGCGCTGCTCACGGCATGTTCCAGCACGCTGATCGGCAGGCGCTGGCTCACGCCGGAGCGGCGGTCGATCCGCTTGTCCTCCCGCGCTTCGAAGGCGATCCGCTCGATCAGCTCCTGCAGGAACTCCGGCACCCGCACCGGCCGCCCGCCCCGCAAGGTCCACGCCTCCTGCGACGTGATCGCCATGCCGAGCTCGACGGTGCGCGGGTAGTGGGTCAGCACCTCCGAACCGATCCGGTCCTTGAGCGGCGTGATGATCTTGCCGCGCGCGGTGTAGTCCTCGGGGTTGGCGGTGAAGGCCATCAGGAGGTCGAGCGGCAGCCGCACCGGATAGCCTTTGATCTGGACGTCGCCCTCCTGCATGATGTTGAAGAGCCCCACCTGCACCTTGCCTGAGAGGTCCGGCAGTTCGTTGATGGCAAAGATGCCGCGGTTGGCCCGCGGCATGAGGCCGAAGTGCATGGTGAGCTCATCCGACAGCAGGTGCCCGCCTTTGGCCGCCTTGATCGGATCGACATCGCCGATCAGGTCCGCCACCGTGACATCCGGTGTGGCCAGCTTCTCGACGTAGCGCTGTTCCCGCGGCAACCAGGCGATCGGTGTGGCATCGCCGCATTCGGCCAGTCGCTCCCGGCCGAACTTGGAGATCGGCTGGAAGGGATCGTCGTTCACCTCGCTCCCCGCGACAATCGGAATGACCTCATCAAGAAAACGGGTGAGCTGGCGCAGGATCCGGCTCTTGGCCTGACCCCGCAGTCCCAGGAGGATGAAGTGATGTCGCGCCAGCAGGGCGTGAGTCAGTTGCGGAACGATCGTGTCGTCATAGCCCACGATGCCGGGGAAGAGCGGCTCGCCGCGTTCGAGCGCCACGAGCAGGTTGCTGCGAAGCTCTTCGCGGACGATCCGGCCACGCAACGGCCTTTCGGCCCATGGGGAGCGCTTGAGATCGCCAAGATTCTGGGGCAGACGAGTCATGAGGAGGATGTATCCGGAACGGGAAACCTTAAACAAGGAACGGGAGGAGCGCTGGCCGAAAGCTGCCAAGCTCCTTCCGTCGCGGCAACAGTCTGGAGTCAAACCCCGTCGGGGTGGTGACGTTCCGCGTGAGGGATCAGCCTCCAGCCGTCAGCCATCAGCCATCAGCGGCACCGCCTGCCGCCTGGCGCCTCCTCCCTCTTCACTCCACCCTCAAAACCCCCAGTAGCAGACCACCGTCTGATTCCCGCTCGCATCGGTGGCATAGGGCGAGAAGCCGCGCGCGCGGCTGGCGGTGTAGGCCGCAATCGCCGCGCTGCGGCTGCCGCAGGAGCCCACATAGTCCTCCGTGCCAATGAAGAACGGCCGCCCGCCCGGCAGCAGCCCGTTCCCGCCCCACGCGATCAGCTCTGCCTCCGACTGGCGGTCGTACTGCGGCGCATACACCTCCTCATGCGAGATGCCATCGAGCAGGGCGGTGAAGGCCTGCCCTCCGGTCATGCCGAGCCGGGTGATGTCACTGGTGGCGTTCTGCATCACGAAGAGATGGTTCGGGAACTTCGCCCGCAGCCGCCGGATCAGATCGAGCCCGCCCTGTCGGCAGGCAGCGGAGCAGGGGCCGTTGCTGCTCGACGGTCCATGCTCCACGATCTCGAAGTTGTCGAAGAAGAAGCCATCCACGCCGCGCGAAACGAGGCGTGGTGCGACATGGTCGAGCAGCAGCCGCTGGTAGCTGGTGTCGCCCACATCCATCCAGTCTTCGTCGGGGTACCCGGCATAGCTGCCGCGCCGGGCCGCGCGGTTGGCCTGGCACGAGACGAAGCCCGCCGGCACCGTCGCCCAATAGCTCCGGTCGTGCTCGCAGCTGCCGAGATTGAAGTAGCTGATGACCCGGTTCCGGCCCCCCGCCTTGAGCTGGCTGATCTCCGCCGTGCTGAAGTTCCCGGCATCGGGGTCGGCGTCGATGTTGCTGATCCGGAAGGTGGCTGCGACGGTGTCGAGGTTCCCCATCTGGGAGGCTGTGCCATAGAACGAAACCCAGGGGGTCACGGCGGGGAAACCGCGCCCCGGGCTGGCCGCAGGGACAGTGTCGAGCGGACCGGGGGGGCCGGGGTCCGCGGGGCCGTCCCCCGCGCCGCAGGCGACCACGCCTAACACCACGGTCAGGATCCACATCCCGGAGCTTGACATGGGAGCCTCTGGTCTTAACTTGCCCGCGGTTTTCGGGGCGTCGGCGAACGCCCGGCCATCCACGCGCAGTTTCAACCACGTTTTGTGAGGATTAACCAGATGAAGAAGGTGCTTGTAGTGGCGGGGCTCCTGGCCCTGGCCGCCTGTGGCAAGAAGGAAGCGGCCGTGCCGGCCGCGGATTCGACCGCCGCTGCCCCGGCCATGATGGACTCGATGTCCGCCATGCCCCACGATTCCATGATGCCGCGGGACACCTCGAAGGCGATGTAATCAGGCTCACGCCGATGCCGGATCATGCGGGGCTGCCGAATCAGGCAGCCCCGTGTTGCACCCGGAACCGGCGCGTCCCAGCAACCAGGCGCGCGCGATGCCCCACGCTGGGCGGCCACCACAGGACTGTCCGGGCCTGGGGCGGAGGAGCAGGGAAACCGGTGATCAGGATCAGTCGCTGAGCGAGGGAGCGAAGGGCAGGGCGACAACTCGGGCGGGCGCGCCCGCCGCCATGACGCTGCTGTCGAGCGCGATCTCCCGACGGACCAGCCCGAGGCCGACCACCCGCTCGCCGAGCCGCAGCAGGGATGTCACCGCGCCCGCATCGCGCCCCTCCGCCCCGACAATCCCCCGCTCATCAATGGCGGGTGTGCCCTCCCAGATCAGCCCGCGCAGCTCCCGGTTGGGGTGCCCCCGGAAATGCAGCCGCGCGACGGTCTCCTGCCCGGTGTAGCAGCCCTTCGTGTACGACACGCCGACGTTCTCGTCGAAGCGGACCTCCTGGGGGAGCGTCTTCTCCAGGATTTCGGCGCCGAGGCCGGGCCAGCCGGCGAGAATCCTGAACGCGACGGCGTCCTCGGCCGTGCCGGAGACGAGCCCCGCCGCGGTCAGCGAGGCGTGGAGCGAGCCCACCGCGGCCTTCGGGCCGATGATCACCGATTGGAACGGGGCCGCCGGTGCCGGGCGCCCCACGACCAGTTCAGCCTCCCCGGCATTGTGTGTACAGCACCCGCCGCCCGCTGTCGCCGGCAGGGCGTGTCCCAGTGCCTCCATCCGCCCGGCGACCGGCTCACCGTGGAGCCAGAGTGATTCCCACTCCGCGCTCCGGTCGGTGACCTTGGCGAGCCGCGGCGGCATCGTACGATGGAAAATCGTCGCGACCCCGTCGTGCCCCGCCGGCTCCGTGATGAACAGCAGTCGCTCGGCGGAAATCCGGAACGTCCACCCGTCCGCGACGATCATTCCCTTGGGCGTGAGCAGGGCGCCATACACCAGGACGCTATCGCCCGGCTTGACCAGGTCGTTGGTGAGCAGGCCCTGCAGGCAGGTGAGTGCGCCGGGCCCGCGTACGTCGAAGATCGCGGCGGGACTGAGCCGCTGCATGCCGGCTGTACGCAGTTCCCGGAGCCGCTGTGGCGAGATCGTGGGAATGGTCATTGCGCTGCGGCCCAGGGCAGGTCGCGCGGATGATGGCCTTGCAGGTCCTCCCAGACCAGGTCCGCGCCCACCAGCTCGGCAGCCGGGTGGGAAGTCGCGACCATGGCGCAGCGCAACCCGGCGCCGCGCGCCGCGGTCAGTCCCGGGAGGGAATCCTCGATCACGACCACCTGCTCCTTCGCCAGCCCGAACCAGGCGAGCCCCCGGAGGTAACCCGAGGGATCGGGTTTGCAGGCCGCGACATCTTCAGCGGCCACAACCGTCTCGAACAGCGGGAGCAGCCCAGCGGTACCGAGGACCAGCTCGATCTCGCGCCGCAGGGCGCCCGAGACGACGGCGAGCCGGATGCCATCGGCGGCGGCGGCGCGGATGAAGTCGGCGGCGCCCCCAACCAGGACCATCGACGCGCGGATCGCCCGCTCGTAGCGCGCCGCCTTCCGCTCGATCGCTTCGGCGACCCGCTGGTCGTCGTCCGGCAGTCTCATGCGCCGGAAGGTGAACCGGAAGCACTCGCGATCATCGAAGCCGAGGTAGTCGCGGAAGTAGCCCGCTTCATCGAGGGTGTAGTGGTAGCTGGCGAGTGTCTCGATGACGGCGGCGCAATGCTGCGGCTCGTCGTTGATGATGACGCCGTTGAAGTCGAACAGGATGGCACGAGGCATGGCGGGAAGATAGCGGGGGCGCGCGACGGGGAACGGGCTGGAGGTGGCGCCTGTCATCCCGAGCGAAGCGAGGGATCCCTGCGCCCCGAAGCCGTACTCTGACCGCGGCCCCGGCCTGAAGGGATCCCTCGTCGCTCCGCTCCTCGGGATGACAATCTGCCCCCTGCCACCTGCGCCCTACTCCCTACTCTCTCCATAGGACCAATCCAGCAACTCCACCGGATGCACCACCTGGATCGGGAGCCCTGCCGCGCGCAGGCCGGCGCCGATCTGCATCAGGCACCCCGGATTGCCGGTGGCGACGAAGGCCGGGCGCGGTGCGGCCGCCGCAAGGCTCGTGATCTTGGCCTCCAGCACGGTCCGCGACATCGCCGGTTCCAGCAGCGAGTAGATCCCGGCGCTGCCGCAGCACTGCTCGCTGCCGGGCAGCAGCTGCAGCCGGAGGCCGGGGATGGCATGCAGCACCGCAAGCGGCGCCGACTGGACCCGTTGGGCATGCTGCAGGTGACAGGGCGCATCGTAGGCGACGTCGAGATCGAGCGGGGCGCCCGGCACGGGGCCGCGGTCCGCCAGCAGCTCGGTGACATCCCGGACCCGGGCGCCAAGATCGGCGGCATCGGGCGTGCCCAGCAGGTGGGCGTACTCCTTGAGCAGTGCGCCGCAGCCGGCGCTGTTGACCGCGATCAGGTCCGCGGTGCCGCGGAAGGCCGCGACGTTGGTGCGGGCGAGCGCTGAGGCGCCGGCCCGGTCACCAGCATGGTCGTGCAGCGCACCGCAGCAGACCTGGCCCGGCACCTCGACGACCCGATAGCCGTTGCGTGCGAGCGTCCGCCGGGTCGCGTCGTGCACATGACCGAACAGCGCATCCATCACACAGCCGCGGAACAATGCGACGGTGGTCGCCGTCTGCCCGGCGCGTCCCGTCTCACCCCGCGGGGCGGTCACAGCCATTCGCCGCGGTGCGGTCGCCGCCACCATCCCCAGCGAGAAACCCAGCGAGCCTCGGCCAGCGAGAACCCTGGCGAGACCGAGCGCTCGCATCCACCGCGCCAGGCCAAAGACCGGCCGCCAGAGCCAGCGGCGGCTGAACAGGCCGAGGACGACGCGGGCCAGCGGCCGCAGACCGCGTCGCTGGACCAGGAGTTCCCGTGCGGCCTCGAGGCCCCGGCCGTAGCCGACCCCCGCCGGACAGACCGGCTCGCAACCCCGGCAGCCGAGACAGGAGTCGAGGTGCTGCCGCAGCGCGGCGTCGTCGGGTGCCACATCGCCGCGTTCAAGTGCGCGCATCAGCACGATGCGCCCGCGCGGGCTGTCGGCCTCGTCGCCGGTGGCGAGATAGGTGGGACAGGCGGGCAGGCAGAAGCCGCAATGCACGCAGGGGTCGAGGGCGCTGAAGGGGGAACTGCTACTCACCCAGGCCCTCGAGTGCGACGGCGATGGACTGCCGGGGATCGAAGGTGTCGCGCAGCCGGCCGACCAGCGGGCCGACCCCTTCGCGATACGCGCCGAAGTGGCCGATACTGCGGCGAACCGGCCACGGAGCCCGCTCCAGTGTGAGCGGGACCTCCCGCGTGGCCAGCAGCAGGCGCAGCGCACGCAGCCGGGGCGCGTCGACTTCTCCCGCCCAGCGGACCGCACCGCTGGTGATCCCGGCGGCGAGCAGCCCTTCGCCGAGGTGCGCCAGCAGGATGTCGAGCAATGGCTCGAGTCCGTCGGCGGGTGTGCCGAGACGGATGACGATGCCGCCGCCGAGCGGCGCGCGCGCGACCAGATTCCACAGCGTCGCCGCCCGTTCCGCCGTAGCGGCTTCCCACCGAATGCCGGTCTCCGCTCCGAGTCGGGTTGTTTCCGCCGCCACGCCCTCTGCGGTTCCCGACAGGCGCACCGCGAGGGTCCAGTCCGGCGTCGCGGCGAGCGTGGGCGACAGCAGCTCGAGCGCGATCGTGCTGACCGCGGATGCCATCGCCCGCCGTCCGGCATCGAGCAGGTCGAGGCGTGCCCCCTGGGCGAGGAGGGTGAGGTCCACCGCGGGCTGTGCCCGCAGCCGCAGATGCAGGTCGGTGATCACGCCGAATGCACCAAAGCCGCCGGCATGCAGCTTGGTGAGGTCATAGCCGGCGACATTCTTCACCACCCGCCCGCCCGCCGCGACGAGCCGCCCGTCGCCGGTGACGACGGTGCAGCCCAGTATCTGGTCTCGCACCGGACCGAAGCCATGCCGGAGCGGGCCCGCCGTACCCGTCGCCACGACCGACCCGATGGTCCGGTCCGGTCGCCCCGGCGGATCGACCGCGAGCCAGAGCCGGTGGGGCAGCAATGCCGCGCGCAGCGCCTCCATGGTGACCCCGGCCTGCACCGTGGCGACAAGATCGGCGGGACTGAGGCTGATGATCCGGGTGAGCCCGCGGGTCGAGAGCGCCAGATCGGCTGGGGCATCGGCAGGCAGCCAGGTCCCGTTGCCCTCGATCCGGATCTTCCATCCTTCATCCAGCGCCGCCTGACACACCAGGACCAGCGCATCATCGCTTTCGGGCACGGCGCGCGGCAGGCCGCGTGGATCCCGTTCGACCCCTTCGGGTCCCAGCAGGCGCGTGAGTCGTTCCGCGACGGTGTTGCTCACAGGGCGTTGCTCCGGTGCCATTCGCGGCAGGTATGGATGGGAAACACCTTTCCCGGATTGGCGCGGGCGTCCGGGTCGAACACCCGGCGCACCTCGCACATGAGGTCGAGCGTCGCGGGGGAGAACGCCTGGGGCATGTACTCCCTCTTGTCCGACCCGACGCCATGCTCCCCGGTCATGCTGCCCCCTGCCGCGAGGCACGCTTCCATGATCTCCCGGCTCGCCTGGGCGACCCGCTCACTCTGCCCCGGGCCGCGCCGGTCGAAGGAGATGCACGGGTGCAGGTTGCCATCGCCGGCGTGGAAGACGTTGCTGATGGCAAGCTGGTACCGGTCGCGGATCGTCGCGACCTGATCGAGGATCGCTGGAAGCGCGGAGCGGGGAACGACCGCGTCCTGCACCGCCAGATCCGGGGCGATTCGTCCGAGCGCGCCGAAGGCCTTCTTTCGTCCCTGCCAGAGGCGGGCCCGCGCCGCGGGATCGGTCGCGCTCGCGACGCTGCGGGCCCCGTTGGCCGCGAGCAGCGCTTCGACGACCACCGCATCGGCTGCGACCGCCTCCGGCGAGCCGTCGAGCTCCGCCAGCAGGACCGCGGCGGCGTCGGTCCGTGCGCCGGTCGCGTAGATCGAGGCTTCGACCGCGCGGATGCAGGACTGGTCCATCATCTCCAGCGCTGCCGGCACGACCCCCGAGGCGAGAATCGCCGTGACCGCCTCGCTCGCGGACCGCAGCTCCATGAAGTCGGAAAAGATCGTCCGGATCATCCGCGGCACCGGTTCGAGCCGGACCGTGATCTCCACGGCCACGCCGAACATCCCCTCGCTGCCCACGAAGAGCCCGACCAGGTCCGGTCCCCATGGCTCTCCGTGCGGCGAGCCGAGTCGTGCCAGCTGACCATCGGGCAGGATGACATCCAGCGCGGTGACGTGGTTGGTGGTCACCCCATACTTGAGGCAGTGCGGCCCACCGGCGTTCTCCGCCACGTTGCCACCAATCGTGCACGCGCTCTGGCTGGACGGGTCCGGCACGTACTGCAGCCCGGACGGTGCGGCCGCCTCTGACAGCCGGGTGTTGATGACGCCAGGCTCCACGACCGCGCGCCGCTGCCCGGGATGAATGGCGAGAATACGATGCAGCCTGGTCAGGGTGATCAGCACCGCGTCCATCCCCGCGAGTGCGCCGCCCGACAGGCCCGTGCCCGCGCCCCGCGCCACGAAGGGCAGGCCCAGCAGATGGAGCAGGCGGAGGACCGCGGCCACTTCCTCCCGGGTGCCCGGCAGGACGACGAGGCCGGGCAGGGATTCGTGCGTGGGCAGGCCGTCCGCCGCGTAGGTGGCGCGCTCGGCGGCGCGGTGCCGCACCCACCGTGGACCGACGATGCGGCCCAGCGCCTCGACCAGCGCGGGGGTCATGTCTCCGTCACGATGTCGTGGCCATGATGCCCCTTCCCATTGGTGCGCGAGCGCACCTCGACCTCGGCTCGGGACTGGACCTGCTGCACCAGGGCGGGCAGGACGCGGAGCAGCGTGCGGGTGCGTTCGCGGGTGGAGCGATCAGCCAGCAACCGTTCGCGCGTCTCGAGATCGCTCCCCACCAGCGCGCTCACCTGGAAGGAAAACGCCTCCGCGTCATCGGCCCAGGCCTCCAGGTCGGTGTTGGCATCGGCGAGAATCCGCAGTCCCGTGCGCGCCGCCTCAGCCAGGACGCGGAGTTCGCGCCGCTCGTCGGGGAGCGGCGCCGTGCCCGGCTGATCGTCGAACCCATCCACCGCCCCGACGAGGTACGGCTTCCCCTCGTCGAGCAGGGCCCGCAGCGCGAACCGCCGCTCGCCGACCACGACGATCGCAGACCGGCCATCGGGCAACTGCTGGCTGGCCTGAATCAGGGCGCTGCAGCCGAGCGCCCCGGGGCCCGGGTCGGGATCGGCGGTGATGCCAAACCGCTTGTCGCCTCCCAGGCAGTCGGCCAGCAGCTGCCGATACCGCGGCTCGAAGATGTGGAGGGGAAGCGGCTCGCCGGGGAAGAGGACGAGTTTGAGGGGAAAGAGCGGGAGACGGGAGGGCATGGAAACAAAGGTATCAGGTCGCAGGTGGCAGGTGGCAGGTAGCGGGAATTGACAGACGTTCCGAAACACCGAGGGCCCCCGACTACCGTATCGGGGGCCCGTTGAGATGGGCGGGCACACGGTGGCTCCTGCCACCTGCCCGCTGCGACCTGCGGCCGCTTACGCCGCCACCCAGAACCCCTTCAGCCCCTTCACATCCGGCGATTCGCGCAGCTTTTCGAAGGCCCGCTCCCGGATCTGGCGGATGCGCTCGCGGGTAACGCCGAGCAGCTCGCCGATCTTTTCGAGTGTCAGCGCCTCGCTGCCCTCCTCGAGGCCGTAATAGAGGTACAGGATCTTCCGCTCACGGGGGGTCAGATACCGGGTGAAGATCCGGTCGATGAATTCGCGCATCAGCCGAGCGTCGGTGCCTTCCTCAATCTCCGTGCCCTGGGCGCCGGCGAAGCGCTCACCCACGGTGCCGCTGCTCTTTTCGCTCCGTTCCACCGGCGCATCCAGCGACAGCTCCGCCGAGGTCATGCGCCGGGCGGAGCGGATGTTGTCGACCGAATCATTCAGAGCGAGCGCGATCTCTTCGTCGGTCGGCTCGCGGCCGAGTTCCTGGGACAGGAAGCTCTCCGCGCGCGACATGCGGATGAGGGCGGAGTTCTGATTGAGTGGGATGCGCACGCTGCGGGTCTGCTCGGCAAGCGCCTTGAGCACGGCCTGGCGAACCCACCAGACGGCGTAGGAGATGAACTTGACCCCATGCTCCGGGTCGAACTTCCGCACCGCCTTGAGCAGGCCCTCGTTGCCGATGGCGACAAGCTCCGAGAGGTCCAGTCCATGACCCTGGTACTTCTTCACGTAGGATATGACGAAGCGGAGGTTGGCCGTGACCAGGCGTTCCGCCGCTTTTTCATCCCCCCCCTGGGCCCAGCCGGGCCAGCCGCTTCTCCTCGGCCGGATCGGTGATCATGGGGAGCTTCTGGATGTCCTGAAGGTACTGGTCGAATGCCCCAGTCGCGGTCGGACGGAAGAACGCCTTGGGACGGCTCTTCTTAAGCGAAGGCATGACTGCTCCGCACGGGTGGCCCAACGGGTTGTCTGCTGAGGTGCGGTCGTGACAGTGACCGCGGAGAGGTGTGCGAATATAGGAGGTGACAAAAATTCGGTCAAGCAGTTTCTATTTTCCACATCACAAATCGTTCATTCACATTCAGTTGCAGCGTTTGTCCACGGCGGGAGCCACTCCAGTTGGAAAACGTGGTCAGTGTAGTGACCGTAAACCATTGTACTGAAACAATTTATCTGGTGTTGAAATGTCGATTTCCTGCGGAAAACCGGTGGGGATATGTGGCTTCAGGCCAATCCGGCGAGGGCGGCACGGAGCAGTTCCGTCGGCACGGGGACAGTCCAGTGGCCATCGCCTTCATGCATCGTCCCCAGTCCGCCTGGTAGCGACAGTCGGACCTGACCATCGCGATTCTTCTTGTCATGCGTCATCGCTTCCAGAGCGGTCGATACCTGCACCCGATCGCCGCTCCGGGTCGGAAGGCCCAGCGTGCGGAGCAGACTGCTCACCCGCTCGGCGAGGTCGCCGGGTGCCAGCCCGAGTTGTCCGGCGATGCGGCACTCCGCGATCAGCCCGAGGCCGACGGCTTCGCCGTGCGGCAGGCGATAGCGGGACTCCTGCTCGAGCCCGTGGGCGATCGTATGACCGGCGTTCAGGATGGCCCGGCGTCCTGTTTCGCGCTCATCCGCGCTGACGACCGCTGCCTTGATGATCACGCTCTGGTGCACCAGGTGAGTGAGCGCCTCGAGATCACGGGCCAGGAGCCGGCGGGCGTTGGTCTCCATCCATCCGAAGTACGCCGCATCGGCGATCAGGCCGTGCTTGACCGCCTCGGCCAATCCCGCACGGAAAACCCGATCGGGCAGGCTGAGCAGGGTCAGTGGGTCGGCGACGACGATCGCCGGGGGATGAAAGGCGCCGATCAGGTTCTTGCCGGCGGGTGTATCGACTCCGACCTTGCCACCCACCGAGGCGTCAAGCATGGCCAGCAATGTGGTGGGAACCTGCGCATACGGCACTCCGCGCAGGTAGGTCGCCGCGACGAACCCAGCCAGATCCCCGACGACGCCACCCCCGAGGGCGACCACTCCTGCGTGACGGCCGATGCCGGCGGTGAGCATCTGATCCGACAGCTGCAGCCACGTTTCCCGCGTCTTGCTCGCTTCGCCGGCGGGGAAGGTCAGCCGGGTCTCGCACTTGAGCCGGATGCCGGCATCGCTGGCCCGCGCGCCGAGGGCGCGGGCGTCAGTCGTCGCCCGGGTCCACTCGTCGTAGTACCGCCCCACGATGTCGTCGGTAATGAGCACCAGCGGACGCGCACCCATTGCCGTGGCCAGCATTTCGGGCAGCGCCAGCAGAGCGCCGGGCTCGATATGCACGTCGTAGGCACCGAGGGCGTGGCGGACGGGAATGGTGGGCATCAAGGTGGCAGGTGGCAGGTGGCAGGAGGGCTGGCGACGAGCCGGCTGCGTGCTGTTGAACACCGAACGCTGGATGTCGATCGCTAACGGCTAACGGCTGACGGCTGACGGCTCACCCCCTACCACGTCACATCCCCCGCCCCATCGCGATGATTGGCCAGCCGGGCCAGGGCGAAGAGCAGGTCGGAGAGACGATTCAGGTAGACCAGGAACAGCTCCGGGACGGCGGCCTCGTGTGACAGGCGCACGACGCTCCGCTCGGCCCGGCGGCAGACGGTGCGGGCGAGGTGCAGCGCCGCCGCCTTGGGCGTCCCCGCCGGCAGCACGAAGGCGGTGAGCGGCGGGAGTTCGCGATCCGCTTCGTCGATGGTGCGCTCGAACTCCGCGACCCGGGTCTCGGTGAGCGCGGCCTTCTCCAGCGCCTGGCGAACCCGCTCCGGATCCGGCGTGGCGAGATGGCCGCCGAGGGCGAAGAGGTCACGCTGGATCCCCTCGAACAGCGGGTCCATGAAATGCACCGGCTGGGTCGCGCGCACGACGCCCAGGGCGGAGTTGAGCTCGTCGACATCGCCGTAGGCCCGGACCCGGGAATGGTCCTTTGCCACCCGCCCGCCGCCGAACAGGCCGGTCTCACCGGCATCACCGGTCTTGGTATAGATCTTCATTGCCGGGAAGATAGGCGGGGAGCTCTCGGCTGGCAGCCGTCAGCCTTCAGGAACAGGCTGCCAGCTGACGGCTGATGGCTGGTGGCTGGTGGCTCTCATCCACGCCGCCTGACTTCATAGAGAAGCACGTCATCGATCTCCTCCTCCCACACGGTCCCCGCGATCCGCATCCCCACCTTCTCCGCGACGCGGCGGGCACCGGTGTTGTCGGGCGGGATGCTGGCGCAGACGCGGCGGACGCCCTGCTGGCGCAGGGCCCATTCGACCAGTGCCTCGGTCGCTTCGGTCGCGAAGCCATGTCTGGCGGCGCCGGGGTAGGTGGCATACCCGATCATCACGGCGCCGTCCGCATCGGGCGGCCCGCCGAAGCCGAGGGCGCCCGTGACCGCTCGGGTGGCGCGGTCCACAGCGAGCCAGGTCCACCAGCCGAGGGTGTCGGGCGCGGCGCGCAGCTGGTCGCGCACCCGCGGAAGCAGCGCTTCCATGAGGGGTGGTGGCTGCAGCGGAACAGGGAAAGTCACTCCGGTCAGCCGGTGGAGGCGCTCGGTGTCGCCTGTGAGTAGCGCGTCGATCGCATCGGCGGTGAAGGGCAGCAGCTCGAGGCGGCCGGTGGTCAGCACGGGCCCTCCACGAGCGCGGCCGCGACGACGGTGTTCCCTCGCGGCTCGAGGATGACCCACAGCACGCTGTCGTCTTCCACGTTCACCTGTTCCATCCAGAGGTAGTCCCGCCCGAAGGCAAAGCCGCTGACCGGTTCAAGCCGGCGCCAGAAGAGCGGCAGGGTGCGCTGGCTTCGCGTCCCGACCAGTCGTCCGCGGCGCCGGTCCAGCAGGGTGGGGCGGAACACCACCTGGCGCCAGACCCCGGTCGCATCCCACACCATGACGATCGCGGCGACGGCATCGGCACCGCTGGCGGTCCGGCGCCGCTCCCGCAGCGAGACCGCGTACCGGATGCGCCCGTCATCGAGCCGGAACGGCAGCACGTCGGCGGCGTCGTCGTCGTTGAGCCCATTGAGTTCGAGCCGGTGACCGGTCGGGGTGGCCAGCGGGAGGTCCCGTGCGGAGAGCCGGGGCGCCAGCAGCGAGTCCATGGCGCGACTGGTCCAGCTGAGCAGGCTGTCGGTGAGGTCTGGCGCAGGTGGCGGCAGTGCGTCGCGGAAGCGGCGGTCGGTGAAGAGATCGTCGCCTGGCCCGCGAAATGACCCGACGACCGGCCCACGGAGGGAGGGTCCCGTGCCGCGGGCCTGATCGACGATGAACTCCGCCTGGGCGCCGCGCCAGCCGCAACTGGCGCCTTGCAGGACGATGCGCTCGAGCCGCACCGGCGTGTGGCCATCGGGGGAGCCCACGATCAGCGTCTGCTGGAGAATGGTCGAATCGATCTTCGGGTCCAGCGTGATGGTGACCCGGCGGTCCGCCAGCCAGGCCCAGATGTCTCCGCGGCGGTCACGCACCGGCCGGTAGCGGCGGGCGAGGCCGGCGATCAAGCCGCTATCACTCGAAAGGAGATGGACCTCCCGACGTGTGCCTTCGCCGACGAAGCTCCCGGCAATGCGGCCGGTCGAGTCGAGCCGGGCATCACTGGCGATCGTCGCTTGGTCCAGGGCAGCGGGCGGTCGCTCAGTGGTGAGGTCGTCGATGAGGCCGCCGATCGCGGCGCAGGCCGGCAGCAGGAGGAGGGCCACGCTCAGCCCGAGCGCGGCGCGGTTGCGGGTCCGGCGGGCAATCGGCATGGTGGACTCCGAGGGATTGGCGCAGGGGCCGGCGCGCACTATCGACACTACGCTCAAGGCATCTTCACCGCCAGAGACCGCGACCCGCTCGTCGGTGCGGACCGCGGGGTGCTTCACGACTTCGGTGCTACGGCTCCAGCGCGGCCAGCATCTCCTCCACCCGGCTGAACTTGAGGCGGGGCCGTCCGACGGCGGTCCCGCGACTCTTCTCGAGGCCATCGAGTCGCTGCCAGTCGGCCCAGGTGACGACGCGCACTCCCCGTTGGGTCAGCAGCTGGTGCACGCCAGCCGGCGATGCCTCTGCCGCTGCCGGCAGGGTACCCGCGGCCAGGTCCGCGAGCAGCAGGTCGGCGCTTTCGACGGCATCCGGCTTGTTGGTGCCGATCACGCCGCTCGGCCCGCGCTTGATCCAGCCGACGACATATTCGCCCGGGGCCGGCGCACCGTCCCGGATGATCCGCCCGCCGGCGTTCGGAATGACACCGCGCTTCCGGTCCAGCGGCAGCTCGGGCAAACCGGTGCCGAGGTAGCCGACCGAACGGAAGACGAGGCCGACGGGAAGCGTCTCGGTCTCGCCGGTCGCCTCCGCCTTCACGTCGCCACCGCCGCTGGCGACGAGGCGGTTCTTCATCAGCACGATCCGTTCGACCCGACCGCCGCCCTCGAGGGCG
>JAWXBX010000343.1:0-4524 GCA_034440415.1 Gemmatimonadota bacterium | reverse complement strand
GGGAGACGCGGCATGGACCTGACTGCGGAACAGGAGACCGCGCCGAGCATGGCGGAGCGGGCCCCTCGACGGGGTATCGGCTACGCCCTGCTCGCCGCGACGCTTTTCGGTGTCAACATGAATCGCCCCGGGATATCTGGAGGCTCGGTTAGCTGAGTCCCTCGGCTCCGCTGTGAGCCAGTTGGGACTGGTGAAACTGCTCCTCGTACTCCGCCGGCGGGGCGCACCCACGCGGCGGCCGCGCGGGCGAGCGCGTCGCTCCGGAGCGCGGCCGGCGAGGAGACTCGGGCCTCTCGTGCCAGGCGGGACAGCAGGGTGTCGGCGTCAGGCGGGGCCGGGCCGGTCAGCCTGGTCGGTACGCCAAGCAACAGACTCCCCGCGATAGCGGAGATGAGAGTACGGGTACGCATTGGAGGACAACTCCGCTCGTGAAGTCGAGAATGGCCCGCGGACAGATGCCCGCACGGTTGAGCTGGACCCGGGCGTGTATGCGCCGAGGCCTATGTGTGGCTTGAGCTCGACTTCAGACGATCGGAGGGGGCTGGGGCGGGGCGGCGGCGGCGGCGGCGCCGGCAAACAGGGAGGTGGGAGTGGAGAAGTTGGTGTGGCTTGGCTGCGTCTGACTGAATGCCTGCACGGCTACCGGTGGAATCATGGGCGCGGCGGGAGCACAGATCACCATCGCGGCACAATCCTGGGAGGAGCTGGAGTGCTACTGACGATCGTCATGCGGCATGCCGTTCATCGGCATGGAGCACTCGGCCCTGGGCTGCGCGGCGGCATGCATGCAGATCCCGGCGCCCGCGAAGGGACCGAGCTGGAGCAGCAGGAGGACGACGCTGAGCAGAGGACGCATGGGGTGACAGTACCGGGTCAGGGGTGTGAGGTCAAGCGCGGAACTCCTGCCGCCACCGCGTTTCTCCGCACCGCCGCGCCGCCGCGCCGCATTGCGGTACCACCGGCCGCTTGCCGAAGGGACTTTTTCGGGAATGTCCACTTGCATTCCCCGGTCCGCCGAGCCGATACTATGGCCATGCCGCAGCGCCTTCCCCTCCCCGAATACACGATCGAGGACCTGGAGCACTTCCCGAACGACGGACAGCGCTACGAGCTGCTCGAGGGGTTCCTGATCGTGACCCCGGCACCGGGAGGGCCGCACCAGCTCGTCTCAGCCAGGCTGACCGTGATCCTCGGTAACCTCCTCGGGTCGCGGGCGTACGTGACCGGACCTGGGGTGATCGAGCGGAAGCCCAGGACGCACCTTGAGCCGGACCTGCTGGTCTTTCCTGGCCCGATCCACAAGGAATTCAAATGGACCGATCTCACCAGTCACTGGCTGGCGGTCGAGGTGCTGAGCCGCTCCTCCCGGAAGTACGATCGCGACTATAAACGTGACGCCTATCTGGCGCTGGGTGTAGCGGAAGTCTGGCTGGTCGATCGGTGGGAGCGGGCGATCTTCGTCTGCCGACCGGGGGCGGGTGAGCGCCGTATCACCGGTACGCTGCGCTGGCAGCCGGCGGGGGTAGCGGAACCGATGGCGCTTGAGGTGGAGCAGTTGTTTGTGGAGCTGTAGGTGGTTGGGCGATTGGGCGGCGACCGAAGCGCCTCAGGAGCAGCGTAGCTCCGACTCGGCGCGAGGGAGTGGCGGTTGGGCGGTTGGGGAACGGGGCCGGATCTATCCGCTGTCATTGCGAGGAGGCCCCACACCAAGCCAACCCCGCAGTGAGACGTGTGGGCCGACGAAGCAACCTTTGATTGGGACGACCCCCTGGTTGTCATTGCGAGGCCGCGCAGCGGCCGAAGCAACCCTTGCCCGGGTACCCACGCAAAGGTTGCTTCGTCGGCCTCTGACGCGGCCTCCTCGCAATGACAATGAAGGAGCGATACGCTCCTGCCACCTGCCTCCTACTCCCTACTCCCCACCACCGAATCAGCCGGTGCTCTTCAAATAGAGGAGCTGGTAGGCGGCCTCGGGGCTGCCGGCCTGGACGACGGCGACGAGTTCCCAGCCCCCCTTCCCTGCGGCGGCGAGGTAGTCCCATGATTCGGGACAGGACTCGTAGATCCCGGCGAAGTCCTGGTTCAGGGGAAGGGTACCGATCCACACTCCGTCGACAAAGGTGATCCGATTGAACTGCTGCTGACAAACCTGATAGGAAAAGCGTGCGGCCATGAATCACCTGGACGTGAGTGGCGTCAGCATCCGGACCGCGAGAGGTTCTTGCCGGAACGCGCGATGCGGAGTGACATGATCGAAGCCCATGCGTCTACCAGCTTCGCCACCCGAGCGGTGGGCTACAACTTCCTGCCTTACTGAGACTTCGTCAACTCGTCACCACTCGCCGAAAGTGGATTCGACCTCGGATTGTCTCCGTTGGGGCAGGCCTCAGGTGATAGCCTCGCCTGGCGCCCTGGCTAGTTGCGATTCACCGGCAGCGTCCGCACGTGTCGAAAGCTGACCGCACAGAGGCCCTTGATGTCCGCGACTCCGGAACAGTGACGGTGCTCCTCCGCGAACGCCTGCAGTTGTCCGATACCCAACTGATCGACCTGCCCACCACCACCTCCTGATCGCCACCCCCGCAGGACGCGGCTAACATCATTCCCTCCGGGTGAATGGTCCGGCCAACCACGCCCGCCGGGCAGGGCTCCCGGCGCGGAGAATACTTTGCAAAGGGGCCGTCGCATTGGCAAGGAGGAAGGTCCGTACTCATGAACTTCCCCCATTCGCGGCTGGTGGATGCGGTGCACACCCGCGAACGGCGTCACCCGCTATCGAAACACCACCCGGCCCGTGGTCCACGACGAGGATGGAGTTCGGGTCGCCGGAAATACCGTTTCCGAGCACGCCATAGCTGTTCTCCCCCCAGCAGTAGGCCAGCCCGTCGGTGGCAATACCGCAACTGGTCGACCCGCTGGCGCTGAGCGAGCTGGCGGATATCGGCATTCCGATCGGTGCGGGCAGCGATGGAGTGATCCAGGCAGCGCAGGTGGTGCTGATGACATCGGATCCGCGGGATATTCCCCGAGCGGTGCGCCGGAGCAAGGCCACGGTGCGGAAGATGAAGCAGCACCTGGCGTGGGCGAGCGTCTGCAACCTGCTCGCCATTCCGGTGGCGGTCGGCGTCTTCTACTCCTCCCCCGGCCGGTCGCTCCGGCAGAACTTCTCCGCGCTGCTCATGTCGGTCTCGTCGATCGTGGTGGCGCTGAACGCGGCGCCGCTCTGCCGGGCGAAGATCTGACCCGAACCCACTCTGCTCACTCTTTCGAGCGATACGCGCAATAGATGGCACGGACTATGGTTCCATCGTGCGCAGTCACCTTGCTCACCAACGCGATGGTCCTGAGCCTTGCTGCAGTCATGGCCTGGACGGCCGACATTTTCGGAGGATGCGATGCAACACCTTACGATGGAGATATCAGGCATGAGTTGCGGAGGGTGCGTGAGCACGGTGCGAAAGGCGCTCGACGCCATTCCGGGCACGCACGCCGATGCGGTGAGGGTGGGATCTGCGACCGTCAGCTACGACCAGCAGCGCACGACGCCGGCGGTGATCGCCCAGGCAGTCCGAGACGCCGGGTACGATACCGGCACCGGCAACGCATCAACCGTCGCGAGCACGACTGGCGGTGCCCGCACGAGTGGCGGCGGTTGTGAATGCGGTTGCGGCTGACCGCTCGCACGACCTATGACACAACGAGTGACTCACCCTGAAGCGGGGAGACAAGCAATGCGCGCGATCCAGACAGTGCTGGCATTGGCCGTGATTACGCTCGCGGCGTGCGGCAAGAAGCCCGAGTCCGCCCAGACGGCGACCGCCGACACCGCGGCCGGTATGGGCGGAATGGGCAACATGCAGGGAATGCAGATGATGTCGCAGATGCGGGTGCATCTGGACTCCATTGGCTCGATGCAGCCCACCCAGATGCTCACCATGATGCCCGCCCACCAGGCGCTCGCATCCCGGATGATGGACGCGATGGGCTCAGACATGCGAGGCAGAAACATGCAGTCTACCGCGGCGTGGATGGTCCTCGGTGACTCCCTCCGCGGAGATCTCTCCGCCATGCCCGCACTCACCGGGCAGGTCCTGTCAACGCGGATGCAGGCGCACGTCGCCCGCATGCAGCGGATGATGGTGATGCATCAGGGGATGATGCAGCAATGACCGCACCCTCAGGCAGGATGGTCCTCGTCATCGCGGTCGTCATCGCGGCGGTGCTGCTCTTCGGCAGCGGCACGATGACCGGGGGGCGTATGGGAGGCGGAATGATGGGAAACGGCACCATGGGTGGTTACGGCTGGATGTGGCCCTCGGCGCTGGTGCTGGTCGGCGTCGGTGTATTGCTCATGTGGATGCTGTCCACAAAGAAGAAGTGAGCGCGCCAACGCCAGTGTCGTACCCCCACCTAGACTTCGGCACGCGCATACCTCCAACCTGAGGCATCCGCTTGCGCCAGACCTCACGTCGATCACAGTGGCATACTGCGGTCACCCACGATAAGTGCGAGTGGCGTAACAGC
>JAWXBX010000342.1:0-2894 GCA_034440415.1 Gemmatimonadota bacterium | reverse complement strand
CTCCGCGTCGGGAGAATCCGCCAGGCTGCGGGCGGCGTTCTCCATGACACACATTTCCTCATTCATCTGTCGATGGAGGAACTCGTGGTCCCGCTCAGGTGTCCCGTCGGGATGATTGACGAGATCCGCCCATACTTCACGAACCGTAAAGCGCGAGTCCCGGACCGGCCCGGCGCCGAAAAGGCGGGGGTCGAGCGCCGGGCGGGCGAGGCTCGTAGCTGTCACGCGTTCAATTCCCCTGGCCGATGGACGGGAGGATCGAGCGGAAGCCGGCCTGCCGCAGCACCTCGGCGACCTCTTCTTCGGTAAAATCCGCTGCCCGGCGATCATCGACATTGATGGAGGGCGGGAGTCGCCGGTCCTCGGTGATCTCCACCCCGGCTGCGTTGAGGGCCCCGGGCGCGGTCGCGAGCTGGTTCAGCACCGTGCCGAGGTAGCGCACGGCCATCGCCACCTTGAGCAGCACCCGCGGCTCTTCTTCGGTGACGCGCTTGATCCACCGATTTGCGAATCGTACATGAGTGATCTCGTCGGCAAGAATCCCTTCAAGCAGGTCGGCCGTCTCGTGGTCTCCCGCCTCGCGCCAGCGGTTGCGCATCGTGCCGAGGATGTCGATCAGCCCGGCCTCGAAGGTGCGGTTCTGCACCGCGAGACGGCCTGGAAGGTTGTCCAGCATCAGCGTCACTCCCCACTCCAGATTGGCGATCGGGAATTCGCCCTTGAAGCCCTTGAGGTCCGTCAGTCGGCGGTAGAGGAGCATTGCGTGCCGCGACTCATCCGCCACCTGCCGCGCCAGAGACATGCGGAGGTCCCAAGAGGCCTCAGGGTAGTCCACCAGGCAGCGGGCGGCGATCTCGATGGCCCCGGTCTCGTTGTTCATGTGCCGGTGCAGCCGCTCCCGCCGAGAGATCTCGGACATGTCGGGCCAGTCCTGCATCTCATCGTCGGTCTGGACGACGGTAAAGCAGGGCTCGCGCGCGGGGTCCGCAACCAGCACGACCCCCCGCACCGTCTTGGTCATCTCAGCCGCGGCGCTCACGCGGTGGTGACCGCCGTCCGCACCGCGGCGCGACTGGACACGTAGTCGGTCTCCGCGCCTGACAGCGTGGCAATCCGCCCGGGCCAGGCGGTGTCGGTGAGAATCAGGTCGGGACGGACGGCGGGAAAGGCGGCGCGATCGGCCTGAAGCCGCTGAAAGTCGAACAGGATGCGCTCGAGAATGCGGACCGTCGGCTCGTCATTGAGCGGATCGGTGCTGCTGATGTAGCTGCGGTAGCGCGCTGCGAGGTCCGGCAGCAGCCCGTCATGGAAACCGGTGAGCCGCTCCATGGTGCCGGTCGCACTCGCCATCGCCTCCAGCACCTTGAGGTAGCCGTCCGCCGGCTGCAGCGACCACTGCATGGGCGATCGCAGCTCGCCCGTGCGGCGTCCCAGCCAATCGGCGTGCTGGGCGAAGTCCCAGACCTGCCGGCCGAAGAAGACTTTGGCCTCAAGCTCCGGCGTCGTGGGGATCCACCGGGCCAGGGTTTCCATCAGGTGGACCGAGATGAACCGGAAGGTCCCGACCCGGTCAGCCTTCTGTCTGATCGTCTCGCCCATCACTCCTCCAGTGAAGTGGCCAGCAAGTCCGCCGTCGCCTCGGGTGCACCGAGGTCGAGCATCACCGCAGGCACGCTGCTCACCAGCCGCAAGAGATCCCGCATGGCCTGCATGGGTGTGCGGCCCCACATCGAGGCGCCGAGCGGCGTGAGGTTGCTCAGCAGTTCGCGACCAGCGGGTGCCGACTCCAGTCGGGCCACCGGGCCTTGGCTGCGCAAGAAGACCAGGCGCCGCAGCGGAAGCGCCACCGCCGGCTCCGGAAAGAGCTCACCGGCAAAGGCTCGGCGCCGACTGCTGCCATCGGGGAACGGTTCGTAGGGCGCCGCCTCCCGATCAAGCGCGGCACCGACCGCCGCTGCGCGGGGGCCGTCGCGCACCGCAAGCGAACGACGCACCGGCACCAGCTCCAGCGAGTCGAGACGCACCCCCGCGATCTCGTCGCCCAGAAAGGCGTGCCCGCGCGCGGCGAGGGCAAGCGAGAGCGTCGTCTTGCCGGCGCCCTTGGGTCCCATCAGCAACACACCCTGCCCGCCGATGCCGACTGAACCGGCGTGAAGAAAGAGCAGGTTTCGCTGCAACCGGAACAGGCGGCTCATCGCGAGGCTGCCGACCAGCGCCTGCCATGGGGTGCCATGGTGCACCAGCAGACGGTTACCGGAGACAGCCACGCCTCCCGCTCCGCCAGGGATCGGCAGGGTGAGGAGGCGCCAGTCCGGTTCGGTGCACGGCGACTCGCCGTAGCCACGATCCGGAAAGACATCCAGCACAAATCGGCACTGATCGAGCGGCTCCGGGTCGTCGAAGGTCACCAGCGCGACCTCCGCACCCGCCGGAGCCTGCACGGTGCAGCGGACCCGCGGGAGTCCAACCGCCGCCGGCATGGTCACCGCACAATCGCGAAACAGCAATTCCAGCCGATCGCGGAATCGATCGTCGTCCGATCGGATCTCGAGGTAGCCATCGCCCAGCCGATACCACTCCTGGCGGGTTGGTACGGGGGTGACCTTGAGATGGCGGGATTGTGAAGCGGCGTCCCGCCACCACTCTGGTTCCCCCTCATGCATCGGCCACGCCGCCTCTACCGACTACCACACCAGGATCGTGCGACCGCGACCTGGCCTCAGCCCCACCAGGAGGCGGCGGCACTCGTAACCTGGAACACCTTTAGCATTTCCTTCTCGTCCATGACCATCACCTCGGGGGCCTCGTAGGGCTTCCGCGACGGCTCGTTGGCCGAAGTCGTGCTGGGGGTCTTGTTTTCCATCTCTCAACTCCTTGGTGGTAGGGAACACGGG
>JAWXBX010000341.1:0-6762 GCA_034440415.1 Gemmatimonadota bacterium | reverse complement strand
GGGCAATCCATCGCCCAACCGCTACGAGCAGGTCATGTCACCGGCGGCTTGATTCCCAAGTCGCCACCCGTCCACCAAAGCGGGTGAACTCCAACTCCAGCCATCCAGCGTGCCTTTGGAAGCGGAAGCGGCACGCTGGTCAGTTGTATCCCGGGCATCTTGGCCTACTACGAAGGGGAAGAGCCCGGTGACCGCTGGATACTAAGTCACCAAGGGATCAGACAATTCTCTAAGGCCGGCCGACGGTGACCGACAGGTCACAAGCAAAGGAGGGCACCCATCCGTGGGTGCCCTTTTCGTTTCAGCCGCGCCCGTAGTACCGAGCCGCTTAGCTGGCGGCCCTGGTGCGACCGCGCGTGGCGAGGAGGGCGTCGACCACTTTGAGCACAGCACGCTGGTCGGCGGGTGGGAGGGCTTCGACCTGCTGGAGGCGCTTGAGAAGGCGCGCCGTCTTCGGAGGAGTCTTTTCCATGGGCGCCTTGAGGCCCATCAGCTCGTCGAGGGAGCAGCGGAGCGCCTTCGCAAGGTCCACGAGCAAAGCGCCGGGGGGCTGAGGACTCTCGTTTTCGTAGTAGGTGATGACCCGCTTGGAGACGTCCACCAGCGTGCCGAGCTCCGCTTGGGTCAGGCCTCGCTGCTGCCGCACCTGGGCGAGCCGGGTGCCGACGCTCGGGATGGTCTGGTTCCACCGCCCTCCGTCCCCCCTCACGCTCGTTCGGTGCCCTAAGCTCTGAGCGCCAGGAATGCCGCCTCGTCCTGCGCCGCGAATTGCCGGATTGCCTCCACTCGGTTCCTGAGAAGGGCGATCAATTCGGCGTTCCCGCAGTTTCCAATCCCGAGCCAGACGACCTTGGGCGGCGCTCCCCGCAGGACGCTGAGCCGAAGGAAGTCCTCGTCCCGCGTGAGGAGGATGCACCCATGTTCCCGCGCCAGTGCCCACACCTCGGCGTCCGGGCGACCGTCCCGGCCGAGCCGTCGAACGTGAAGGGATTGGGGGAACAGGTCGGCCAGCGCGGGGAGGAGGGCTTCAGAGAGGTTTTCGTCCAGGAGGAGCCGCACACCCGCCTCAGGCCGCAGGGACGGTCATGGTCCGCCGCTCCCGTTCCGCCGCGTACGCCAGGCAGGCCAGGACATCCTCATGGACCAGCTGGGGGAACGCCCGCAGGAGTTCCGCCTCCAACATTCCACCAGCCAGATATCCAAGGACATCCCCGACGGTCAGGCGTGTATCCCGCACACAGGGCTTACCAAAGCGGATCACAGGGTCAACGACGATGCGCTCGAGGAGGCTCATGCCCTATTCTAGGGCTCCCGGGAGGGTGAGGCAACTCCCTGCCAGCCGGAGCGCTCCTTGTGGAGCGTCCGAACCGCAGTAGGATGGAGGCGCTGGATCCTGCTCACCCAGGATCCCATCGGGCTCGCGGGCGGGGTCAATCTGTATGCGTATGCGGGGAATAATCCGATCGCGTTCAGTGACCCGTTTGGATTGTGTGATCCGAAACCCTTTTGCTGGGCGCAGGAAGCAGCCGACTATTGGGCGGGCCAAGCTAACAGCAGTACCGGCATTGCTAGTGCCGGCGCAAACCTCGCAGGCGGGCTCGCCACCCTGGTCGCGGATGAAGAGACCGCAGCACTCACAGCTGGAGTCCTCCTTACTGCGCTCGGAGTAAGCGGGGCGATAGAGGCGGCCGCGGCGGGGCAAGATGAAACCGGCACCGCTCCAGCCTGCGCATGCACAGGTGGCGAGACTCCTGCGACAGCACGAGGGCGTGACGCTCACAAGAACTACAACCCAGGGTCCGGCTACCAGAAGGAAGTCACGTTACCGAGTGGCAGACGGGCTGACGCGGTGAATCCGACGACTCGCGATGTCCGGGAGCTGAAGCCAAACAACCCTCGGGGGATTCGGCGGGGCCAGCGTCAGGTCGAGGGATATCGCAAAGAACTCGAAGAGCCGACCGGACAGCCTTGGACTGGCGGCGTCGATACCTATGAGCCTTGAGCCCATGACCAATCCAATCGAGAGCGCAGTGGCTGAGGCCTTCAAGAGGGCCAGCTTCGCAAAGAAGTCGGATACTTGGTACCGCGAAGCATCTGAGGCCGTCCTGCTCGCGAATCTGCAGAAGTCGCAGTTTGGAGGACAGTATTTCCTCAATCTGGCGGTGTGGGTGAAGGCTTTGGGAGAGGCCAAGTGGCCAAAAGAGCATCAGGCTCACGTGCGCCTGCGGGCGGATTCCTTCATGCGGAGCTTTCCTACGGAGCTCTTCGATTTAGAGAAATCGGCTGGTACGCTCGAGAAGCGACAGCGCAGGATTGAAGAGGTGCTTTCGCAGGAAGTCTTGCCGCTCTTCCTGACCCTCGGGACATCAGAGGGTCTCGGCGATGCTCTGAGGGGCGGGCGTCTCGCGGGGGCTCTAATTCACAAAGGCGTCCGGGATCTCTTGCCGGCGCGGTGAGAACGGGAAAGTCTGTGCGGATTTTTCTGGGGCGCCCCCAGGGGGCGCCCTTCGTTTTTGCGTGCTATGACTGGCCCAGCGGCGGGCCTGGTGGGTGAGGATGAGGGCATCGAGGAGCTTCAGGACGGTCCGCTGGTCGGCTGCGGGGAGGTCGGTGATCTTCGGCAGGCGCTTGAGGAGGCGGGCCGCTTTAGGCGTCTGCTTCTCCTGGACCGGCTTGAGCCCGGGGAGCTCGTCGGCGGACGGGGGCTCTGTCAGTAGTGATACCGCGCCTGAAGGAAATCGATCTGGTCCTCCCGGACCAAATAGACCACCCGGTGTTCCTGGGTCAGTCGCCGGGACCAGACATTGGCCCCGAGGTGCTTGAGGCCTTCCGGCTTGCCGAGGCCAGTGAAGGGGTCGCGTACGACGGCCTCGACCAGATCCAGGCACCGCAGGGCCACGCGTCGGTCGGTCTCCACCCAGAATCGCAAGTCCTCGCGAAACTCTTTATGGAAAACGGACCGACGGGCTGATCGAGCGCCGCTCGCCTCAGTCGGCGGGCTCAAGCCCATACTCACGGCGCAGGGCCGCGACCGTACTCGGGGCGTGCCGGTCACCCACGGCGCGCTGGAGGGCGGTGAGGAGACGGCGCGCGTTGGCCGGGGAGCGGAGCAGATGAGCCGTCTCGAGGATGCTACCGAGTTCGGCCGCCGAAATAAGGGCGAGGTCCTCGTGGCCTCGGCGGTTGATGATCACGACCTCGCCATTTTCCTCGACCTCCCGCCACAAGGCGGCGAGGGTTTCGCGAGCATTGGAATAAGTGGTCTGAATCGGCATGCGCGCCTCATAGAGTTGTACAGCATTACTGTACAACAATTATCCGGGAAAGGCAAGAGGTGTCCGGGGACGTGGCTCGGTCGGGGCTGACGGGCTATGATCCGACTCGACGGACCTTGCTCACCCAGGATCCGAT
The DNA here is from genome assembly GCA_034440415.1 of Gemmatimonadota bacterium. Lineage (GTDB taxonomy): Bacteria > Gemmatimonadota > Gemmatimonadetes > Gemmatimonadales > GWC2-71-9 > JADJOM01. The sequence continues at coordinate 3,351 of JAWXBX010000341.1, read as the reverse complement.
CGGGCTGGCGGGCGGGGTCAACCTCTACAGTTACGCTGGCAATAATCCGATCAGCTTTAGTGATCCGTTTGGGCTGTGCCCGAAGTGGTTGTCAGGTGGCTATGATGCCGACTGTGATTTCGATGACGACGGGAAGAACTCCGCAAGCGAAAAAGCGGCATTCAATTCGGTTCACGCTGGGAGCAAAGCTGCGAGTATTGCGTGGGACGCACTCGGCGTCTTCAACGCTGCAGCTGAGGATGAGCGTGGAGCGGTGCTCGTTGCTGCGCTCGCTGGTGGACCAAAGAATATCGCCGGGTCAGTCGGGAACAAGCCACTGCTCGGGCGCAATCCGGTGCAAGGGAGCGGGAGTAACCCGCGCATCAACACGAACCTCCCAGGCGGTCGCGCCGCGGGGAAAAGCATCTTCCGGAATGCTGCCCAAGGGCAGACCGTGACCCAGACGCAGCTTGGGAACGGGGGTGTGCGCCGAACACTGCCAGATGGGACGCAAATTCGAATGAACCCCGACGGAAGTACTCGCCTCGACCTACCAGGCCGGGGACCGACTGGGAGCGAGACGGTTCACATCGCCCCATGAGTTCCGACCGGATAGGGAGGCAAGTGGTGAGTCATCTCGACGTGCTCATGCCGACCGCGGATCGGCTCGCCCTTGAGAATCTTGCACGAGACACCTGGCAATCAATTGAATTGATTGGGGGCCAACGGGCGGCCAATCTGCTTCAGGTCAGGGTGTCCGGTGTGCTCATCCGCGGACATCGGGATTGGCTGGTCCAAGTGGTCCCAGTCGATGTGGCGCCGATGGTTGAAGTGTTTCGGTTGGGGGTTCGAGAACACTTTCAGAGGTCCCTACAAGCCCCACACTTCGTAGACTCTGCCATCCTCGATGCTGGCGAGCTTCTAGCAGCATTCGTCGGCGGACGTCGACAATTGCTGCTGGGAACACGGGTACATTCATCACCCGACTGGGAGCGACTTGGGATTCCCAACCTCTGGGTTGAAGACGTGCTGGTGTTCAAGGAGCCATCCGGCCAGAGAGCGGTACTAACACCAGATCCGGAACAACCAGGGGGTCTGCTAGTCACCCGAACGGTGTCATCCCTCAGCGATGAGGCGCTGCCGGTGGAACGTCTGTTGGTGGTCTAGGAGCCAAGCCCTATTCTAGGTCGAGCCCGGTCAAGGCGGCGGGGCTCTTACTTTCGCTCTCAGGAGGGCGTAGCTGGCGGAGGGCGTGGTGAGCGCGGATGAGGGCGCCGAAGACAGTCTTGGCGGTTTGTCTCTCGTTTGTGGAGTGGGCGGTGAAGGTCTCGAACAGGGACCGGAACTCCTCATCGGGGCCGCGCTCGTCCTGCTCGAAGACGAGGGAATCGGCGCTGACCCGGAGGGCCCGGGCGCGCCGCGCCGCGCAGCGAGCCGCACACCGAACCCCTCCGTAGTCTTCGACCGCACCTTCATCGCAGGCCCTTCCGGCTGGAATCCTTCCTGCACTTCGAGCATCGCTGAACCCTCCCACGATAAGGCCCGTTGTGAAGACCGGCGAGACGGCCCCGCTGCGCGCTGAGGCTCGCGAGGCATGGGGGCAAGGTCATCCGCAGAGTTGGCCTTGGCGTACCATATCCAAATAGATATATTGCCTCATGGCCCTCAAGCCTTTGCGCTGGCTCGGCGCTTCCCAGGCCGCAGTCCGCCGCTTTCCGCCGGATGCGCGCAGGGACACAGGCTACCAGCTCTGGCGGGTCCAGGATGGGCAGGAGCCAAGCGACTGGAAGCCCATGCCGGGTGTCGGTCCCGGGGTCCGGGAGGTGCGGGTGCACGTGGACGGCGAGTTCCGGGTGCTCTACCTGGCAACACGGTCGGAGGCGGTGTACGTGCTCCACGCTTTTGCGAAGAAGGCACAGCAGACGCGGAAGCTCGATTTGGACGTCGCGCGCGCCCGGCTCAAGGAGCTCGGGCGGAACCGGACGGACGACTAGGAGGCACCAATGGCGATCAAGATCACGAAGGGCTCGGGCAATGTGTTTCGCGACCTTGGCTTTTCCCCCGCCGAGGCCGAGCACCTTCGCGTCCGGGCGGAACTTATGATGGCCCTGGAGAAGTTGATGGCACGCCGGAAGCTCACCCAGGTCCAGGCGGCGAAGCTGTTTGGTGTCAGCCAGCCCCGGGTGAGTGACCTCATCCGTGGGCGACTCCACCGCTTCAGCATTGATGCGCTGGTCGAAATGCTGGCCCGCGCGGGGGTAAAGGTCCATTTCACCATGGAACGAGGAGCCCGGGTGGCCTGAGCTGGAGGTCGCCGCCGGGTCGTTGGTCCTCGGTGAGAGCCCTGCACGTATGATCCTGGTCAGGGTTCGTTCCTCACCCAGGATCCCCTCGGGCTCGCCGGCGGGGTCAATCTCTACGCCTACGCCGGCAATAATCCCGTCGCTTTCGACGACCCCTACGGCCTGTGTCCGTGGTGCGCCGGGGCAATCACGGGTGTCGCCACTGGCTTCGTAATCGCGAAGCTCACTGGCGCCGAGTATGGCTGGAAGCAAGCTGCCGTTGATGCAACTTTGGGTGCAGTGGGAGCGGGGCTCGCCTCTAAACTGAACACGCTCAGAAAAGTGGCTCAGGGCGGTGTTGCCGCCGCTGAAGCAGCAGCAGAGCGAAGTGTGATCAGCGGGGCACAGACAGCGATGGAACGCCAGTTTGCCCGGGATGGGGTGCGTTCGCTCCAAAGTACGGTTCGTAACCTGACGAAGAACATTGCGGAGCACGAAGCGCTCATGGCCGAGTATCGTGCAGCTGGCGGCAACGTAGCTTCGATGGAAAAGGAAGTCAGAGCTTGGCGTGAAACCATCAAAGCCGCTGAGAAGATATTGGAGGCGAACCCATGACGGCGAAGTCCGATGACCTCACTGAACTGGAAACGTTGGTGAAGCAGCTGAGCGCTGCTCCCAAACTCATCGAACTAGGTAAGCCACTAGGTCCCGAAGGCACCGACGAGCTCGCAACCGAGCTGGCCGCTGGCCTCATGGATGTTCGCCGGTCGAGCGATCGCATCTTCAGGGAGTTGCTGCCTCGTCTCCACGAATTGCAACCAACGGACGAAGACTTTGCGGACGTGCTACATGCTATTGGTGAAGAGTATCGGCACATCTACTACCACCTTCGTCACACCAGGTTTTATGACTATGTCGTCCCCGATCTCTAGTGTGCCTGAGGGGAAACGTGGCAGTTCGATGCTCGGAGGGCGCTCTTGTCGGGCGCCCTCTCTTGCTTTCCCAAGGCTTCTTCCCGCAGCTGCTCGCGGCGGCCGCATGCCCCCCCCCCCCGCCAGCCCGAGGGGATCCTGGGTGAGCAAGTTCCGAT
>JAWXBX010000340.1:0-8726 GCA_034440415.1 Gemmatimonadota bacterium | reverse complement strand
GGAACGCTGAGCTTGAGGCCAGCCTGCCGTGGGCGGCAGCGTTGATGAACGCACAACGGCCGCCGAGCGATCGGCGGCCGTCGTTCCCGGCCTCCGCAGCCCTGCCGCCGTGGTCCACCAGTGCCCGAGGCGAGAGTCGAACTCGCACGGGGTTGCCCCCGGCGGATTTTGAGGGCGGACCGAATTGTAGCTCGGCGTTTGCGCGGGTTATCGTACCTCGATGCGCCCGGGCCCGCGTACCGCGCTTCGGGGTGCTCCCCATTTCTGGCCGTTTGCGACCGTTTGCACGACTGAGCGCGCCGATTCCGGACCCACCGCCGGGCCCACCGGGGCGGAGCCTCCTCCGAGACAGCCGCCCCAGCCGCCGCTCCCGCTGGCCGGCCAGACGCAGCGCCAGGATCGGGAGGCCAAGGCGGCACGCACCACGCTCATCGCCAAGGCCCTCGCCACCACCGGGCTGGACCGGCTACGGCTCTACGACCTGCGGCACAGCAGCGCCACGCTGGGCCTTGAGGCGGGCGAGGACCTGAAGACGGTCAGCGAGCGGCTGGGCCACTCGACCCTCACCGCCAACGTCTACAGCCACGTGGGCGACGGCACCAAGCGCAAAGCGGCCGTGGCGCGAAGCGCTCCGCTTCGGCACCCGCTAACGCGCACCGCCCCGGGGCTCCCTCGCCCGGGGCAGTGTCACGTGGCAGGCCCGGCGCTGACGGCTTCAAGAAGGAGGACAGACGGTGTTCCCGTTGGGTGTCGTCCGGATCAGCTGCCCTGTGTAGGACAGCCGCACCGTCCGCTTTTCCTGGGTGATGATGAACCCGCTGCCGGGTACCCCGCCTGCCGCGATCGCCGGAATCGTGAGTGCGCCGGTCTGGGTGTGATTGATCAGGTTCCAGGTCAGCGGCACGGCGACCGGATTCGAGTTGCGCACCTTGAACTTGTTGCCGCACACGTAGCTGAGCGTGATCAGCGAAGTGTTCACCGGCGGCGGCGAGATGCTGAGGATGTAGTCGGCGTTGGCCTTGAGCAGCCAGTAGGCGTTGTCGCTCACCGGCCCGCCGGTGGTGTGGCCGGCAGCGAGGTCGGCGTTAAACTGGGTGAGGTTGGCGGGCTGAGCGATCAAGTACCCGTGGAGCGTCGTGCACAGGGTCGCACTGGTGATCCAAGCGAGGGTGCAGGTCTGGCCGCGCAGGCTGTCGAGCCGGGCGGTGAGGCTGGCGGCGGTGGAGCCCGGAGGCAGAGGGTCGATGCCAACCGCGAGCAGCTGCACACTCGTCGATTGCAGCGGATCGATGTCCGGGGTCGGGGTATCGGTGGTGTCTGTTTCGTCGAGAAATGCCAGCGGATAGTACCCTTCCGCCCAGGCCGTATCAATGCCCGGAAGACCGGGCGCCGAATAGCCAATAGATGGCATCGTGTCTCCCGGAGCAACCGGGGTGAGCGCTCCCCAGGATGCGACACTCCTCCCTCTGTACACTGTGGCCGCCAACCAATCCACTGCCGGCTGCGGCGTCAGGACCTGGCTAGGCGGAGATGGCGCATCGATGGTCAGCAGGAACAGCGACTCCGGACTCGCAGCATCTACCGCAACGGTGAACGTGATGGTACTCGAGCCCGATGAAACCGAAATATTGGACACTCGCGGATGAACGACGACGTTGGCGCCGGGGGCGCTCTGGGCCATGGCGGCAGTCGGCCGGGAGAGGCTCACGAGCGCGAGGCAAAGCACTGCGAGCCGGTTCATTCGAGCCCCCGATATCTAAGGTGAAGATGCGGTTGAACCGTGTGGAGTATCGACGACCCTCCGAGCAGGCTCCATCGCAGCCGAGTCCAGTTGATTTGCGCCTGGGTCATCACGACGGTCCTTGCGTCGAGGTCCCGCCCCGCTCGATGCTCGGCGTGAGGATGCCCGAACTGACTCCAGACAGTATCAAGGTCAAATTTGCCCCCGAGCGGAAGGGCCATGTCGTTGAACTGGATTCGTTGCCCGTACTGCCCGAGGAAGTCGTCCGCCAAGGTGTCCAGCTTGGCGAGCATGATCGGGATCCCGCTATGGTTGTTCGGGTGAATCGTGGTGTACCCGATCAGACTGTCGCTCGGACGAGCGATCTGGGGCAGCAAGCCTGGAACGCCAACTGCAAGATCGACCTTGTTCGCGATTGCACCGACGCTCTGCGCGCTGATAGTGATCGGACCGCTCACTTCACTCGCCCGGTATGATAGCGTGATCAGGCCGTTGGGCCCGGTGTTCACCGTCGCATTGCTGAGAGATCCAATGGGCTTGACGACTCCGTTCACACCGACGTGCATGTGACCATAGGGTGCATCGCTCCCCCCTCCCAAGCTATCGACGCCAGTCACACTCAGGGTGACCGCGCGGTTCAGCAAGTGGTTCCCCTCTCCCCCGGAGTCAACCGCGATGTAGACCATGACCGTGTCAGGCCACGGCTCGCCATTCAGCAAAGGGGCGCCCCCCGAGGCCAAGAGTCGAGCGGGGCAGATCAAGTTCCGCTCCAGATAGATTGCCACCCCGGCGGTGTCGCCGGTCCCATTCGAACTTCCCACGAGCGTCGGAGGACAAAAGCAGCCCGAGCCAGCATCATTCGGGCAGCATCGCGGGTCAATCGTCTTCGCGATGGGCCCGTCGAACAGCCGTACCGGCGACAGGGCCTCGCTGCAACCCCAGACCACGGCCACACCCAAGGCCATCCCGAGCAGCTTCGCCACCGGAGATCTCATCACACCATCCACTCGTTGTCGGGGAACCGCGCGTGGCGGCCACAAGGTAGTGACACTGCGGCCAACCGATCATCGGACAGGCGGTTACGACCTAGCATTGAGGAACCGGCGCACACTACAAAGGTCTGCCTCCGCTGTCGGTGGCGGCGAACACCCCGATGGCTCATCTCGCCCCGACGCCCCGGGGGTCCACCGGCCACCCAACTCGGGCCCACTCCGGGTCCACCGGCGCCCCGAAATGCCAACGGCCGCCCCACCCGGAGCGGCCGTCAGTCGTAGTATCCCCTGCCCTGCAACATCTTGCCGACAGTGCCCGAGGCGAGAGTCGAACTCGCACGGGGTTGCCCCCGGCGGATTTTGAGTCCGCTGCGTCTGCCATTCCGCCACTCGGGCCAGCGGGGAGTATCGCGGAAGGCCGCGGTGAACGGAAGAGGTGAGTCGGAGGTGGCACTACGCAGGTGACAGGGGGGAGGAACCTCATGAATTCACGACACCTGTCGCCTCCCCGCTACCCCGGAACGCCCGACCCCGCTAATGTCCCCATCTGGTATCAGGCTCAGGTGATCCGTAGTGGGCTGCCACCTGGCCGCTGTCACCTGCCACCTTGAGTTCCATGCCCCGAGCCATCCCCTCCCGCGGCCTTCATCCCTGGCATGACATCCCCACCGGGCCCAAGCCGCCCGAGGTGGTCAACGCCATCATCGAGATCCCGACCCGGGAGCGCAACAAGTACGAACTCGACAAGGCCCTCGGCATCTTCCGCCTGGACCGGGTGCTCGCCAGCGCGGTGCACTACCCCGGTGACTACGGCTTTCTCCCCCGCACACTCGGCGACGACGGCGACCCGCTCGACGTCCTCGTCATTACCACGATTCCTGTGTTCACCGGCTGCCTGGTGGAGTGTCGACCGATTGGCCTCTTCCACCTGATCGACCGGGGCAAGGCGGACGAGAAGGTCCTCGCCGTCCCGGTCAGCGATCCCTACTCCGATGGCGTCAATGGCCTCGACGACATCCCGCAGCACACGCTGAAGGAGATCGAGCACTTCTTCCAGGTGTACAAGGATCTCGAGGGCGTGGCGACCCGCACCCGCGGATTTGAAGGCGCGAAGGAAGCCGGGGAGGCGATCATCGAAGCGATGGCCCTCTACAAGAAGAAATTCGGCCGCTCTGGCCGCTGAGCGATCCCGCGCGGTCTTGAACGCGCAACGGGCGACCACTGTGGTCGCCCGCCTCGCACGCTCCCTCCTGATCACCACCGACGATTACGGCTCCATCGACTTGGGCGGTCCCAGGATCTCTCGCCACACCAGCGCGTTCTGCAGTCTGCTGCGGGTGATACCAGGCGTCGATTCAACCACCGGCTCAGCGGAACGAACCCTCGCGTCGAATCGGCGATGATCCGCCGCATTCAGCGGGCGATTGCGCGCCTCCGCCTCCTGAATCCGCCGTTGAACCACCGCCTCCGCGCCCTCGTCCGAGTCCACCTCATGCCGCTGGCGGCGCGCCGGCCGATCATCGACGACCTCGAGCGACTCCTCAATCTCGAGCGACCGTCCTTCGAGCGACTCGTTCTCCTCCACCTCCTCCGCGCTCGGCAAGCCAGTCCGGCTGTGACGCCCGAGGGGGCCGCGCTCCTGTACGCCCGAGGATCTCGGGCGCATTGGCGGTGGCGCCGATTTCTGCTGTGGTCGTGCTTGCGCCCGCTGCTGCGGAAGCGGCTTCGGTTTGGGTTGCGATCCCGGCAGCCGGGGTGGGTCCTTCTGCTGCTTCACCCGCTGAATTTCCCGCAGGATGTTCTCCAGCGATACACCCTCGGCCTGGGTTGACGCCTCCTCACCCGGGGCATCTATCGGCGGCAGCGTGCCGCGCTGCGCCGCCTTCTTCCCCGCCCTGGACAACAGGTTCAGGACGAGGTAGATGGCGCCGAGGATGATGAAGCCCTCGATACCGGCGGCGGAGCGCACCTCGGGTACCATCAGGCGCCCGACGTCCCTTCGGTGTTGCCGGCGATCGCCTGCCGCATGGTGGTGTCAGCCTGCATGTTCTTGTACTTCTGGTAATCCATGACGCCGAGGTTTCCCATCCGGAATGCTTCGGCGATTGCGAGCGGGATCTGGGCCTCCGCAGCAATGACCAAGGCTCGCTGCTTCTGGGCTTCCGCCTTGAATTCCTGCTCCACCGCGACCGCGAGCGCACGCCGCTCTTCGGCCTTGGCCTGCGCGATGCGCTTGTCGGCTTCGGCCTGGTCGGTCTGCAGTTCGGCGCCGATATTCTTGCCGACATCGACATCGGCGATGTCGATGGAGAGGATCTCGAACGCCGTGCCGGCGTCGAGGCCCTTGGCCAGCACCGTCTTGGAAATCAGGTCCGGGCACTCCAGCACCGCCTTGTGGGAGATGGCGGATCCAATGGTGCTCACGATGCCCTCGCCCACCCGCGCCAGGATCGTTTCCTCGCCCGCGCCGCCGACCAGCCGGTTGACGTTGGCGCGCACCGTGACCCGTGCCAGCGCCAGCAGCTGAATGCCGTCCTTGGCCATCGCCGCCACCTTCGGGGTGGTGATGACCTTGGGGTTCACGCTGACCTGCACCGCCTCGAACACATCCCGGCCTGCCAGGTCGATCGCCGTGGCCTGCTTGAGCGGGAGGACGATGCCGGCGGCATCCGCCGAGATCAGCGCCCGGACCACCCGCTCCACATTGCCGCCCGCGAGGTAGTGCGCCTCGAGCGCGTCGATGGAGAGCTGGAGTCCTGCCTTGTGGGCATTGATCAGCGGGTTGACGATCATGCTGGGGTTCACCTTCCGGAATCGCATCCCGAACAGGGTGAAGAACGAGATCCGTACCCCCGACATCAGCGCCTGGAACCAGATCCCGATCGGCACGAAGCGGAAGAAAATGACGAGCACGATGAACCCGATAAAGAACAGCGCCAGCAAGAGCCCAGCTTGTACCGATGTGGCTTCCACGTTCAGATCTCCCGGTTAGTCCTGCGCCGCCCGCACCACATGACGGTAGCCATCCGCTCGCAACACTTCGATCCGGTCGCCGGACCCGATGTATTCGCCTTCCGTGACAACGTCAATCCGCTCGCCCTCGACCGTTGCCACTCCTGCCGGGCGGAGGTCGGTGAGGGCAACGCCCGCCTTGCCGACAAGCTCGGGCCGGCGCAGTGCCGCAACATACCCCTGTGCCGACTCGTTTGATTCCTTGAGAACGAGCCCACCGAAGCGATGACTGTTGGGCAGGTGACGCAACCAGGCGTATCCCACCGCGAGTGTGATGAGGATGCTGGTCATGAGAATCGCCAGCGCCTGGACCACATCCCCGCCGGTTGGCGCCGAACCCAGCAGCGCCAGCACAACCGCCGCCCCCACGAGCAAGGCCCCAAGCACCCCTGCCACTCCGAAGCCCGGCAGTACGAAAATCTCGACCGCCACCGCGATGACCCCAAGCCCGAGGAGGATGATCTCTTCGCGCCCGGCGAGGCCAAGCAGCAGACTGGAGCCGAAGAAGAGTCCGAGCGAGCTCATGCCGACGACGAGCCCCACCCCGTGGGTGCCGGCCTTGACCTCCGCGAGGATGGCGAGCACACCGACCGAGAGCAGCAGGGGGGAGACGATCGGGTTGGTCAGGAAGCGGACGATGAGTTCGGCCCAGTTGTTCTCGATGGTGATGACCGGTGCCGCCGCGAGACCCAGGCGGGAGAGCAGGTCGGTTTCGCTCTCAACCTGGGCCTTGGCGTAGCCCACCCGGAGCGCCTCGCTGGTGCTGAGCGTGACCAGCTGCCCGCGTGGCACCAGTCCCTCGACGCCGAGGTTCTCATCGACCATGGCCTCCGCGATGCGCGGATCGAGCCCCTGCTCTTCCGCCAGGGCCCGGAACTCGCCGCGCATGGCGGAGACGTACTTCTCCGCCAGCTTGGTTCCCTGCCCATCCACCGGTGTCGCCGCACCGAGCACCGCGCCGGTGCGCATGTAGATGCCATCGGTGGCCAGGGCGATCATGGCCCCCGCACTGTAGGCCCGGGGGTTGACGAAGGCGTAGACCGGAACCTTGGAGGCACGCACGGCATCGGTGATCCGCTCGGCGGCGTCGATGCGCCCACCGGGCGTGTCGAGGTCGAGGATGATGGCGGCAGCGCCGAGGGCATTGGCTTCCCGGATGCCGCGGGCAAGGAAGGGTGCCAGACCGTGGTCGATCGGCCCGTGGACATCCAGCCGGTAGACCGTGCCATGGACCTCCAGCCGCTGAGCCGAGCCGAGAGTGTCCTGCGCGGCCACCCCGGTCGCCCCAGCGAGCACCAGTAAGAGACAGAACCGTGAACAAACGTACCGCATCTCGCGCTCCTCCGTAGAGAAGGGAAAGCTAGCGGCGCGCGCATGGGTTGACTAGGAGACCCACCCGGCAGGCCGGCCTATGGCAGCAGGCGCCGGCGCGGGCGAGACACGCCGGAGTCCTGGGTCACTTCCTGCGCTTCCCGCACCTTGTCGAGCAACCGCTCCCGCAAGAGGAGGAACTGCGCACGCTGTACCGGATCGAGAAAGGCACCCATGTCCCTGACCTCTTCCTTGTAACTCTGCGCGTAGCGGACCTTGAGGTCGAGCAGCTGGTCGGTGTAACGGGCGACATTGTCCTTGTTGGCCGCGACGCCCGGACGCAACTCTCCCGCGAGCCCCTGGCGCAGCCGACGCTCCTCGATATCGAAGTTGCGGCGTTTGAGAAAGTAGTTGCCCACGACGTCGCGCATCCGCTCCGCCTGCTGGTCGGAGAGGGCCAGCTCCTCCTGCACCCGGGCGGCGAACCGCTCCTGGATCAGGCGGCGCAGCCGTTCCGCGCGCGGCGGGTCATCGATGCCGGCCTGGGCATGAACCGGCCCGCCGAGGACCGCGGCTGCAGCGAGCGCCAGGATGAGGAAACGCATCAGCCCTCCAGAGAGCGCAGTACGCGCTCGAGTTGAGAATCGTCGAGGTCCCCGAAGGACGGACTGGGTCCGCCTCCGGTCGCACCGAGCGGTGCGTCCAGCGCCTCAAGCACAGCCTGTAATTGATCGCCGTCGAGTCCTTCGAGCTCCGCCAGCGGCACCTCAAGCGCTGACCCCGAGGCGGAGGTCGCGGTACCTGGAGCGTCGGGAACGTGCCTGGTGCCGTTCCACACCATGACGGTCAGCACCGCTGCGGCGGCGAGTCCGGTGATCCACCCGGTCCGCTTCCATCGGCCCGCCCCTCGGTCCCGCGCCAATCGGTCCTGCAGCTGGCGGGAAATGCGGGGAAGATCGAGCCGCTGCGCTATCATGTCGCCCAGCCGCGGGGCGATACTCACCACCCGCCAGCTGGCGGCGCACTCGGCGCAGTCCGACAGATGGGCCGACTCCTCCGGCGTCCATGCCGCCTCCCGGTGGGCCACCAGCGGCATCTTGTCGACCAGCAATTCGCAATTGATCATGCGACGAGCTCCTTCAACCGTTTCACGGCGTGGTGGTAGTGCACCCGGGCGGCCCCAGGCGTGGTGTCCAGCGAGCGGGCAATCTCCTCGTAGGCCATCCCCTGCTGGGCCCGGAGCAGGAAGACCTCGCGCTGCAGTCGCGGCAGGCGGGTGAGGCCGTCAGCCAGATTCCGCTCCGCTTCGTTCGCGTCGAGTGTTGCCCCGGGATCATGGTCCGTGGCGACATCATGGTCGTCGATGGAAATCACCGTGCGTCCCTTGCGCCGCCGGTACTGATCTCTGGCCAGGTTGCTGCCGATTGTGAGTAACCAGCCGCGGAATGCCGACTCCCCCCGCCAGCTGTCGAGCGCCCGGAAGGCCCGGAAGAAGGCCTCCTGCACCAGGTCATCGATTTCGCCCGGATCCGCCCCTGTCCCGGCGATAAACCGCGCCAGGCTCGCCGCGTGCCGTGCCACCAGCCGCGATGCCCCCGATTCGTCCCCGCCCCGGTAGGCGCTGACGAGGTCGGCGTCCGTGGGGACCGCGGGAGGGGGGAGTGCCGATG
>JAWXBX010000339.1:0-5092 GCA_034440415.1 Gemmatimonadota bacterium | reverse complement strand
TCATGATCGTCCATGTTCCAGTTAGCGTCCGCTGGCCAGCACCGCGGCGAGCAGGCCATCTCCCGCGACAGTCTGTCCAGTCTCCAGGCCGTCGACGGCGAGAACCTCGACACCGCTGCTCGCATTCTGCCGCGCCACCAGCCAGAAGCCGGTCAGCGTCGCGAGCAGGAGCGCCGCTGCCAAACCGGGGCGGGCCCATCCCGCGAGAATTTCCCAGGCGGTGGAGTTGCTGCCCGCGGGGATCCGTTCCAGCACGCGGGCGGTGAAGCCCGCCGTGTCAGCGCCGGACAGGTGCTCGCGCAGCAGGTTGCCCAGCTCGTCATCCCGGTCGGGTCCAAAGTCGTTGACCTGTGTCATCGGCTCTCCTCCTCCCATGGGCCCAGCGCCGAGCGCATCCGCCGCCGGGCGTGGAAGACTTCTGATCGGGCGGTTCCCTCCGGGATGTCCAGCTGGGCCGCCACTTCCGCGTGACTGTACCCCTCGACATCGAACAGCACGAGGGCGATCCGCTGCCGCTCCGGCAACGCTGCCAGTGCCGTCTCAATCCGCTCCCGCAACAGCAACTGACCAGCCGACCGTTCCGGCGAGGGTCCCGACGACACCAGCGTCTCCGGCAGCTGCTCCGTATGGCGGACCCGTTGCCGCCGACGCAGGTCCCGTGCGGCGTTGAGCGCGATCCGGGTGAGCCACGGTCCGAGCGGCAGGGCGGGATCGAAACGATCCAGCGCCTTCCAGGCGGAGAGAAATGCCTCCTGCGCCGCGTCCTCCGCGTCGGTGGTCTTGCCCAGAATGGTGCGGGTCAGCCGGCGAACCTGCGGCGCATACCGCTCCACCAGCGCGCCGAAGGCTTCTCGATTCCCCAGGCGAGCGCTGGCAATCAGCTCCGGGTCAGTCACAGGGGAGATACGCGCCCATCCTGAGAATCGTTGAGCCTTCAGTTCCGGCCGGCCCGAATTGTACCGCTGCGCTATGGCCCGGAGCGAATCGGTGCGTTGCGGACGGGGTGGAGATTCGATGCACCCGGCGTGCAATCCGTTGCAGGACAGGATGATAGAGCGTCTCCGGCAGAAATTCATGCTGGAGAACACGCCTTGCTGTGACAGGGATGTGACCGAGCGACCCACGATCTCTCCATTCGTCGTGCCGGTCGAGTCGCACTTCCTGCTCCCCGTTGGAGGCTCCGATGTCCCGAACAGCGTTGCGTGCCACCCAGCCGGTGGCCGAAGCCCCGACAGGTCGGCCTGCCCTCCGGCTCGTGACGGCACCGAAGGTCCTGCTGTATTCGCACGACACGTTCGGGCTGGGCAACATTCGCCGAACGCTGGTCCTGGCGCAGGCCCTCCGCGAGCAGTACCCCGGTGCGGCGCTCCTGCTGGTGACCGGGTCGCCGATGATCCATGCGTTCCGGATCCCTGATGGACTCGACTACATCAAGCTCCCCTGTCTCGACCGGATTGAGGCTGATCAGTATCAGCCCCGATTCCTGGCGACCTGGTCGGCGGAAGTGAACCGGATCCGGCGCTCGATCCTGCACCGCACCGTGATGGGCTTCTCCCCCGATCTCATGATCGTGGACAAGCGCGCCGCCGGCATCGACGGCGAACTGCTGGAGACCCTGCGGGCGCTTCGCCGCAGCGGACGCAACACCCGACTGGTGCTCGGGGTGCGCGACATTCTCGACGAGCCGGCACGGACATGCGCGTCCCTCCAGCGCAGTCAGTGTCTCGAGCTGGTTGAACGCTATTACGACGAGGTCTGGATCTACGGCGAGGAGTCGATCTTCGACGCCGCCCGGGTTTACGACTTTCCCGCCGCGGTCGCGGCCCGCACCAGGTATGTCGGCTACCTGATGCGCCCCACCCAGGTACCGGTGGCGCGGAGTGGTCCGCCGCGGGTGCTGGTCACCACCGGTGGCGGGGGCGACGGGAGCGAGCTGATCGAGACCTATCTCCGCGGCCTGATCGAGTTGCCGCGCTCGGTGGCACTCCAGACGACGGTGATCTTCGGCCCCCAGATGGCCACGGCTCGCCGGGAGCAGCTGCTGGCGCAGTTCGGATCGCTCGCGGATGTGCACTTCATCGATTTCGAGGCGGATCTCACCCGGCGCTACGCCGAGGCGGATGTCGTTGTCTCGATGGCGGGCTACAACACCGTCTGTGAACTGCTGTCGATGCGGCGCCGCGCGGTGCTGGTGCCGCGGGCCGAGCCGGTCATGGAACAGCTGATTCGGGCGCGGCTCTTCGCCGAGCGCGGAATCTTCGACCTGGTCGAGCCGTCCGAGCTGACGCCGGGCGGCCTGATGCGGAAGGTGCTGGCCGCCATCGCGCGGACAGATGAGGAGGTCCCCCAGATCGATCTCGGCGGGCTGACGCGGGTGCGGGAGCGGGCCCAGGCGCTGCTGGAGGAGCCGAGCCGTGATGACTGAGGGCCTCGTGATGGTGCTGAGCGGATTTCCCCGCCGCTCGGAGACCTTCGCGCTCAATGAGATCGCGGCCCTGGCCGCGCGCGGAATGCTGACCGCCGTCTTCGCGACCAAGCCGGGCGATGGTCTGTCGCCCCATCCCGTCGCCGCCATACTCGCGCCGATGATCGAGCAGTTGCCGACGGGGACCCCGTCGGAGCAGGGCGCGGCGCTGGTCGCGCGTCTGCGCGGGCGGCGGGTGACCGGGGTGCACGCATACTTCGCACACACACCGACCGATGTGGCGCAGGCGGCCAGCTGCCGTCTGGGGGTGCGTTACGGGTTCAGCACCCATGCCAAGGACGCGCGCAAGGTGGCGCCCGAGGCGTTGCGTCAACGCGGTCTCGGCGCGGCTTGTGTCGTTGCCTGCAACACCGATGTGGCCCGGACCCTTCGAACCGAAGGCGTTGCCACGCACCTCATTCCTCACGGCGTGGACCTCAGTCACTTCCGGCCTACGCCGGTGCCACCCGGGCCGCCCACGCGGCTTCTCGCCGTCGGACGCCTGGTGGCCAAGAAAGGCTTCGACGTGCTGCTCGAGGCGCTGACCGCCCTGCAGGGTCCGTGGGAACTTACGCTGGTGGGGGATGGTCCGGAGCGGGCGCGGCTCGAGGGTCTGGCGACGGAGCGCGGAATCGCGCGGCAGGTGCACTTCGCTGGCAGCTGCACTCATGCCGCACTGCCCCGACTCTACGCCGAGGCGCAGGTCGTGGTGGTGCCGTCGGTGGAGGATGCCACCGGGGACCGGGACGGCCTGCCCAACGTGGTACTCGAGGCGATGGCGAGCGGGCGCGCCGTCGTGGCGAGTGACATCGGCGCCACGGCGAGTGCCATCCTCTCCGGACGGACCGGCCTGCTGGTTCCGCCGAGGGAGGCACCGGCACTGACCCGTGCGCTCGAGCGCCTGGTCCGTCAGCCGGCACTCGGCGTCGATTTCGGCCGGCATGCGCGTCGGCGGGTGGAGGAACACTTCGATCTGGGGCGGTGCACCAGGCGGCTGGAGCGAGTGCTGGAGACGGCCTATGCCTGAGCCGCGCCCCACCGCGAGCGCCGGGGGCAGTGTGGCCTACGTCCTCAAGGCGTATCCGCGCGCCTCCGAGCCGTTCATCCTGAGCGAGATCTTTCGCGTCGAGCAGGCGGGGCTGCCGCTGCGGCTCTATGCCATCAAACCCGCCGAGGCGCACGATCGGGAGCCGCGCCATCCGGTGGTCGATCGTATCGGGGCGCGGTGCGAGTACCTCCGGCGGTCCGAGGGGCTCTCGCGCACCAGTCTGCCGCACTGGCTCCTGCACCATCTGCCCGGCTTCTTCCCCGCCATCGCTCGGACACTTGTCAGGCATCCGTTCGGGGCGCTGCGTGTCCTGGGCGCGGTGCTGGCGCAGAGCTGGCGCATCCGGCGCAGCGCCTGGGCGGGTGACGCCAGGGTCTACGTCAAGGAATTGCTGCTTGCGGTGGACCTCGCCGATCGACTGCGTCACGCCCCCGAGGTGCGCCACCTGCACGCCCATTACGCTCATGCCGCCACGACGGTGGCCTGGCTGACGTCCCTGATCACGGGCCTCCCCTTCTCCTTTACCGGTCATGCGCGCGACATCTACTGCGAGTCGCTCAATCCCGCCGGCCTGCTCGCGCGGAAGCTTACGGCGGCCCGCTTCACGGTGACCTGCACCGAGGCCAACCGGGAGTGGCTGCTCCGACTCGCGCCCGCGGCAAAGGTGCACCGGATCTATCACGGCGTGAACGCCGATTTCACCTCCCTGCTCGCGACGGCGGCCGGCCGCGCCCCGAGCACGGGACCGCTCCGCATTCTCGGCGTGGGAAGGCTGGTGCCGAAGAAGGGCTTCGATGTGCTGGTGGAAGCGGTCGCGACACTCGTCCGTCATGGTGTGACGGCGGAACTGGTGCTGGCCGGCGCGGATGGTTCCCATGGTGCGGAGCTGCGAGAGCGGATCTCGGCCCACGGGCTCGAGGGGCAGGTGCACCTCATCGGCGTGGTGGATCAGCGCAGGCTCTATGAGGAATACCGTCGAGCGACGGTGTTCTGCCTGCCCTGTCGGGTGCTGGATGACGGCGATCGCGACGGCATTCCCAACGTCCTGGTTGAGGCGATGGCGTCCGGTCTCGCCGTGGTTTCGACGCCGGTGTCGGGCATTCCGGAGCTGGTGGTGCACGAGGAGAATGGCCTGCTCGTGGCGCCCGACGACGTCTCCGCGCTCGCCGCCGCGCTGCTGCGGCTGCATCGCGACCCCCAGTTCGCGACCGCGCTGGGCCAGACGGGGCGCGCGGCGGTGCTGGAGCGATTTGATGGCGACCGTCTGGCGGCGACCCTCGCCGGTCTGCTGAGAGGAGCGGCCGCATGATCGCCGAGGCGCCGCAGGGACTGCGCGTGCTGGGTCGCGCGCTGCTGCCCGATCTGCGGCCCCATCGCCGCGGCCTCGCCACGGCCTACCTGCTGGAGCTGGCGACCGTGCTCACCGGCGTGCTGGCGCCGTGGCCGCTCAAACTCATCATCGATCACGGCTTGGCGCATCAACCGCTGCCGAGGTGGCTGGTGCCGCTCGACGCGCTGCTCTCGCCGACCGCCCAGGTGGTCGTTCTCTCAGCTGTGTTCGTCGCGGTGGTGAGTCTCGG
>JAWXBX010000338.1:0-2731 GCA_034440415.1 Gemmatimonadota bacterium | reverse complement strand
CATTCATCGCCATGCTCTTTCTCCCCCTCGCGCTGACCATGGCGGTGATGCAGGCGGCAGCGCCCGACTCCGTCGCCCGGCACATTGTGGTGGCCCCGGCGGAGTCGCTGCAGGTGACGATCATGGGCCCCGCCAACGGCGCACCGCTGGTCATCATCCCCGGCCTGATCAGCCCGGCCTACGCCTACCGCCACGTGCTGCCGCCCCTCGCGGCGGCGGGCATCCGGGTGGTGGTCATCGAGCCGCTGGGGGTCGGGCAGTCGAGCCGGCCAGGCGAGGGGAACTACTCCCACACGATGCAGGCGGCCCGTGTGGCGGCGGTCATGGATTCGCTGGGAATGCGCCACGTCGTGCTGATGGCAAATGCGGTCGGGACGGCGATCGCGCTCCGACTCACGCTCGCTCGCCCCGAACTGGTGGGGCGCCTGCTGCTGGTCGAGGGCGGGGCGCTGGAGACGGCCGCGGTGCCGGGGGTGAAGACGGCGCTCAAGTTCGCCTTTCTCGTGCGTCTCTTTGCCGGGCGGGGTCGAGTGCGGAAAGAACTCAAGAAGGGACTGATCGCGAGCTCGGGCGATACCACCTGGGTGACTGAAACAGCCATCGACAACTACACCGCCGGCTCGGCCGGCGATGTGGGCGCGGTACTGCGGGCGCTCAAGGGGATGCAGCGTGCCGTCGAACCGGAGCCACTCACGCCCCGGCTGGACCGGATCAGCGTGCCGGTGCGTCTGCTGGTCGGAGGCGCGGCCCACGACGGGGGGGTGAGTGCCGGCAGGATCCGGGCGCTGCGCCAGCGGCTGCACCGCTTCACGGAGGTCACGGTGCCCGGCGCCGGACTGCACATCCATGAGGAGCAGCCCGAACTCATCGTCCGGGAACTGCTCATCCAGGTAAAGGAGAACACACCATGAGCCGGGTGGCGGTTGACCTGGTACGGCAGGCGCTTTCCCCACCAAAGGGCCAGGCCTGGCATGGCGGTCCGACTCCGGTCGGCGCCCTCAGGGGCGTGCACGCGGCGGAAGCACATTGGGTCCCGGCACCGGGCCGTTCCAGCATCTGGCGCCTGACACTGCACGTCGCCTACTGGAAGTACACCATCCGGCGCCACCTCGTGACCGCGCCGATTCCGCGCTTCCCCCGCAGCCCGGCCAACTTCCCCGCGGTGCCGGCACGCGCCGACGAAACCGCATGGCAGGCGGACCGCGCCCTGCTGGCGCAGGAACACCGGCTGCTGAATGAGGCGATCGAGTCGTTTGACGGGAAGCGCCTTGGCCGGATTCCGGTCGCAGGGAAGAAGTGGACCTTCGGCGAGATGCTGATCGGGATCGCGCTGCACGACGCCTATCACACCGGGCAGATCCAGATGCTCAAGCGGATGTGGGAGGGGCGGTAGGCGGTTCGTCAGTACCGCCCCAGATAACTCCTGATCTCCCACTCGGTCACTTCCCGATTGAACCGCTCCACCTCCTCGCGCTTCGCCTCCAGGAACCGCTCCGTCAGGTGCTCGCCGAGCGACGCCTTGATCACGTCGTCCTTCTCGAACCGGTCGAGCGCCTCGTGCAGGTCGCGCGGCAGGTCATCGATCTGGTACTTCCGCCGATCGCGGAAGCTCATCCGGAAGATGTTGCGGTTCACCGGTTCCCGGCATTCCATCTGCTTCGCCACGCCATCGAGGCCCGCCGCCAGCTGCACGGTGAGCGAGAGGTAGGGATTGGCCGACGGGTCCGGCATCCGGAGCTCGCAGCGGGTGCCCTCCCCGCGCCGCTCGGGGATCCGCACCAGCGGCGAGCGGTTCCGCACGCTCCACGCGACGTTCACCGGCGCTTCGTAGCCCGGCACCAGGCGCTTGTAGGAATTGATCAGCGGATTGGTCAGCGCGCAGAAGCCGCGGGCATGCTGCAGCAGCCCCTCGACGTAGGACAGCGCGACCTGGGACAGCTGCTGCTCGGTCGCCGGGTCGAAGAAGGCGTTCTCGCCGCCGCGGAACAGGCTCTGGTGGGTGTGCATGCCGCTGCCGGCCTGGCCCATGATCGGCTTGGGCATGAATGACGCCACGAAGCCGTTCCGGTGGGCCAGGCTCCGTACCACGAACTTGAAGGTGGCGATGTTGTCGGCCGTCGTGAGCGCATCGGCATAGCGGAAGTCGACTTCGTGCTGCCCCGGCGCCACCTCGTGGTGCGCCGCTTCCACCTCGAACCCCATCAGCTCCAGGTCCTGCACGATCAGCCGGCGCAGCGCTTCGCCCTTGTCCACCGGGGTCAGGTCGAAGTAGCTCCCGGCGTCGTGGGTCGTGAGGCTGGGATTCCCCTGGGCATCCTTCTCAAACAGGAAGAACTCGACTTCGCACCCCGCCATCATCGTGTACCCCATCGCCCGCGCCGACGCGATCTGGCGCTTGAGCGTGAGCCGCGGGCACCCGGCAAACGGCTGATGATCGGGGGTATGGATGTCGCACAGGATGCGGGCGACCCGCCCCGCTTCATCGTCCATCGGCAGCACCCGGAAGGTGTCGAGGTCGGGCACCAGCAGCATGTCGCTCTCCTCGATCCGGGCGAAGCCCTCGATCGAGGAGCCGTCGAACATGATCTCCCCGTCCAGCGCCTTGTCGAACTGGCTGCGCGGCACCTCGACGTTCTTGTTGATGCCGAGGATGTCGGTGAACTGCAGCCGGATGAAGTCGACCTGGAACTCGTCGGTCAACTGGCGCACCGCGCCGCGCGTCGCCCCGGTG
>JAWXBX010000337.1:0-6229 GCA_034440415.1 Gemmatimonadota bacterium | reverse complement strand
TCCGCCCCAGCTATGACTGGTTCTACACCTACTATCGCGACCGCGCGCTCTGCCTCGGACTCGGCATGACGGCGACCGAGATGCTGTTCTCCGCGGTCGGGGCGGCCGACGATCCGAATTCCGGCGGCCGCCAGATGCCGTCGCACTTCGGACACAAGGATCTGAACATCGTCAGCGCCTCGAGCCCCACCGGTACGCAGTTTCTCCAGGCGGTCGGGTGTGCCGAGGCGTGGCTGCGCTACTCCCGGGTACAGGGGATGGCGGATGGTGTGAGCGGTCCGCATGGCGACGAAGTGGTATTCTGTTCTTCGGGCGACGGGACCACCAGCGAGGGGGAGTTCTGGGAGGCGATGAACTCGGCCTCGAACCTGAAGCTGCCGGTCGTCTTCCTGATCGAGGACAACGGCTACGCCATCAGCGTCCCGGTGGAGGTCAACACCGCCGGCGGTTCGATCTCCAGACTGGTCGCGTCGTTTCCGGATCTGTACATCGAAGAGGTTGACGGCTGCGATCCCGTGGCGTCCTTCGAGGTGATGAGCCGCGCGGTGGAGTATTGCCGGGCGCGGAAGGGTCCCGCCCTGGTCCACGCCAAGGTCATCCGGCCGTACAGCCATTCGCTGTCGGACGATGAGGTGCTCTACCGGCCCGGCAGCGAGCGGGATGAGGATGCCAAGCGCGATCCGCTGACCCGCTTCCCCGCCTGGCTGCTGGAGCAGGGCATCGCCACCGGCCCCGAGCTCGAGGCAATTCGTCATCAGGCCGATGAGGAGGTGAGTCTCGCTGCGGAGACGGCGCTTGCCTCCCCGCAACCGGCCACCAGCACGGTCTACGATTTCGTCTACTCGCCGGAGGTCGATCCGACGTCGGAACAGTTCGACACCGAGGATGATCCGCACTTCAGCGGCGATCCCACCACGATGGTCGACCTGCTCAACAGCTGCCTCAAGGACGAGATGGCGCGGGATCCGCGCATCATCGTCTTCGGCCAGGATGTCGCGGATGCGAGCCGGGAGGCGTCGCTGGAGACGGTGAAGGGAAAGGGCGGCGTCTTCAAGGTGACCTGGGGACTGCAGCGGGCCTTCGGCGGCGACCGGGTGTACAACTCGCCCCTCGCCGAGGCCAACATCGTCGGCCGGGCCATCGGCCTGGCGACGCGGGGGCTCAAGCCGGTCGTGGAGATCCAGTTCTTCGACTACATCTGGCCGGCGTACATGCAGATCCGCAACGAACTCGCGTTGATGCGCTGGCGCTCGAACAACGCCTTTGCCTCGCCGGTCGTCATCCGGGTGACCTACGGCGGCTACCTGAAGGGTGGCGCCGTGTATCACTCCCAGACCGGTGCGGCGATCTTCACCGGTATTCCCGGCCTGCGCGTGGTCTGTCCCGCGACCGCGCTGGACGCCAATGGCCTCCTTCGCACCGCGATCCGGTGCGAGGATCCGGTGCTCTTCCTCGATTACAAGCATCTGTATCGCCAGACCTACAACAAGGCGCCGAATCCGGGACCCAATTTCATGATCCCGTTCGGCAAGGCCCGGGTGGTCCGCGAAGGGACTGACCTCACGGTGATCACCTATGGTGCGGTCGTGCAGCGCACCTTGGTGGCGGCCAAGGACGTGGAGGAGAAGTACGGCCTATCGGTCGAGGTGATCGACCTCCGCTCGCTCGCTCCGGTGGACTGGGAGACGGTCTTCGCATCGGTGCGGAAGACGAGCCGGGTGATCGTGGCCTACGAGGATTCCCTGTCGTGGGGCTACGGCTCGGAGATCGCGGCACGGATTGCGGACGAGGCGTTCGAGTGGCTCGATGCGCCGGTGCGTCGCGTCGCCGCGACCGATACGTTCGTGGCTTATGCGCCGGAGCTGGAGGATGTCATCCTGCCGCAGGTGGCGGATCTGCGGCAGGCGATGGAGGAAATCGGCGGGTATTGAGGCCGCGGCTCGAACGACCAGGGCAGCGAGCAACTGCACCAAGCGCCGGACCGCACCCAGCGGTCCGGCGCCTTCGCTGGCCGATGGCTCAAGCCGGAGTCCAGAGCGGCGGGAGGCCCGGCAGCCGCCGCAGGATACCTCCCACCGAACCGTCGGTGACCAGTCGAGTGGCCTGCTCGATATCGGGCGCCAGGTAGCGGTCCTGCGGCATCGCCGGGCAGCTGCGGCGCAGCAGCGCATGCACCTCTTCCAGCGGGGGCGAGCTGGTCAGGGGGCGCAGGAACTCGATCCCCTGCGCCGCGGCCAGCAGCTCGATGCCGATGATATGGGCCACGTTGTCAACCATCGGCTGCAGCCGGCGCGCGGCGAAGGTGGCCATCGAGACGTGATCTTCCTGATTGGCGCTCGTGGGCAGGCTGTCCACGCTGGCTGGATGGGCCAGCGACTTGTTCTCCGAGGCCAGCGCCGCCGCCGTGACGTGGGCGATCATGAAGCCGGAGTTCAGGCCCGGGTCCGCGGCGAGGAATGGCGGCAGGCGGGACACACTGCTGTCGATGAGCATCGCGATGCGGCGTTCGCTGATCGCGCCGACCTCGGCGATGGCCACCGCGCAGGCATCCGCGGCCAGCGCGACCGGTTCCGCATGGAAGTTGCCGCCCGACACCAGCGTGTCGTCGGCGGCGAAGACCAGCGGATTGTCGGTGACGGCGTTGGCCTCGCGCACGAGCACCAGCGCCGCATGGCGCAGCTGATCCAGGCAGGCGCCCACCACCTGGGGCTGGCAGCGCAGACAGTACGGATCCTGCACCCGATCATCCCCCTCCAGGTGCGAGCGACGGATGGCGCTGTTGGCGAGCAGGGCCCGGTAGTACTGGGCGACGTCGATCTGCCCCGGCTGGCCGCGCAGGACATGAATGCGCGGATCGAACGGCCCGTCACTGCCGCGGGCGGCATCCACCGTCAGGCCGCCGACCACCAGCGCCGCTTCCAGGACCGCCTCGAATTGCAGCAGCGCGTGCAGCGCCAGCGCGGTCGAGGTCTGGGTTCCGTTGATCAGGGCGAGGCCCTCCTTGGCGGTGAGCCGCAGGGGCGCAATGCCCGCCCGCTGCAACACTGGCCCCGCCGGCTCCCGCCGACCGTCCACCAGCACTTCCCCTTCCCCCAGCAGCGCCAGCGTCATGTGTGCCAGTGGGGCAAGATCTCCGGAGGCACCGACCGAGCCCTGCGACGGGATGTACGGCACCAGGCCGGCGTGGTAGGCGCCCAGCAGCGTATCGATCACGATCTCGCGCACTCCGGAGTACCCTCGGGCGAGGCTCGCCGCCTTCAGCGCTAGCATGAGCCGCACCACCGCGGGGGCGAGCGGCGCTCCCACACCCACGCTGTGCGACCGGATCAGGTTGAGCTGCAGCGCGTCGAGCTGCGCCGCGCTGATCCGCTGATTGGCCAGCTTGCCAAAGCCGGTGTTGACGCCATACACCGGCGCATCGCCTGCCGCAGCACGCTGCACCACCTGCGCGCTGGCCCGGATCTCCTGGGTGGCCGACGCCGGCAGGGTGAGCCCGGTGCCATCGGCGTGGATGGTACGCAGCTGGTCCAGCGTGATCCGGCCAGGATTAATCAGCATCGGTCGCTCCCAGCATCGGCAGGTTGAGTCCCTGTTCACGGGCGCAGGCGCGGGCCATCGGGTACCCCGCATCGGCGTGGCGCATCACGCCTGTCGCCGGGTCGTTCCACAGGACCCGCTCGAGCCGCCGGTCCGCGGCCTCGGTGCCATCGCACACGATCACGACGCCGGCGTGCTGCGAGTAGCCCATGCCGACACCGCCCCCGTGATGCAGCGCAACCCAGGTCGCGCCTCCAGCGGTGTTCAGCAGCGCGTTGAGCAGCGGCCAGTCGGAGACGGCGTCGGAACCGTCCAGCATCGCTTCGGTCTCCCGATTCGGTGAGGCGACCGAACCGCTGTCCAGGTGATCCCGGCCGATCACGATCGGCGCGGAAAGCTCGCCGCTGCGGACCATCGCGTTGAACGCCAGACCGGCACGGTGCCGTTCTCCCAGTCCGATCCAGCAGATCCGCGCCGGCAGCCCCTGAAACGCGATGCGTTCCGCCGCCAGGTCGAGCCAGCGGTGCAGGTGGGCGTTCTCGGGGAACAGCTCCTTGATCTTCGCATCGGTCTTCCGGATGTCCTCCGGATCCCCGCTCAGCGCCACCCACCGGAACGGTCCCGTGCCGCGGCAGAACAGCGGTCGGATGTAGGCGGGGACGAACCCGGGAATATCGAATGCCCGAGCCACGCCCGCGTCCCTGGCCACCTGCCGGATGTTGTTGCCGTAGTCTACCGTGGGAACGCCGAGCTGCTGGAAGTCGAGCATCGCCTGGACATGCACCGCGCAGCTCCGGGCCGCCGCCGCGCGGAGGGCGGCGTGCTGGGTGCTATCCGCCTGCGCCGCCTGCCACCGCTCCACGCTCCAGCCCGATGGCAGATAGCCATGCACCAGGTCGTGGGCCGAGGTCTGATCGGTCACCAGGTCGGGACGGATGCCGCCCTGTCGGGCTCGGCGCACCAGTTCGGGCAGCACCTCGGCGGCATTGCCGAGCAGACCGATGGAGACCGCCTTCTTCTCGCGGGTGTATCGCGCCAGGCGAGCCAGGGCATCGTCGAGGTCGCTGGCCTGCTCATCGAGATAGCGGGTCTTGAGGCGGAAGTCGATACGGGACTGCTGACATTCGATGCTCAGTGATGCTGCACCGGCGATGCTCGCCGCCAGCGGCTGGGCGCCACCCATGCCGCCGAGCCCGGCGGTGAGAATCCAGCGGCCGGCGAGGTCGCCCCCATAGTGCTGACGACCGGCTTCGACAAAGGTCTCGTAGGTGCCCTGCACGATGCCCTGACTGCCGATGTAGATCCATGAACCCGCCGTCATCTGCCCGTACATCATCAGGCCCTGACGATCCAGCGCATCGAAGTGCTCCCACGTCGCCCACCGCGGCACCAGGTTGGAATTCGCGATCAGCACCCGCGGCGCATCGACATGGGTGCGGAAGACGCCGACCGGCTTCCCCGACTGCACCAGCAGCGTCTCGTCCTCCTGCAGCGCGCGCAGGGTCGTCAGCATGGTCTCGAAACAGTCCCAGTTGCGCGCCGCCTTGCCGATACCGCCGTAGACCACCAAGGCAGCAGGATTCTCGGCGACTTCGGGGTCGAGATTGTTCTGCAGCATCCGGTAGGCGGCTTCGATCAGCCAGTTCCGGCAGCTGCGCTCGGTGCCGCGCGGCGCGCGCACCGGGTGGGGCTGTGCGGCGGGTCGATCGGGCATGGTGCGCTCCGGGCGTCGGGGTGGCGGGGGAGACTACTTGTCTAGACAAGATTCGGCAAGTAGCATTCCTGCCCATGGTCGCCATCGCGCCCTTTGCCAGGGTCAAGCACTTTCTGAAGCGGGAACTGGGCCGGGGCCGGTGGCCGCCCGGGCGGCTCATGCCATCCGAGGCGCAACTCGTGGCCCGCTTCGGCGTGAGCCGCATGACGGTCAACCGCGCCCTGCGCGAGTTGCAGATCGAGGGGCTGGTCGAACGGCGCCAGGGGATCGGCACCTTCGCCGCCCCGCTGCACCGGGTGTCTTCCACCCTCACCATCCGCGACCTGCACGACGAGATCACCGCGCGCGGTCATGCGCACCATGCCGTGGTGCATCTGGCACGGCGGGAATCCGCATCCGCGGCGGTGGCCGAGCGGCTGGGCGTGGCCCGGGAAGCGGCGGTCTTTCACACCCTCATTGTGCACTTCGCCGATGCGGTCCCGGTGCAGTGCGAAGACCGCTTCGTGAATCCCGCCTGCGCCCCCGGTTACCTCGACGTTGACTTCACCCGCATCACACCCACCCATTACCTGCTTGACGTGGCCCCACTCTGGGAGGCACAGTACTCCATCGAGGCTGGCGTGCCGACCGCGCGCGAGGCGCGACTGCTGGGCATTGGTCGACGCGATCCCTGCCTGATCGTGGTCCGAAGGACCGTCAGCCGCAGCGTGCCCATTACCGTCGCCCGCCTCGTCCATCCGGGAACCCGCTATCTCCTGCACGGCGAATTCAAACCATGAGTGCGGCGAACGTGACCCTGCACGCGGTGCGCTGTGACGATGTCGCGCCCCAGGCCTGGCGCAACGGCGGGGGCCGCACCCGCGAGCTGCTGGCCTGGCCCCAGTCCGCGGACTGGCAATGCCGCATCAGTGTGGCGGATATCGAGAGCGACGGACCGTTTTCATCGTTTCCCGGCGTGGATCGCTGGTTGGCGGTGGT
>JAWXBX010000336.1:0-9333 GCA_034440415.1 Gemmatimonadota bacterium | reverse complement strand
TGGCGCGCTCCAGGGTGTCCACCTCGCCATCAATGTCGCGGCGATGCTTATCGCCTTTGTCGCCCTCGTGGCGCTGTGCAACGCCGGGCTGGGCTGGCTCGGCGGCCTCTGGGGTCAGCCTGGCCTCTCGCTGCCCTGGGTACTCGGCCAGCTCCTTCGGCCGGTCGCATGGGTGCTCGGGGTCCCGTGGCAGGATACCGCGTACGTCGGCGGCCTGATCGGTCTCAAGACCGCGCTGAACGAGTTCGTCGCCTATGCCCAGTTCGCCCGGGATCTCGGCACCGGGATCGTGCTGGCGCCGCGCAGCGCCCTGATCCTGACCTACGCGCTGCTCGGCTTCGCCAATCTGGGCTCGATCGCCATCCAGATCGGCGGGATCGGCGGACTGGCGCCGGAGCGCCGGGGCGAGATCGCCCGCTTCGGGCTGCGCGCCATGATCGCCGGCAATTTTGCCGCCTTCACTTCCGCCGCGATCGCGGGCATGCTCCTGTGACCGCCGGCGTTGCCCCGGCCCTCGCGGTGGTTGAGGCCTGGCTGGATGGACGCCGGCCCACCGTCGCCCTCGTGCTGGGGTCGGGGCTCGGGGGACTGGTCGATCGCCTGGCCAACGCGGAGCGCCTGGCCTACGGGCGTCTTCCCGGATTCCCGGGGAGCACGCTGCCGGGCCATGCCGGGGAGCTGCTGATCGGTGTGTTAGGGGGAGTTGCGGTCATCTGTCAGAGCGGCCGGTTTCATGCATACGAAGGCCATGCTCAGGCGACAGTGACCCTCCCCAGCCGGCTCTTCGCCGCCCTGGGCATCCGGCAGGTCATTCTGGCGAACGCGGCGGGCGGGATCCGGCGGAGCTTTGCCCCTGGGACGCTGATGTGCATCGCGGACCAGGTGAACCTCACTTGGGCCAATCCGCTGGTTGGCGCGCTGGTGCCGGGCGATACCCGCTTTCCCGACATGTCCGCGCCATTCGATCCGGAGCTGATCACGCTGGCGCACGCAATGGCTGGAGCGGGCGGGATTGCCCTGGAGGACGGGGTGTACTGCGGCGTGATGGGGCCGAGCTACGAGACCCCGGCGGAGATCCGGATGCTCGAGCGGCTCGGGGCGGATGCGGTGGGGATGTCCACCATCGCTGAGGTCATCACCCTGCGGGCGCAGGGGCTGCGGTGTCTGGGGCTCTCGATCATCACCAATCGTGCGGCGGGACTCAGCCTGACGCCGCTGTCACATGAGGATGTCATGACGACGGCCGACGCGGCGGGCGAGGCACTCGGTCGACTGGTGGAGGGGGTAGTCGCGGGCCTCCATGCCCGCGAGGCGGGCACGTTATGATCGCCGGGCCGGCACCAGGTGATTGACCGGCCCATGGCCGCCACCGAGCCCCGGTGCCGATCGCAGGGCGCGGGCGAGGTAGTCGAGCGCATCAGCCACCGCCGCCTCGAGTGGCTGGCCTGAGGCCAGTCCAGCCGTGATCGCGGCGGAGAGGGTGCAGCCGGTCCCGTGCGTGGAGGTCGTGTCGATCCGTGGGCGGGTGAAGCGGCGCACTCCCTGTGACGTGACCAGGACGTCGGTCATCGTCGGGCCGGCAAGATGACCGCCCTTGATCAGTGCAGCGGATGCGCCGAGTCGGAGCAGCGCGTCGCCGGCAGCTGCCATGCTGGCCGGGTCATGTACCTCGAGGCCGGTCAGCAGGGCCGCCTCGTCGAGGTTGGGGGTGACGAGGCGCGCCAGCGGGAGCAGTCGATCGCGCATCACCCGTTCGGCCTCGGCATCGAGCAGCCGATCGCCCGAGGTGGCGATCATCACTGGATCGCAGACATAGCTGGTCCACCGGTACCGCACGATCGCTTCCGCCACCTGTTCGACCAGCGCCGCGCTGGCGAGCATGCCGGTCTTCACCGCGTCTGGCGGGAGGTCCTCCGCGAGTGCAGCGAGCTGGTCCGTTACGATCGACGCAGGCGCGGCATGCACCGCCCGGACGCCCCGGGTATTCTGTGCGGTGAGGGCGACGATGACGCTGGTCCCGTACACCCCGAACTGCTGGAATGTCTTGAGGTCGGCCTGGATGCCGGCCCCCCCGCCCGAATCGGAGCCGGCAATGGTGAGTGCGATCTTCATGCGGAATGCATCCTGACGGTGTCTCTCCTCAGCACGATTCGTGACCTGCACCGGCGTCGCGCACGCGAACGCCGCGGTCTGACGCTGGCCGAAGGGGTCCGCCTCATCGAGGAGGCGCTGGCAGCCGGACTCCCCATTCGTGGCGCGGTCACGTCGCAGGCGCTGGAAGCTACACCCCGGGGTACGGCGCTCAAGGCGCGGCTGCAGCGTGCCCATGTGCCCATGGAAGGGGTTGATGAGGACACGCTAAACGCACTCGCGGGGACGGAGGCCCCACAGGGCATCATTGCGGTCGTGGAGCCGCGGCGCTGGACCATGGATGACCTGCATCCCGGCCCCGGCGATGTCGTCCTCGTGCTCGACGCCGTCCAGGACCCGGGCAACGTCGGTGCGCTCGCCCGGACGGCACTGGGTCTCGGGGCCATGGGGCTTGTCGCCCTGCCGGGAACCGCCGACCTTCACAACCCGAAGGCGTTGCGCGGGAGCATGGGCGCGCTCTTCCGCCTTCCCGCGGTCATGGCGGAGCTTCCGGTGTTCATCGCCTGGGCCCGCGGGTCGGGGGTGGCCCTCTGGACCACCGCGTCCGATGGCATGATCGTGAGTCGCGTCGAGCGCGTCGGAGCCATCGCGCTGGTGCTCGGCAATGAAGGCGGGGGCGTGCGGCCGGAGCTGGCCGCCGTCGCCGAGCGCTCCATCGCCGTGCCGCTCTCCGGCGGGGTGGAATCCCTGAACGTGGCAGTCGCCGCCGGCATTCTCCTCTATGAGGTGCGTCGTGACCGATGAATGGATGCTGGTCATGGTCGCCGCAGTATTCGGCGCGATGTTCGGCAGCTTCCTCAACGTGTGCATCCTCCGCTGGCCCAAGGAGGAGTCGGTGGTCAGCCCCCGGTCCCGGTGTCCCGGCTGTGGTCAGCTGATTGCCTGGTATGACAACATCCCGATCCTCTCCTGGATGCTGCTGCGTGGCCGGTGCCGCCGGTGTGCAACCGGCATCTCGGTGCAGTATCCGCTGATCGAGGCCATGAACTCGCTCATCTGGGCGTTCATGGCCTGGCGCTTCGGATTCTCCCTCCACGCGCTCGCCGGCGCGGTCTTCTTCACCATCCTGCTGGGCATCGCGCTGACCGACGCGAGGGATTACATCATCCCGGATGAATTCAGTCTTGGTGGCCTGGGCGTCGGTCTCCTCTTCGGTTTCGGCGGCGGGCTCGAAGCGCTCAGTGCGGCCATCATTGGCGCGGTGACCGGTTTTGTCCTGCTCTGGGCCGTGGGTGCGGCGGGCACGAAGATGTTCAAGGAAGAAGCGATGGGCGGCGGCGACATCAAGATGATGGCGATGGTCGGGGCCTTCGTCGGCTGGCAGGGTGTCCTGCTGACGATCTTCCTGGGTGCCCTCCTCGGCACCCTCATCTTCGTGCCGCTCTCGCTGATCGGGCAGAAGCGCCTCGTCCCCTTCGGCGTCTTTCTCAGTCTCGGGGCCGCGACGACGTGGCTGGCGGGGCCGGCGGTGATCGCCTGGTACAAGACATTCGTCCTGCAACCGTGAACCGGCTCCGGTCTGGCGTGTTGCTACTGCTCGCGCTCCTTGGCGCGGGCGCCTGTCGCGGCCAGAAGCCGGCGACGGACGGGGAGACCATCGCCCACCTTGTCGACAGCCTGGTCCCCGCGGTGGAAAAGGCCACGGGCCTCCGGTTCCGCACACCACCGCGCTCCGCCGTGCGGACCCGGGATCAGGTGCGGGCGTATCTGCTGCAGAAGCTCGATCAGGAACTCCCCGCCGAGCGGGCCCGCGGGCTGCAGGCCACCTACCGGTTGCTCGGCCTGCTGCCCGATACCGCCGACCTGCGGGCGCTGCTGCTCGATCTCTTCACCGAACAGATCGTGGGTTTCTACGAACCCGATTCCACCATGCTCTTCGTCGTGGCCAACGCCGACCCGATCTTCGTGAAGGCGGTGGTCGCGCACGAGCTGGTGCACGCGCTGCAGCACCAGTATGTGCCGCTCGACTCGATCATGCGGCAGCGGGGCGACAACGACCGGCTGGCCGCGGCGCAATCGATCCTCGAGGGTCAGGCAACTCTCGCCGGACTTCAGGTCATGGTGCCAGACCAGAATCTCTTCGCCATGCCGGAGTTCTGGGAAACGTATCGGGAGCAGTTCCGCGGCCAGCAGGCCGCGATGCCGGTCTACAACAAGGCGCCCCGGATCCTCCGGGAGTCGATCATCTTTCCCTACCTCGCCGGGGCGGATTTTCTCCGCTGGTGGGCTGGCTCCGAATTGCGCGACACGCTGCCCTACGGCGCCCGGATGCCGGTATCAACCGAACAGATCCTGCACCCGGATCGCTACGGCAGGGGCGACACACCCCTCACCCTCCGCTTTGTCACCGATGAGCCGCGGGTGATCTATGACGACGTCATGGGCGAGTTCGACCTGCGCGTCCTCGCGGCCGACCTCGCCAATGCCGCCGAAGTAAACACACCGCTGGCGCTGGGCTGGGGCGGCGACCGGCTGCGCGTGTATGAGTCTCCCACCGGTCCGGCGCTGGTCTGGTATATCGCGTGGGATGACCTGACCGCGCGAGCCCGGTGGCTCGCCACCTCGGGTCAGCGGCTGGAAACGCGCCGTCGGCTCGGGTATCGGCTCGAGATCTCATCCATCCTCATCGACGCGCATCCCGCCACGCGGGTCGTCATTGGCCCGAACGACTGGCTGGGCTGGAAGAACGTGGCCGAAGTCCACTTGATTCCCTAACGGCGCTGGCGGGCTCAATGGAACGACGGCCGGGCCGGCGGCTCGATCCGCTCGGCCAGGACCATCGCGATGACCCGCGCTGAGCCCGAGGCGACCTCCAGCACGGTCGAGACGAAGTCGAGGCCGAGGCGCAACTCTTCCTCCGAAAGGGCGCGCGCCGTGAGGAGGGCATTGCGCTGGCCACGGGCGAAGGACTCCGCCAGCAGATCCGCGACGCGGAGTGCGACATCCGAGGGGTCTTCCGGGCGGGGGAGGGAGAGGGTGGTGGACTTCACGGGGAAAGCTCCTGTGTGGGTGCCACAACCTCGCACCAATCCCTCAAGCGGTCGTCAACCAATTGACGCAAGGGGGGAGCAGGGCGACGCGGAAAGGCTGGTAGGTGGCAGCGGACAGCTGGCAGCTAACAGCACACGGCCAGCAGGGTTTGGCGCCGGGGCCATTGCCCATCGCCATCGGCTGACGGCTCAACTCCCTGCATGGGGTTCAGCGGGTCGCGGGTTCGAATCCCGCCGTCCCCATGGTCTGAAGAGCAAGCTCCGCAACCGTAAGCTCCCCTGTCAAGCACACAGTTCGTAGGCAGACTCGGGGACGTGTGTGGACCTCGGCAAAAAGGTCAGGGGCGGCACCCGGCCGAGGCTGTCGTGCGGCCGCTCCGTGATGTAGGTCATCAGCCAGGCCGCAGTCACGTCGCGGACCTGGTCGAGCGAGGTGAGGAGCCAGGCATCGAGCACTTCCTCGCAGTAGGTGCGGTTGAAGCGCTCGATGTAGGCGTTCTGGTCCGGCTTGCCGGGCTGAATATGGCGCAGGGCGTTCTCCGTCGCCGCACACCAGTCGGTCAGCGTCTGCGCGATCAGCTCGGGACCGTTGTCGCAGCGCAGGGCCTGCGGCGCACCGTGCTGGCCCACCAGCTGTTCCAGGAGCGCCACCCCCCGGCCACTCGCCAGCGAGGTCCCCATCTCGATGGCCAGCCCTTCCCGATTGCCCTCGTCCATGACGTTGAGCGTGCGAAAGCGGCGGCCGTCGTACAGCGCATCGTGCATGAAGTCGAGCGCCCAGGTCGTGTTGAGCACCGGCGGCGCGTCGAGCGGCGGCCGGATGCGGGTGGGGACCCGGCGCTTGGTGCGCCGCGCCAGGTTCAGCCGCAGCGCGCAGTACACGCGATACACGTGCTTGTGGTTCCAGCGATGGCCGAGCAGCCGGAGGCGGTCGAAACACTTCCAGAAGCCCCAGCGTGGACTGGCCTGCACCACGGACTGCAGCGCCGCGATCACCACGGCATCGCGTTCCGGATCTTCCACCGGCGGGCGGTCGTGCGCCGTCCGCGACAGGCCGGCGATCCGGCAGGCCTGCTGCACCGACAGCTGGTGCGCGCCGACCAGGATCGCCACCACCTGCCGCTTCGCGGACGGCGTTACAGTTTTCGGCTGAGCATGTCCTTGATGGCGGCGTTCTCCAGCGCCATGTCGGCATACATCCGCTTGAGCCGGGCATTCTCGGTCTCCAGCTCCTTCAGCCGCTGCAGCTCAGGGACCGACGCACCACCGTACTTCCTCTTCCACTTGAAGTACGTCCCGCGGCTAATGCCGTGCTTGCGGAGCAGATCGGCGACCGGCACGCCGGCATCGCCTTCCTTCAGGATCTGGACAATCTGAGACTTGGTGAATCGGGACTTCCGCATAGGACCTTCTGAGGGTCCCAAAGTCTCCTTTTCACTGTGTGCCGGCTAGGGGAGCTTACGCAAGACGTGTCACCGCAAATGAGTACGGGTCGATTCAGGACGAAGTGCTTGCGCCCCATTCAATCCAGTGCCCTGAGCTCTTCTTGCCGAGATTCACAATATGCTAAGTAATCCCGAAGGTGCTCGGCCTCGCCCGCGGGTTGAGCTGAGATGAGTTTGCGACAATCGGCTATTGCTTGTGTCAGCGTACACCAAGGCAAATCCGTGGCGCCGGATAGTAGTCTTTCGGAAATTAGGCGTCGCTCAGCGTCTCTCGCGTCGGGTCTCAGTAATTCGGGATCCTTATCGTAAAGGAGCCGCCGAGCGAGCACCTTGAGGCGCCCATCGGCGAGCTGATCGATAGTTGCAGCGCGGTCCTCCCATGGCTTTTGATGAAATGAATCGGCGACCGCCATATCTTCTCGCGAAGCAAAGCCATCATAGATTTGCTCCTCAATGTGCTCTGACGGGGACTTCGGCCTCTCGTCGCGTTCGATGGCCGCAACAATCCTGGCACCGAGTGCGCTGTCCGTGGCTACAAGGCCGGCCCTCCGGAGCAATTCATCGTTCCCGAGAGATCGCGAGGCCGCAATTGCTGGCACCCCGTCGAGTGTTATCAGGATAGGTGCCGCATTGGCCTTGATCCGGCGGAAAAGCCGCGGCGACTCGTTTATCCGGCTGGAAAGGCCCTCGTCTGTTAGCCCTGACAGCTCTGCAGGGTCAACCCCTAAATCATACGCGTATAGTTCAGCCTGGTTGGCGCGATTACGCCCAATCATGGTGAGGAGATACACGTATGGCTTGTTGTACCTGAATTCAATGAGGCCGAACGCGGGCTCGTTCTCCGCGAAGTCGAGAACGGCGGCCTTCTGTGCAAACCGCATGAAATCAGACCACAAATCAGGTGCACGTTCGGCAATAAGCCCGCATAGATGGATTGTCGCGCTTACATCGCCAATGGCGTCATGGGCGCTGGAATGATCGAAGCCATTGGCAGGCGCGATGGCGTCCAGTTTGAACGATGGCCCGCCCTTCTCTCCGGTAGGTATCGAGAAGATGTCTGGGCGCAAGATGCTGACCGCCTGAACCATTTTCATGGCGTCGGCGCGCGAGTTGCCATCAGTATTGGTGAGGTAGGGTGAATGCAGGGTCTTCCAAAGTGCGCTACGCAGCAAGTGCTCGTCGAAACTGAGCGAATTGTAGCCGATGAAGACTGAAGGAGACCAGCCATTGAGCTGGCGCTGGATCGTTCGCATCATCTCGTAGTGGGATGGAAGCGACGAGTCGGTCAACTGGGCAACGGTGACACCGGTAACGAACAATGCCTTTGGATGGGCCAATACGCGCCCTTGAAGGCGCGAGCGAGTACTGAACCGATCGATTTCCTTCAGTTCCGTATCGGTGCGAATCGCGCCGAACTGAAGAATTTGATCGAAAGAGGTGCTGATGCCCGTGGTTTCAGTGTCGTAGAAGACCAGGCTCACGGATGTTCCGTTCCCAGCGTCCGGAGCCGGTATTGAAGCGTGGCAGTACTTACCCGGAATCGTTTGGCCAGCGATTGGATCGCCACCTCGTCTTCGACGTCTAGGGACTTGCTCGCCAAGGCAGCTTCAAGCGCGTGTCTCGGCATCAGAAGGGCAGCAGCGAATCGATTCGCGTCAATTTCGAGTTGATCAGTGCCAGCGCCTGAGACGGAGTCCCTCTTGAGGGCTGTGTCTGGAAATCCTTTATCCACGTGGACTGCCTTGGACACTTCTTCTCTATGGCGACAGAGGTGGCCGATCTCGTGTGCGATGGTGAAACGTTGTCTGTTCGGATGATGGAGCGAGTTGACGCCGATGATCGGCACCTCATCCTTGACATACACCATCCCTGATAATTCGTCGTCGAGGGGCGAATAGCGGAGCTGAGCGCCGAGCAGCTTCGCCAATCGGTCGACCGCGACTGGAATTCGCTCGAGGTTGTATTCCTGAAGAAGCCGCGCGGCGTGTGCGGCTGGGCTCTCAGCTAGTGGCACGATTTCTCTCCGGTCTATCTAGTGCCAGGCGCCTGAACGGCTCCGATCATCCTTTCCAACTGCGATCTTTGCTGAGTGCTCAGGGATTCTGAGAACACAAGCGGCGAATCCGGCCCCGACTCATGATGACTCGCGGGAAGGAAATCTTCGATCTTGCAGGATAGGGCCTCCGCTAGCGCGTACAACTGATGCACTAGGATCCTCTGTCTACCGGATTCCATATTCGCAAGGGTCGCGCGAGATAGGCCTAACCGTTTGGCTAGAGACTCTTGGGACGAGTCTTTTTCTCGTCGCTTGGAGCGGATAATCGATCCGATACGCGAATAGATGGCCTCACGCTTCATAATCTCAAGATCGCGGCTGATAAGTGCCCCGTCAATGAGGACAACACAACGTGTGTAATACACACATGTCAATGTCGCCA
This sequence comes from Gemmatimonadota bacterium, assembly GCA_034440415.1. GTDB lineage: Bacteria > Gemmatimonadota > Gemmatimonadetes > Gemmatimonadales > GWC2-71-9 > JADJOM01. Next base: position 309 of record JAWXBX010000336.1, on the reverse strand, counting down.
TTGACATCACCATCGAGCCTACGCATTCATTCTTCGCCCGCGTTATCACCGACCAACATCTGGTCGAAGTAACTCACGATTAATCGAATCGCCCAAGAGGGTTGGACCATGACTGATCAGGAATATCTGGAGGGTGTGCTGAAAGAGCAGTCACTCTCTGACGACAGCCCGGAAATGAATGAGCTGCGGCGTCGCCGCAGCGAAGTTGAGGAGCATCTCAGAGCGGAATTCGGGTCCGCGCCACGCATTCGATATGGCGGGTCCAAGGCAAAGGGCACGATGATCAAGGAAGCCTATGACCTTGATCTG
>JAWXBX010000335.1:0-8204 GCA_034440415.1 Gemmatimonadota bacterium | reverse complement strand
CCGCCGTTGCCGCCGGTGGGCCGGGCAGGGCGGGACATGAGCCGCTCGACCTTGCGGCTTTCGCAGTCGGGGCAGGCGATCACCGTCTCGCCGCGGACGAGCAGCTCGAAATCGCTGGCGCACTTGGCGCAGTGGTATTCGTAGATGGGCATGAGTGGATGTTGTTGGGATGGAGGGGTAAGAGTCAATGGGAGTGCATCGGCAGGGACCGATCGGTGGTCGGTCCCTACAGATGCCGCCCCAGCCATTTCATCGTCTCATCGAACGCCAGGGCCAGGTCGGGCGAGATCCCCGCAAAAGGATGCACCGCGCCGAAGGTGTGCCCCGCGTCCTCGATGGTAATGAAGCGCGGCGGATGCGCTGCCGCGGCCGCCGCGAGTGCACCCGCTTCGATCAGCGGAACCGCGGGGTCGGCGGAGCCGTGCAGCAACAGCCAGGGCGTGGTGAGCTCCGCCGCCGCGGCCTGGATATCGAGCTCCGTGCGGTGCTGTTCGATGTCGTCGAGCACATCGACGTAGAGCGGGAGCACCTGACCGGTGCGGGTATTGACGATGTCGAGCTTGCCGGCGGCGCGCCACTCCGCCGCCTGGTCGAGCCAGCGAGCAACGGTGGCGATCGCGGCCCAGGTCACCAGGGCGTGTATCCGGGGATCGCGCCGCGCGGCGAGGATCGCTATCCCACCGCCACGCGAATGGCCCACCAGACCGAACACCGTAGTTGGCGCGAGGCCGAAGGTGCCCTGCTCCAGTGCATCGAGCACACTCCGGACGTCGCGCAGTTCGAGGCTGAAGGCGTTGTGGCCGAATCGCTCCGGGTAGATGAACTCGCCCCGCTCGTTCACGCCGCAGCCGCTGACGTTGACCGAGACAGCGGTAAAACCGGCGCGTGCGACCCGCTCGGCCAGCACGGGGAACATCCCCCAGTCCTTGAAGCCCTTGAAGCCGGGGAGGATGACGACCGCCGGCCGCGGTGCGTGGCGGTCGCTGGTGCGAACGTCCACGGCGATGGGGCCGAGGACGCCGGGAAGGGTGTGACGGGTGAGGGTGGGGGTGGCCATGGGATCGTCTATGCTACGGCCGACTCCAGCAGCTCCACCGTCCCCGCATCCGCATCCAGCCGCGCCCGCACGCCGAGCGGCATGGTCCACTGATCGTCGACATGACCGATGGGGAAGCCGAACGCGACGGGAACGCCGAGGGGACGGAGATAGGTGGCAAGCACCTCGTCGAAACCGAGCGCGCCACCGTCGCCGGTGCCGCGCTTGATCTCGGTGAACTGCCCGACGATCACGCCCGCGAGGCGGCCGAGTGCGCCGGTCATGCGCCACTGCGCCAGCATGCGGTCCACCTTGTAGAGATCCTCGCCCACGTCCTCGAGGAAGAGGATAGCCCGGTCCAGGCCGGGGCAATGTTTCGTGCCGATCAGCGCGGTGAGCAGGGTCAGGTTACCGCCGATGAGCGGACCGTCCGCAACACCGCCGCTGATGGCGACGATGCGCGGTGCGCGCGGCACCAGGACGCCCGCAGGCGCCGGAAGCCCGGCCAATCGTCCCGGCGCGGCAGCGGTGGTCAGCACCCGGGTAAAGTGGCCGGCGCTGAATGGCGTGAGTGGGGCCCGAGCCATGGGGCCATGGATGGTCACGACGCCGGTGGCCTGGTGCAGCCCCACCAGCAGGCTGGTGACATCCGAGAAGCCGATGACCGGTTTGGGCCGCCGGGCGAATCCGGCGACATCAACCTGATCGAGAATCCGGGTGAGTCCGTAGCCACCGCGCAGGCACCAGACGGCGTCGATCTTCGGATCGGTGAGCGCCTGATTGAGATCCGCGAGTCGCTCAATGTCGGTGCCGGCCAGATAGCCGTGTCGCGCCAGGACATGCGCCCCCGCCACCGGCTCCCAGCCCAGCGCGCGGCAGAGTTCGATGCCCCGGGTGAGATCGTCATGGTCGCTCAGTGGTCCTGCCGGTGCAACGAGTGCCACGCGGCTTCCCGGAGCGATCGCTCGCGGCCGGATCAAAGTCTTTGACCCCATTACCTCTCCCGATGTAGATTGCCCGCGCGATTCAACCCTCTGGAGCGCCGGCATTGCGCACCTCGCATCCCACACTGCTCACGATCGGCCGTGCCATGGCCGTGCATCGTGACACAATTCTACTCGAATGGGCCAAATGGCTGGCCGATCGCGTCGCGTCGGCCGGCATGATTCCCCGCAGCACCATCGACCGCGAACTGCGCCTGCTGCTCGAGATCCTGATCGAATCGGTCGGCCCGATGCGGCGCTCGGTGAGCGAGGTCTGGTATCACGCCTGCGAACACTACGGCCGGGTCGGTGCCGCGCGCGGACTTGCCGCCGGAGAGATTGTCGAGGAGCTGCAGTACCTGCGCTCCCTGCTCATCCGCCGGATCGGTCCGGTCCTCACCCCGCTGCGGCAGCGCCAGGCGATGGCCATCATTCTCCGCCTGAACAGCGTTCTCGACAAGGGGATCGCCGTTGCGGTGGTCGGCTACACCGATGCGCTGGTCGCCACCCTCTTCGTCCAGAACGGCGTTCCCGCCCCCGATACCGCACTCGACGCGCACGATATTGCCCGGCAGCTGGAGCAGCTGGAAACCGAGCTGGCAGGGGTGGTGCGGCATAGATAGCAGGTGGCAGGTGGCAGCTGGCAGCTGGCAAGCTAACGGCTGACGGCTGATGGCTGTCGGCTTCCCCCAGAGACCTTCCGCATGACACTGCTGCCGCTCCTCGCCCTGCCCTGGCTGCTCTCTCCACTCGCACTGATTCGTCTGGCCAGGAAGACGCCATCCCTGGAACAGCATCCCGCCGTCGAAGATGGTCCGCTGGTCAGCGTCATCGTCCCGGCCCGGAATGAAGCGGCCTCGATCACGACAGTCATCACCTCCGTCCTCGCCACGAGTTACCGCAACGTCGAACTCATCGTGGTCGACGATCGCTCCACCGACGCGACCGCCGCATTGGTGCGCGACCTCGCCAGCGGCGACGCACGCCTCCGGCTGATCTCCGGCAGCGAACTGCCACCAGGGTGGTATGGGAAGCCCTGGGCCTGCCATCAGGGCGCCCTCGACGCGACCGGCGAGATTCTCCTCTTCACCGACGCCGACACCCGCCACGCCCCTGCCCTGCTCGGCCACGCGGTGAGTACACTCCGGGCGACGGGAGCCGACCTGCTCACGATTGCGCCGGAGCAGCAGTGCCTTTCCTTCTGGGAGCGCACCGTGATGCCGCAGGTCTGGCTGCTGCTCGGCCTGCGCTATCACCCCGACACGGTGAATCACGCGCGACACGCCAGCGAGGTGATCGCCAACGGCCAGTTCATCATGATCCCGCGGGCCACCTATGAAGCGATGGGCACCCACGCCGCGGTTCGCCGCGAAGTCGCCGAGGACCTCGCCCTGGCCCAGCACTACTGGTCCGCCGGCAGGCGGCTGCACTTTGCCTTTGCCGAACGGCTCATGACGACCCGGATGTACAGCAATCTGCCGGAGATCATCGAAGGGTGGTCGAAAAACATCTATCTCGGCGGCCGGCGCTCCTATCCCGATGAACCATGGCTCCGCGCCCTGGTCCCGGTGACCCTGAGCGTCGCGATGAGCTTCTGGCTGCTGCCGCCGGCGCTGCTGGTGCTCTCCCTCGTTGGCGTGACCCCGGCCGCCCTCCTGACTCCGGCGCTGCTCGCGACCCTGGGAAGCGCCACCTTCTGGTCCCTCATGTCGTTCGGGATGCAGATTCCCCCGAAGTACGGGCTGGCCTATCCCCTCGGCGCAGCGATGACCCTGTTCATCGTGGCGCGCTCGACGCTGCGCGGCGCGGGGCGGATCGAGTGGAAGGGGCGGACGTATGGGAGGGCGGTGAATCGGGAGTAGGGTTGGTCGGGTCTCCCTGCCCGACGGACGGGGAACGGGGGGAGTATGCGGCAGGCGATGGGCGATGCGTACGGACAGCTGCCTCGCGGGTTGAGGACCCGCTCGCCGCTGAACGCTGAATGCCAAATGCCCAACGGCCGATGGCTGACAGCCAACAGCTAACGGCCAACGGCTAACGGCCTCCTCAACCCCCGCACCGCCGTCCCCACCTGCCAGACCGCCATCGCCCCCACCGATGTCAGCATGAGCGGGTGTCCTGGCGTCGCGAGGAAGTTGCCGACCAGCCCGGCGACACAGGCCAGCGCCGCCACCCCAGGCAACCAGCGTGGCTCCTCCGCGGTGGACCAGGTCGAGATGGCGATCAGCCCCGCGGCAATCGCCACCAGGAACCCCGCCAGCCGCCCCGCCATGATCGCGCCGGCGTGGGTTGCTCCATAGACGGCGAGCACATCGGTGCCCGATGCCTGCAGCGAGGCGAATTGGGTTCCCGCGCCGGTCATGTAGGCGATGTTCACCCCGTTCAGCGCCAGGCCCACGCCGAGCACCGCGAAGCCGACGGCGAGGCCGGGGCGCTCTCCCGGTGTGGCTGTGAGCCAGCGTGACCAGACCCCGGCGATGATCAGCCCGGTGGCATGCAGCAGGCCAAGATGGATCAGGCGCCAGTGCGGCATGGCGGCGATCATGGCGAGATCGCCGGCGGCATCGAGCGGCAGGACCGGATGCAGTGCGGCACAGAGGAGCAGCAGGAGGCTGCCCGCGAGCAGCAGCAGCGCGAGCAGCCGGCTCATACGCTTTCCTTCCGGGCGGCATCGAGCACGTCGCGCACCCGGTGGGTCAGGTCGGCGAGGGTCCACGGCTTCTGCAGCAGCTGCAGCTCGCCTTCGGCGAGATCGCCCCGGAGGATCTCATGGGCGGCATACCCGCTGGTAAAGAGAAACCGGACCGGCATCCCCTCCTGCCGCAGCGTCCGGTAGAGGGCGATGCCGCCGAGCTTGGGCATCACCACGTCGGTGATGATGAGATCCACCTCATCCCGATGGAGATGATATGCCTCCAGCGCCTCGAGGCCATCCGCCACGGTGATCACCCGGTAGCCCACCTTCTCCAGCGCCCGTTGCGCGACGCGCCGCAGTCCTTCTTCATCCTCGACCAGCAGGATGCATTCCTGACCGCCACGCAGTCCGGTCGGTGGCGGCGCCAGTTCGGTGAGTGGCTGATCCTCCCGGGCGAGCGGCAGATGGATCCGCACCGCTGTCCCCCGATCAAGTTCGGTATCCAGGTCCACGAATCCGCCGTGCTGCTGGGTCAGGCCGTAGATCATCGCCATGCCGAGACCGCTGCCCTCGCCCGGAGGCTTGGTGGTGAAGAACGGTTCGAAGACCCGTGCCTTCACCCGTTCGTCCATCCCCATCCCGGTGTCGCGGACCGTCAGGCAGGCGTAGACCCCGGGGCGCGCCCCGCCGGGCGGGCGGGCGACATCCAGCCGCCGGATCTCGAGCGTCAGCGTGCCGCCGCGGGCCATCGCGTCGCGCGCATTGGTGGCGAGGTTGAGGACGATCTGCTCGACGGCCCCGGCATCCGCCAGCACCTTGACCGGTCGTGGATCCCGCTGGAAGACGACGTCGATGTGCGCCGGCAGCAGCCGGCCCAGCGTCGCCCGCAGGTCCTCGACCACGCGGCCGAGGTCCAGCACCTGGTAGGTCAGCGGAGCGTGGCGGCTGAAGGAGAGCAGCTTGCGGATCATCTGCGCACCGCGGCGCGCGGCCGCCTGCAGCTCGTCGAGATCGCCCTGCAGGTCGAGGCGCCCGGCGGGAAGCGCGTCGGCCATCATCTCGCTGTTGGCCAGAACGACGGTGAGCAGGTTGTTGAGGTCGTGGGCGATCCCGCCGGTCAGCTGGCCGACCGCCTCCATCTTCTGGGCCTGGCGCAACTGTTCCTCGAGGCGGCGGCGCTCGGAAATGTCCCGCACGATCGCCTGGAACCGCCCGTCGCCCAGGTCCCGGGCGCTGATCTCGACGTCGGCAGTCCCACCAGCCTTGCGTTGCAGGCGGTGCTCCGAGAGTACCGAGCGGCCTTCCAGCAGCTCACGCAGCCGGAACGGTTTCCGCTCCCGGTCTTCCGGCATGAGGAAATCGTCCATCCGCTTCCCGACGATCTCCTCCCGCGGGAAACCCAGCAGCTCCTCGGCGCGAGCGTTCGCGTCCAGAATGGCGCCCTGGCGATCGCTTACCACGATGGCATCCGAGGCCTGCTCCAGGGCGCGGCGGTAGTTCGCCTCCGACTCCACCAGCTGACGCTCGGCGCGCACCCGGTCGGTGATGTCGTGGACAATGGAGAAGAGCGCGGTGCGGCCGTTGAGGACGATCGGGCTGGAGTGGACCTCGACATCGCGCAACTGGCCCGAGCGCAGCCGGTGCTGGAACACGAAGAAGTTGCGCCGCTCGCTATGGGCGGCCCGCACGAGCTCCCGCAGTTCGATGGTATTGAGCGTGTTGATTTCGTCCAGCGGCTTGCCGATCAGCTCTTCGCGGGACCAGCCATAGAACAGGACCGCGGCGGGGTTCACGTCGATCAGACGCAGCGTCTCCACATCGACCAGCAGCGAGACGGAGGTGGTCTTCTCGAAGATCTGGCGGTAGCGCACCTCGCTTTCGTCCCGCCCCTTCTCCGCTTTCTCCAGCAGCACCAGCGCCCCTCGCACCAGCCACCAGGTGAGCAGGCTGCTCAGCCCGACATACGCCAGTCCCCGGTAGAGATGGAGGTCAACGAGTTTCGCCGGTGGTAGTCCAGCTATCCACACCCATACCTGGTCCCAGAGCAAGACCCACGCGGTACCCAGCAGGGCACAGGCAAGCGCGATGGCATCGGCGATCCGCCGACGGGTCAGGCGCAGAGCCCTGAGCCGGCTGAGCACGATCAGGATGCTCCGTGGCGGACGATGCGCAGGCCCTGCGCCGGCAGCGTGCCGCCGAGAATGCGGCCGCTCCGGTCCACCTGCAGCCGGAATTCGACCGTGCCGAGCACTACAAGCGCCGAGTCGCTGCCGAGCCGGCGCACGCTGCCGACCACGGTCTGGCCGCCGCCGAGATTGAAGAACGGCATCGGAATGCTGTCGCCACCACCGGCAGCCGCGGCGCGTCGGGTGGCCAGCTCAAGGAATGCGATCGACAGATTCAGGTAGGGAATGGGCGCCCGCTGCGTCGGCATGACCATGGTACGCAGTCCGGAGCCGGTCATGTCGTCCACCGCGACGCTGTCGTCCCGGAAGATGAGGCGCGAGGTCTGCCTCGCCGAGGCGCGCTCGGGGTCCTCGCGCCGCCAGACCGAGAGTTCGATCAACGGTGCGCTTTCGTCCTCGACCAGGACGGCGTGATACCGTACTCGATCGCCCGCGGCGGAACCGCTGCCGCGCACCAGCATCCCGGTCAGCTCGACCGGCCCGCGGCTATAGTCCTCCACCGCGACGGTGTCGCTGCCGCGGAGGATGGAGAAGCCGCCCGCCTCCTGGGCGGCTCCCGTGGCGGGCAGCAGCCCGAGGAAGAGGAGACCGGTCCAGCGCACCAGCAGCATGAATGCTCCTTGCGGGGTGCTCAGGCCGAGTCGGTGCGCGGGTTTTCCCGCACCGCCCCGCCGTGAGCCGGATACAAAGCTATACACCCGCCCCGCCTAGCATGGACCCCCGACCACTGGGGACTCCATGGATTTCCAAACGCTGCTGCCCACCCTCAGGACCCTGCCCGACCTGCGCCGGCTGGTCGCGGCGCTGGGCCATCCCCCCGTCTGGCGACCATTCGACCCGGCGCAGCCGGGGTGGCTGGCGCGCGCCGCCGCACAGATCGGTGGGGCCGAGGGGTTCCCCTGGCTCGCGCTGGAGGGAGACGACCCGGTGCGGATCGCGCGGGAGGTGAGCCGCTCGCTCCTCTCCCAGGGCCGCAACGCCGGGCTGCTCGTCTTCGACCCCGCGGCACGTCTGCTCGTCATCGCCGTGGGCACCAGCCCCGCCACGCTGCTGCCACTCCTGCTGGACCAGCCGGAACCGCGCGATCTTGAACGGCTCCGCCGCCTCGCCCTCGCCGCCGGTGCGACCGGCCTCGGCTACGCCCTCCGGGCCGTCGAGGCGCTCAGCGGGGAGGATGCCGGCCAGCGCTTCTTCCGCGCCTTTCGCCGGACCATGACCCTGATGGCGAGCGGACTCGGCGGCACGCTGCGCCAACAGGAGCGGGAGAGCCTCGCGCTGGTCCAGCTCACCCGAATCCTCTTCCTGTACTTCGTCCAGTCGAAGGGCTGGCTTGATGGGCAGCCCGATTTTCTCCGCCGGGCGGT
>JAWXBX010000334.1:0-2961 GCA_034440415.1 Gemmatimonadota bacterium | reverse complement strand
GTTCCGGCGTCGAGCCGCTCGGCGCCGGAGGCCTCCTGCTCCCGCAGGGCGCCAAGCCGCTCCTCGACCAGGCCGAGCGCTGGACCACCGAGGCTGGCGTCGCGGATGAACCGCTTTCAGCCAGGTGCACCACCCTCGCGCGCCGGCGGGGTCGAGACCCACGCCGCGCGTGCCCCTCGCGCCTGGACCAGCCAGCGCAACGCGGGATCAGGGAGCAACGCCGGGTCGGCCTCGGCCAGCGTGGCGGGCCCCTCCGCCCGCCGGCGCCAGAGCAGCGCACCGGCCGCCCCGAGCACCAGCCCGCCGGTCACGCAGACCACGCCGCTCACTTGAGCCACCCGCGCCGCCGGAACCACAGCCAGATCCCGACGCACACCAGCCCCATGACGACCCAGACCCCGGGGTACCCCAACCGGTGCGACAACTCGGGCATGTGCTCGAAGTTCATGCCGTAGATCCCGACGATGAAGGTGAGCGGCAGGAAGAAGGCGGAGAAGACGGTCAGGATCTGGACGACTTCGTTGGTGCGATGCGCGGCCAGCGAGAGTTGCATGTGCAGGAGGTTCACGACATCCTCGACCAGTTCATCCGCGTAGAAGTGCATGCTCTCGGTGTTCTCCCGCAGATCCTGCATGAGCGATCCGGACCGCTCTCCCGGAAGGGGGTAGCGCGTCGCCACCCCCAGCGTGCGCCAGAGCAGCCGTTTGGCCAGTGTGACCTGGCGCTTGAGCTGATAGAGCTCGCGGACGACTTCAGCGACATCATGCTCACTCAGCAACTGGGCTTCGAACGCGTCGACCCGGGCCTCGGCATCCACCAGGGGCCGCTCGTACGTCTGGACCGCCGCGTTGGTCAGGTCGGCCAGCAGGTCAGCCCAGAGCGGGCGGGATTCCTCGGGCGTCGCCTGCCGGTGTTCCCACTGCTGCATCAGAGTGGAAAGGTACGGCTGGTCCTTGCGGTGAATCGTGATGAGGAACTCAGCCCCCCAGAAGATCGCCACCTTGCGGGTGAACGACTGGATGGTGTCGGCGCGGGCATCCGCCCGCTCATCGTGGGCCCGAAGAATCGCGAAGCTGGTCCCGTTGAAATGCTCGAACTTGGGCAGGTGCTCCGGATCGAGGCAGTCGGCCACCGCCGAGGCAGTCAGTCCGTAAGTCCGGGCAACCTCCTCGAGATCCGCCCGGCTGGGTTCCACCAGGTCGAGCCAGGTGAAGGCCGGTGTGGTCGAACGAAAGACGGTCCGCAGCATGCCGGGCGTCAGCCCCCCACCGCGATGGCAGGAGCTTCACGCGCGGCCAGCACCGGCAGTGTCCGGCCGAGGATCCGGCTCGCCGCCATGGCGGCGCCAAACCCGTTGTCGATGTTGACCACGGTGAGGCCGGCCGCGCACGAGTTGAGCATGGCAAGCAGCGCGGAGAGACCGCCAAACGCCGCGCCGTAGCCCACACTCGTCGGCACCGCGATCACCGGTGCACCGACCAGGCCCCCGACGACACTGGGCAACGCCCCCTCCATCCCGGCGACGACGATCAGCACATCCGCCGCGTGGAGCTGGCGGGCAGCGTTGAGCAGCCGGTGCAGTCCGGCGACACCGACATCGGTCAGCCGCTCGACCCCATGTCCCAGCACGTCGGCAGTGACCGCAGCCTCCTCCGCGACGGGCAGATCGCTGGTCCCCGCGCAGACAATAAGGATCCGTCCGACCGGCTCCCGGCGCTGGCCCTCAGGCCGGAGCACCACGGTGCGCGCAAGGCTGTTCCATTCCAGCGCGGAAAACCGTCGCCGCAGCGCGTCCGCCTGTTCCGGGGTGGCCCGGGTGCCGAAAAAGCCGTTGCCGGTCGCCGCGAGGCGGGCACAGATGCCCTCGACCTGGTCGAGGGTCTTGCCGGCGCAGTAGACCACTTCGGGATGACCCTGTCGCAGCATCCGGTGGTGATCGAGTTGGGCGAATGGCAGTGCTTCGGTGGGGAAATGGCGGAGCCGCTCAAGGGCAGCTTCCGGTGAGCGCGTCCCCGCGGCCACCTCCGCCAGCAGCACCGACAGCTGTTCCCGGGTCACGCCACGCCGGCCACAGGCGAGAGATACTCCCCGAAGATGGCCTCGGCCTCCAGCATCGATTCGACCTGAAAGAGCCGGCCCCGCAGTTCGCTCGCGCCATGCAAGCCCTTGGTATACCAGCCAAGGTGCTTCCGGAACTCGACCACTGTCTTCCGCGTGTCACCCTGCAGCCGCAGCGCCAGCCGGGCGTGATCGAGGGCGACGGAGAATCGTTCCGCGGCGGTGGGTGCCTCTGGTCGCGGCTCGCCGGACAGCAGCGCGCGCGCGTCGCGGAACAGCCACGGATTACCGAAGGACCCGCGCCCGATCATCACGCCGGCGCAACGGGTATGCGCCACCATGCGCACGACATCCTCCGCAGCATGGATGTCACCGTTGCCGATCACCGGAATCTCCAGCGCATCCACCACTCGGGCGATCTCGTCCCAGTTGGCCTTGCCGGTGAACATCTGGGTGCGGGTCCGGGCATGCAAGGTGAAGGCGGTCGCCCCGGCATCCTGCATGCGCAGCGCGATGCCGACCGGATCCCGGGTATCATCGTTCCAGCCGCTCCGGGTCTTCACCGTTACGGGAAGCGGCGTGGCCGCCACCACGGCGCGGATGATCTGCTGCACCAGCTCCATGTCCCGAAGGCAGCCCGAGCCGCCGTTGCGCTGGACCACCTTCTTGACCGGGCAGCCGAAGTTGATGTCGATGAATTCGGGGCGGTAATGCTCGGTGATGACCGCCGCCGCCTCGGCCATCGCAGCGGGGTCCGCCCCGTAGATCTGGATCCCCAGCGGCCGCTCGATCTCCTCGAACTCGCAATCCTGCAGCGTGCGGCGAATGCCGCGCCGGATCGCCTCGGAAGAGAGGAACTCCGACAACAGCACATCGGCACCGAACCGCCGGCAGATCTGCCGG
>JAWXBX010000333.1:0-3979 GCA_034440415.1 Gemmatimonadota bacterium | reverse complement strand
GAGCGGGAGCGGGAGCGGGGGAAAGGGGAAGGGGAAACGGGCAAACAGCCCCCTATCCTCCGCTATCCCTGTTCCGCCTTCCCCTTCCCCTTTCCCCTTTTCCCCCAGTGCCACCTCGCCGCCCTAGAGCAACTCGACTTCGCTGATCTCCCCCAGGCTCAATACGATCTCGGTGCTGTCATCCCCCAGCGGATGCAGGTAGACCTCGTGCGCCGCGATGTGGGTGTCCACGCTGGTGGGGACCCCAGTGACCTCCCGCCGGTCGATGGCCACGATGCGAACCCCGAGTTCATGGGAGGCGGCGTAGCCCAGGGCGGCGACGATCTGTTCGTAGGTCATAGGTCTCCGTCCTGAATGACAGCTGGTTCTTTCAGCTGCTCAGGCCGCTCATCATTCCGCAGGCAAGGAAGAAACTCGACGTCGACCTGGCCCGGCTCAAGAAGTTGGCAGAAGCCTCGAAGTAATCACGGTTCGTCCTATACGATGGCGGCGATGCCGCCATCGTCCGGCGGGCGGTAGACCGGGCCCAGGCCGACTCGCGCATTACCCGCACCACCTCCGCCGCCGGCAGCGGGCCCCGATCCCGGACTCGCTCAGCCAGATTGTCGCCGTCAATGAACGCCATGGCGAAAAAGGCGTAGCCGCCAATCTCTTCCGCGCGGTAGATCGGCACGATGCTGGGATGGGAGAGCTGCGCGGCGGTCCGCGCCTCCCGCAGGAAGCGCTCGCGGACCATGGGCTGGGAGGCGAGGTGGGGCGGGAGCACCTTGACCGCGACGAGCCGATCGAGCCGAATCTCGCGCGCCAGATAGACAACGCCCATGCCGCCGCGCCCGAGTTCCCGCTCGAAGGTGTACTGCCCGGCGAGCAGCGGGGTCAGTTCTTCAAGGATCGTGTCGGTGGCGGTCATGAGATCCAAAGTAGAAGCAACCGGGACCGCCCGCCACGAGCAGAATGAGCGGCGACTCGCTGCACGGATGACGCACCGGCTCGCCTCATGCCAGCACTTTCCCCAGATACTGGCCGGTATAGCTGCCCACGGCGCCGGCGACCTGCTCCGGGGGGCCCTGGGCCACGACCTGGCCGCCGAGGTCGCCCCCTTCGGGACCGAGATCGACGATCCAGTCGGCGGTCTTGATGACGTCGAGGTTGTGCTCGATGACCAGCACGCTGTTGCCCTTGTCGACCAGCCGGTGCAGCACCTCGAGCAGCAGCCGCACGTCCTCGAAATGCAGCCCCGTCGTCGGCTCATCGAGAATGTAGAGCGTGCGGCCGGTGTCCCGCTTGGCGAGCTCGGTGGCGAGCTTGACCCGCTGGGCCTCGCCGCCGGAGAGCGTCGTCGCCGCCTGGCCCAGGTGGATATAGCCCAGCCCCACATCGTTGAGCAGGTCAAGCTTCTCGAAGATGCGCTTCTGCGCCGCGAAGAAGTCGAGTGCGTCGGAGACGGTCAGGTCGAGCACCTCGGCGATATTGCGGCCCTTGTAGCGGACTTCGAGTGTCTCGCGATTGTAGCGTTTCCCCTTGCACACCTCGCACGGCACATAGACGTCGGGCAGGAAGTGCATCTCGATCTTGACCAGCCCGTCGCCCTCGCACGCCTCGCACCGGCCACCCTTCACATTGAAGGAGAAGCGCCCGGGGCCGTAGCCCCGCAGCTTGGATTCCGGCAGCTGGGTGAACAGCTCCCGGATCGGCGTGAAGAGCCCGGTGTAGGTCGCCGGATTGCTGCGCGGCGTCCGGCCGATCGGGCTCTGGTCGACGTCGATGACCTTGTCGAGATGCTGCATCCCCTCGATTCGGCCGTGCGCGCCGGGAACCACTTTGGCCCGGTAGAAGTGCCGCGCCAGGGTCTGGTACAGGATATCGGTGACCAGAGTGGACTTGCCCGACCCGGATACTCCGGTGACGGCGACGAACAGACCGAGAGGGAAGTCGACCGTCAGATGCTGCAGGTTGTTGGCCCGGGCATCCACCACCCGGAGGCGCTTTTCGCTCGGGTTCCGGCGGAAGCCCGGAATCGGGATGCGAAGTTCGCCACGCATGTAGCGCGCAGTCAGCGAGGTCGGGTGCGCCAGGATATCGGCGACGGTTCCCTCGGCGACCACCTCGCCTCCGAACCTTCCCGCACGGGGACCGAGATCGACGACATGATCAGCGGCGCGGATGGTGTCTTCGTCATGCTCGACCACCAGCACGGTGTTACCGAGGTCGCGCAGATCCCGCAGCGTCCGCAACAGGCGTTCATTGTCGCGCTGATGCAGTCCGATGCTCGGCTCATCCAGCACGTAGAGCACGCCGGTGAGCCGCGACCCGATCTGGGTGGCGAGCCGGATCCGCTGCGCCTCACCACCGGAGAGCGTGCCCGCGGATCGGCCCAGTGTGAGGTAGTCGAGCCCCACGTCCCGCAGGAAGCGGAGCCGGTCGGAGACTTCCTTGAGGATCGGGCCGGCGATGTCGGGATCGAGCCCGCTGGTCTCGCCGGCCCCGCGGATGGGCAGGCCGGCGAAGAACTCGTACGCCTTCGTGACCGGCAGATCAACGACCGGCCCAAGGCCCTGGCCACCCACCGTGACCGCCAGCGACTCCGGCTTGAGCCGCTGCCCGCGGCAAACCGGGCAGGGCTGCTCCACCATGAACTGGTCCAGCGAGCTGCGGACGGCGTCGCTGCTGCTTTCCTTATACCGGCGCATCACGTTCGCGAGAATCCCCTCCCACTCGCTCTCGTAATCGTCCCGGCCGCGACCACCCTCGATCTGGAACTTGAACTTTTTCCCCGGCGCGCCGTACATCAGCGCCTTGCGCGCCTCCGGGGTGAAGTCCTGCCACGGTCCGTTCATCTCGAACTTGAAGGCCCTGGCCAGCGTCGGCAGGACCACCTTGCGCAGGTATCCGCTCGGCTCGCCCCACGGCAACACGACCCCTTCGAGAATCGAGATGCTCCAGTCTCCCAGGACAAGGTCGACGTTTACCGTCTTGCTCACCCCCACACCGTGACACTCGGCGCAGGCACCGAAGGGGGAGTTGAAGGAAAACTGGCGCGGTTCCAGCTCCGGCAGCGAGAAGCCGCAGACGGCGCAGGAGAGTCGCTCGGAGAAGATGACCGAGGTCGGCGCCGGGGCCCGGCGGCTTCCCGGTTCGGCGACGTCATGCCGCACCACCTCCACCAGCCCATCCGCCGCCTTGAGCGCCGTCTCGATCGAGTCCGCCAGCCGTCCGCGATCGGTCGTCCGCACCACCAGCCGGTCCACCACGACCGAGATATCATGGTTCTGCCGACGGTTCAGCGCCGGCACGGCGTTCAGGTCGCAGGTCTCGCCGTCCACCAGCAGCCGCACGAAGCCGCGCTGCTGCACCTCCTCGAACAGTTCGCGAAACTCCCCCTTCCGCCCACGGACCAGCGGGGCCAGCACCTCGATCCGGGTCCCTTCCGGCCAGGTCAGGATTGTATCGGTGATCTGACTCGCGCTGGAGCGGGAGATCGGACTGCCATCGTTGGGGCAATGCGGCACGCCGACTCGCGCCCAGAGCAGGCGGAGGTAATCGTAAATCTCGGTGACGGTGCCGACCGTGGAGCGGGGATTGTGGCCTGCGGTCTTCTGCTCGATGGCGATGGCGGGGGAGAGCCCCTCGATCGCGTCCACATCCGGCTTCTCCATCAGGCCGAGGAACTGCCGGGCGTACGCCGACAGCGATTCGACGTAGCGCCGCTGTCCTTCGGCGTAGATCGTGTCGAAGGCGAGCGACGACTTGCCCGAACCGGAGAGACCCGTGATCACGGTGAGCTGATCGCGGGGGATGCGGACCGAAACGTTCTTGAGATTGTGTTCGCGGGCACCGCGAACGACCAGGTATTCCTGAGCCATAAGCAGGGGAACGTACCCGGCAACGGGAACGGGTTCAACTCCGGGACAGTGGCGATGGGCGGTAGGCGGTGGGGAGTAGGGAATAGGGAGTAGGGAGTAGGGGGCAGGGGGCAGGG
>JAWXBX010000332.1:0-7517 GCA_034440415.1 Gemmatimonadota bacterium | reverse complement strand
TCCCAATGGAGGATGATCGGTCGCCCAGTCCGCAGCAAGCCGGGCATGGCTACATTTCCATCCTTCACAACACCGGAAGCTCCGACCGTGCCACATCCCGTCATCACAGCCGCTCTCCGGACCCCTATAGGCCGGGCCGGCGGCGCCCTCGCCGATGTCCGCCCGGACGACCTCGCCGCCGTGGCGATCCGTGCCTTGATGGAACGCTGTGCCATCCCGCCGGGCCAGATTGACGATGTGATCTTCGGCTGCAGCAACCAGGCAGGCGAGGACAATCGCAACGTCGCCCGCATGGCGGCCCTCCTGGCCGGCTTGCCGGTCGGTGTGCCAGGACAGACCGTGAACCGGCTCTGCGGCTCCGGGCTGCAGGCGGTGGCGAGCGCCGCGCATGCGGTGCGAGCCGGCGAGGGCGAGGTGTTCATTGCCGGCGGGGTCGAGAGCATGACGCGCGCGCCGTACATCATGCTGAAGAGCGGGAGTCCATGGAACCGCACGCCGCCGCCGATGGCCGACTCCACCGTCGGCTGGCGCTTCACCAATCCCCGCTTCTCGCCGGACTGGACGATCAGCCTCGGGCAGACGGCGGAGCGGGTCGCCCAGCAATACGGCATCAGCCGAGCGGAGCAGGACGCCTTTGCCGTCGAGAGCCAGGCGCGAGCGCAGGCGGCGCTTGCCAGCGGCGCATTTGTCGCCGAAATGGTTCCCGTGCCCGTGCCGGATGGCAAAGGGGGCACGACTCCCTTTACCGCGGATGAACACCCGCGCGCCGGCGTCACACTGGAAGCGCTGAGCCGGATGAAGCCGGCATTCCTCAAGGATGGCAGCGTGACCGCCGCAACCTCGAGCGGCATCAACGACGGCGCGGCTGCGCTCACCGTCCTGAGCGAATCCGCAGCTGCCCGTCTCGGACAGAAGCCCCTCGCAAGGATCATTGCCAGCGCGGTCGCCGGCGTCGATCCTGCCGTCATGGGACTCGGGCCCATCCCGGCTACACAGAAGGCCCTGGCGCGTGCGGGGCTCACGACCGACCAGCTGGACCTCATCGAGCTCAACGAGGCGTTCGCGGCTCAGGCGATCGCCTGCATCCGCGAGCTCTCCCTCGATCCGGCGAAGGTGAACATCCACGGCGGCGCCATCGCCCTCGGCCATCCGCTGGGCGCGAGCGGGGCCCGGATCCTCACAACCCTGGTGCACGCCCTCCACCGGACCGGCGGGCGCTACGGCCTCGCCTCGATGTGTATCGGGGTGGGTCAGGGGATCGCCCTCGTGGTCGAACGGCTGGACTGACAGCTCCGGTCGACGCCGTTCCTCTCCCTCGTACGGGTAACGCCATGCGCACGCTTGCCATCGGACATCGCGGTGCTTCGGGTCACGAGCCCGAGAATTCTCCCGCCGCCTTCCGGCGTGCGCTGACCCTCGGCGCCGACGGGGTCGAGCTGGACGTGCACGCGACGAGTGATGGCGTGCTGCTGGTGCACCACGATGCGCTGATCCCGGGCGTCGGTCGTATCGGCGATTTGCCCGCGTCGGCATTCCGCGCCAGCCGCCTGCCCAACGGGGAGGCCATCCCGACCCTGCCGGAGATCCTGATGATCTGCCAGGGGATGGATGTATGGGTGGAGCTCAAGACGCTGCCGGCCGAGGCCGATCCGATCCTGCTTGCCGCGCTCGCCTCCGGCCCAGCTCCCGCCTCCTACGCGGTGCACAGCTTCGATCACCGGATCATCGCGCGCCTCGGCAATCGGCACCCGGAGCTCCGGCGCGGAGTGCTGCTTTCGTCCTACCTGCTCGACGTGCTCCCGGCGCTGACCGGCACCGGCGCCGACACCCTCTGGATGGAGACATCGTTTGCCGATGAGGAGCTGGTCCGGCGACTGCATGACGGTGGCGTGCAGCTCATCGCGTGGACCGCCAATGATCCGGCCGAGATCGACCGGCTCCTCGAGCTCGGAGTCGACGGTATCTGCGGCAATTATCCTGACCGGATTCGCGCCGCGCGGGAGTCGCGGTCGCCGGGATGATCGGCTACCTTCTGCCCGCTTTCATTCCGTCTGCCTTTCGCTCTGACTCTGTCGCAGGTCCCACGTGAATCCCACCCGGATGTTCCCGCGATCCCTGCGGCGCGACCGTTGCCCTGCCCTGCTCGCGCTGCTCATCTGCCTCAGCAGCCGGCCGTTGGCGGCCCAGAGCGCTCCCGGCCACATCGCCTTCGAGCAGTACGCACTCCCCAACGGCCTGAGCGTCATCCTTTCGCCCGACCACACCAGTCAGGTCGTGGCGGTCGATATCTGGTACCGGGCCGGGTCGCGTGATGAGCCGCCGGTGCGCGCGGGACTGGCCCGGCTGTTCGAACGGCTGATGTATGCCGGGTCGGCCAATGTGCCGCCCGGTGGGCATGCGGCCATCGTGGAAAATGTGGGTGGGCACGGTGAGGCCGGCGCGGACGAGGATATCGCGAGGTACATCCAGAGCCTGCCGTCGAACCGGCTCAACCTCGGGCTCTGGCTCGAAGCCGACCGGATGGGCTCCCTCGCCATCAACGACACGACGATCGCCGAGGCACGGGACGGACTGCTCGGCGAGCTGCAGCAGAAGATCGGCGAGGAGGCCTATACCGCCGCTGTGCTCGATGCCGTGGCCTCGCTGTACGACTCCACCACATGCCCAGGCTATACCCATCCACCCACGGGCCGGGTCCAGACGATCACCGCGATCAGCACCGCGGATGTGCAGGGGTTCTATCGGCGACATTACAACCCGAGCAATGCCCGGCTCGTCGTCACGGGAGACTTCGATCCCACGGAGGCTCGCAGTCTCATCCGGCAGTACTTCGGCGACCTGCCCACCGCTGACACGGCGCCAGCGGTGAGCTGCGGCGTGACGTTCGCTCCCGGGGCGCGCACCCTGTCGACCCGGGACCGGCTCGCTTCGCAGCCCGCTGTCGGACTGTTCTACCGCATTCCGGGAGCGGGCCACGCCGACATGCCCGCCCTCCAGCTCCTGGGCCTGATTCTCGGCCGGGGACGCGACGCCCGGCTTGCCCAGGTGCTCGGCGGCCCCGGATTGGCAATCGCGACGCAGGCCGGCGTGTTGGGGGATCGGGTCGGGCCCAGCGCCTTTGGCCTCTTCGCGGTGGCGGCCGACGGCGTCAGCGCAGATTCGCTGCAGGCACTGCTGGAGGCACAGGTCCGGTGGATCATGAGCGACAGCCTGGGTGAGGCTGAACTCGCCCGGGCCAAGCACATCTTCCGCGCCACCACGGTCAGCGGGCGTGAGCGGGCGGAGGATATCGCGGAGGCACTGCATCACGCAGCAACGTTTCGTGGTGGCGCCGATGCCGTCAACACCGACCTCTCCCTGTCAATGTCGCTGACCCTGGCCGATGTGCGCCGGATCGCGCGCACCTGGTTTGTGCCCGCGAATGCCGTGACGCTCGTCGTGGCGCCGGGGGCCGGGCGATGATCGCGCTTCGCTGCTCCCCCTGGTTGCCGCTCGCGATTCTCTGCAGCACAACTGCCGGCCTCACTGCCCAGCAGGCCCCGGTCGAGCCACCCGCGCCTGCGGCCATCCGGTCGGGCACGCTTCCTCCCGTGCAGGAGGCGGTCCTGGCGAACGGGCTCAAGCTCCTGGTCCTGACCCTGCCCCGTCAGCCCGTACTGTCCGTCGCACTCTCGCTGCCCGCCGGCAGTGCCTTCGATCCGGAGAACCACGAGGGGACCGCGGACCTCCTGGCCGGCCTGCTCACCCGCGGCGCGGGTACGCGGTCGGCCGCGGATGTTGCCAGCGCCATCGAACAGGTGGGTGGCTCCTTCTCGGCTACGGCCGGCCCAGACGCGCTGACGCTTCAAGTTGACCTGGTGTCGGATGAAGCCTCGCTCGCCTTTGGCCTCATGGCGGACGCCGTGCTCCGGCCGGCGCTGCCTGACGATGAACTCGAGGCGCTCCGCGCCCGTTCAATCGCCAGTCTCGAAGCCGGTCTGGCCGATCCGGTCAGCCTCGGGGGACGGGTGTTCCTCCTCGGCAGCTATCGCGGTCACCCCTATGGTCGGCAGCCGACCCCGGGATCCGTCCGTGGCATCGCCCGGGCGGACCTCGTCAGCTTTCAGCGCGCCCGATTCCGTCCCGCCGGTGCGCTGCTCGTCGTGGTGGGGGACATCACGCTGATGAAGGCACGCCAGCTCGCACTGGCGAGCTTCGGCGGATGGAAGGGTCTCCGGCCCGCGCCGCTGCCGGCTGGGTCGCCCGCGCCGACCAGGCGCAGCATCCTGCTGGTGCACCAGGCCGGAGCGCTGGATGCGCAACTGCTCATCGGCGCAACAACATTTTCAGGCGCAGACAGTGCATACGGTGCCGCCACGGTGCTCAATCGCATCCTGGGCGAGGGTCGGTCGCACCGCCTGAGCCGGGCCCTGGGCAGGGATCATCCCTGGGCCACCTCTGCCGGTTCCGCCGTGCTGCGAACGAACCGGCTTGGTGTCTTCCGGGCGACCGCGCAGGTCACCGCCGATGCAGCGGACTCAGCGGTGCGGGAAATCCTGGCCCAGGTCGCCCTGCTGCGTACCGAGCTCGTGCCGGTGCGGGAACTCGAACGGGCCCGGGACGCGGTCACTGGGACCTTCGCACTCCGGCTGCAGACCGCGAGCCAGCTGGCCAGCGCCATCACCGAGGCTCGGCTGCTCGGTCTCCCGCTAAGCTACCTCAGCAGCTTCCGCCTCAAGGCCGCCACGATCAGCGCCGCGCAGGTTCGGGCGGTGGCGCGCCGGATGCTGGCCGAGGATGGATTGACCGTCGTGGTCGTTGGGGATGCCGCACGGCTGTATCGCCGGTTGGGCGCCATCGCCCCGGTGCAGATTTTTGCGGGCGACGGCCGGGTGCTCACGCCGGCCGAGGTGGAGCCGCGCAGCAGCGCACTCAGGTACGATCTCGCTCAGCTTCCGGCGCGGACCGATTCGCTGGTCATCGTGGCGCAGGGCCAGCCGATCGGCATGCAGGTGACGCAGGTCAGCCGGGCGGGCGACAGCGTGGTCTATGTCGAGCGCAGCTCTCTCACGACCTCGCTCTCGCAGACGACCACCATCGTCTTCGACTCCGCTGGACGGCTGCGCCGTGTGGCCCAGGTCGGCAAGGTACGCGGTCAGGATACGCGGATCGCGCTCGATTACACCGGAGGCAAGGTGCGTGGTTCGGCCCTCATCGTGGCCCGCGACGGCCCGCACACCATCACGGTGGATACCACGGTCACCGGCCCGGTGGTGGACGACAACGCTGTCCAGGCGCTGATTCCCGCCCTGCCCCTCGCCATCAATACCCGATGGACATTTGATGTCTTCGTCTCGGGCGAGAATCGGGTACGGCCGATGTCGCTGACGGTGGCCGACCTGACCCGGCTTACGGTCCCCGCAGGGACGTTTGAGGCCTATCGCGTCGACCTCGATGGCGGCCCCCAGCAGGTGAGCTATTACGTCACCCGACAGTCGCCCTATCGCATCGTCCGGTTGACCATCGTGAACACCCCGGTCGAATTCCTCGCCGTGCCGGCGGATACCAGCGCCAGGAGCATTCCGTGACCAGGCCGTTCACCTCACATCGCGCTGCGCTCGCGCTGCTTCCCCTGCTGGTAGCGGGCTGTGCCGCGGGTGGAGTTGGTACCCCAGCTGGCATCACCTCGCCGGCACCGGCGACCGGAGCAAACACGCAGAGTTGGGAGCGGGCGCAGTACCCCTCCACCTACCGGCGTCGGCCGAACCCGCCAGTCCTGATCACCAACGCGACGATTATGACGGCTGCCGGTCCCGAGCAGCGCGGCAGCATCCTCCTCCAGGACGGCAGGATCGTCGCGATCGGGCCCACGCTGGCCGCTCCGGCTGGCGCTTCGGTAATCGACGGGACCGGGAAGTTCGTGACGCCGGGGCTGATCGATGACCACAGTCACCTCGGTGTCTATGCCGCCCCCGGCACCTTCGGCGAGAATGACGGCAATGAGGCGACCAACCCGGTCACGGCGGAGGTGTGGGCCGAACACAGCTTCTGGCCGCAGGATCCTCAGATCCCGCTCGCGATCGCGGGTGGCATCACCACGATTCAGGTGCTGCCAGGCTCCGCCAACCTGATCGGCGGTCGATCGGCGGTTGTGCGGCTTATTCCCGCGCGCACGGTGCAGGAAATGAAATTTCCCGGCGCCCCCTATGGCCTGAAGATGGCGTGCGGCGAGAATCCCAAGCGGGTCTATCAGAACCGCGGCCCGTCCACCCGCATGGGCAACATGGCGGGCTACCGTGCCGCCTACATCAGCGCAGAAGAGTATCGCCGGAAATGGGATACGTGGCTCAAGGGCCGGAAGGGCGATCCCCCGGCCCGCGACCTCAAGCTCGAGACGCTCGCCGATGTGCTGCGGGGGAAGATCCTGGTTCACAATCACTGCTATCGCGGCGACGAGATGGCCCAGATGCTCGATCTCGCCACCGAGTTCGGCTTCAAGATCCGCTCATTTCACCATGTGGTTGAGGGGTACAAGGTCGCCGACCTGCTCGCCCGTGCGGGCACCGCGGCCTCCGTCTGGGCCGACTGGTGGGGCTTCAAGATGGAGAGCTTCGACGGCATCCCGGAGAACGCCGCCCTGATTCAGCAGGCCGGGGCGCGCGCCATCATCCACTCCGACAGCCCCGAGGGGATCCAGCGGCTGAACCAGGAAGCCGCCAAGGCGATGTATTCCGGCAACCGTGCGGGGATCCCGGTCACCCGGGAGCAGGCGCTCCGGTGGATCACGGCCAATCCCGCCTGGGCCCTGGGCATCGACAGCGTCACCGGCACGCTCGAACCGGGCAAGGCGGCCGACGTGGTGCTGTGGTCCGGCGATCCGTTCTCGATCTACAGCCGGGCTGAACAAGTGTATAACGATGGCTGGCTGGTCTTCGACCGAAACGATCCGGCCCGGCAGCTCAAGACCGACTTCAATCTGGGCCAGATGGCGCCGGGGGTGGGACGATGAGCGCGATGATTCGATGTGGCGCCGCGGTCCTGTTAGGGCTGATCGGCACCCGTCCGCTGACGGCGCAGACGATCGCCATCACCAACGCGACGGTCTACCCGGTCAGCGGCCCGAAGCTCGACGGGGCCACCGTCCTGATCCGCGACGGACGAATCGCCGCGGTCGGCAGGGTCGTGAGCATCCCGGCACAGGCCCGGAGGATCGACGGCACCGGCAAGGTGGTCACGCCCGGCCTGGTGCATGTGCAGGGCGCGCTCGGACTTGGCGTCGGCCGCGCGCTGGCAGAAGAGACCGATGAGGAGTACACCGCCATCGGCGGGACCACGGATGGCGAGCACGAGGGCGACGTGAGCGCCGCCTTCAACGTCCTCGCCGCCATCGACCCGAATGCCGTCGCCATTCCCGTGGCCCGGATGGGTGGCGTCACCTCGGCGCTGACCATGCCGACGTCAGGCCTCATCGCCGGTCAGGCCGTGCTGATTCACCTGACCGGCGATGAGGCCTGACGTCGGCATGGTCAGCGCCGAGG
>JAWXBX010000331.1:0-14650 GCA_034440415.1 Gemmatimonadota bacterium | reverse complement strand
GCAGCGGCGCGGACGGGCGGGGCCGGAGAGTGAGCCGCTGTACACGATGCAGGATGCGATCGCGGTGCAGGACCTGATCGTGGGCCTGCCGTATCGCCGGGTGTACAATCTCCGGAAGCATCTCGCCTTCGAGTTCACCGAAGCGGGCCACATCCTCGGCTCGGCCTCGGTGGCGCTGCGGGTGACGGAGGCGGGTGGCACCCATCGACTGGTGTTTTCGGGCGACATCGGACGGGTGGGCCTCCCGATCATCCGCAATCCCGACCCGCCGGCCGGCCCGGTCGACACCCTGATCATCGAATCCACCTACGCCAACCGCGACCACGAATCGGTGGCCGACGCCGAGACCCGTCTGGGTGACGTCGTCCGCCGTGTGGTGGGCCGCGGCGGGAAGATCTTCATTCCTTCCTTTGCCGTGGGACGCACCCAGGAGCTGGTCTACAGCCTGCACCAGCTCTTCCGCGCCGGGAAGATTCCCGGCATCCCCATCTACGTCGACAGCCCCCTCGCGATCGATGCCACTCAGGTCTTTCGGCTCCACCCCGATCTGTTCGATCGGGGCGAGAACATGATCGAGACCACGACACGGCTCTTCGATTTTCCGCTGGTGCACTACACCCGTGACGTGCTCGAATCGAAGAAACTCAACAGCATGCCCGGCCCGGCCGTGATCATCGCGGCGAGCGGCATGGCGGAATCGGGACGCATCCTCCACCACCTGGCCAACGGCGTGGGTAACCATCGCAACCTGGTGCTCTTTGTCGGCTTCCAGGGTGAGAACACCCTCGGGCGGCGGCTGCAGGAGGGGGCAAAGACCGTGAAGGTCTTCGGAGAAGAGATCGACGTACGTGCCGAGATCGAGACCATCGGCGGGTACTCGGCGCACGCAGATCGGACCGAGCTGCGCGCCTGGGTCCGGAACCTGGGCGGTCCCATTCGACGCGCCTTTGTGGTGCATGGGGAGCCGGACGCGGCCCAGGCGATGGCACGCATCCTCCGGGAAGAGGGGGTACGTCAGGTCGAGGTGCCAAAGCAGGGGGAGGGGTTTGACCTGGAAAGCTGACGGCTGACGGCTGCCAACCGCTTCACCCAACCACCCCCTCCACGGGTTTATTTTCCCGCCGTGCTCATCTCCCGCCGTCGCATCGCGCTCGCGCTCCTGCTGTTGCTCGGGCTCGCCTACCTCGCCTCCCTGACCAGTGTCGTCATCGCCAGCCGGCAGGACCAGCGCCGCCTCTGCGACGCCATCGTGGTGCTGGGCGCGGCGCAGTACAACGGCCGGCCCTCGCCGGTGCTCCGGGCCCGGCTGGATCATGCGCTGGCGCTCTATAACGAGGGGCTGGCGCCGCTCGTCATCGTGACGGGCGGCATTGGCGATGGCGACCGGGACAGCGAAGCGACCGTGGGGCAGCAGTACCTGGTCGCCCGTCATGTACCGCGGGATGCGGTGATCGTCCGGCCGGAGGGCCGCTCGACCCAGGCGTCCATCACCGCAGTCGCGGCGTGGGCCGGGGAGCATCGGGTACGCCGGGTGCTCCTGGTGAGCGACCCCTTTCATATGCTGCGGCTGCGATTCGAAGTGGCCCGTACCCTGCTCACCGCATGGACCTCACCCACCACGACCAGCCCGATCTCGGCCAGCTGGCAGATCGAGCTGCCCTATTTTCTGGCCGAAGCCGCCAAGATCCCGATCGTGATGTTCAGGCTGTGAGCCGAGGCAGGTAGAGACTGACGATTGTGCCGTGAGGTTGTATCGCCTGCACCCTCAAGCCCGCATTGTGCACCGTCGCGATACCGTGCAGTGCAGCCAATCCCAGCTCTGGCACCCTTGAGCCCGACCCGGCGGGAAAGTACGGCTCGAAGAGGTGGGGCAGCAGTTCGGGCGGGATGGTCGGGCCGGTGTCACTGATGGAGAGCACGAGGTAGGACCCCACGCCCACCGTCAGGGTCGCATCGGTGAGTGGCCCCTCCAGCTCGACTTCTGCGAGCTCCAGCCGCAGTATTCCCCCGCCCGGCATCCCCCGCTCGGCGCGGTGCGCTAGTGTCAGCACGAATTCGCCCAGTTGGGCCGCGTCTCCGATCGTGCGGGCCGGCGAGCCAGGAAGCTCGAGCACCACCGTCACATGACGCCCTGCCGCCTCGCGCATCCGGGACGCGAGCGCACGCAACTCGGCGGCGAGATCGAGCGGCGCCAGGCCGGTGAACTGTCTGCCGCTGAAGGCGAGCAGTTGGTGGGTGAGGTGCGCCGCCCGAGCGGCAGCGGCACGGATGCCCTGGAGATCATGCCCCACCCGGGACGCCGGTTCCACCTCGGAGAGCCCCAGATCGGCGTGGCCGATGACGGCCGTAAGCATATTGTTGAACTCATGCGAGATTCCGCCCGCGATCCGCCGGAGCGCTTCGAGCTTCTCCGCCTGCAGCGCCGCCCCCTGTCGCACCAGCCGCACGTTCTCCCAGACCGTCGCCATCAGGCGGACGACAAGCAGCGCCACCAGCAGCACCAGGCCGATGGCGAGCGTACGCACCATCTCCGGGTGGCCCGCGATGCTCTCACCCACCAGCAGTGCGCCTACCCCCACGATGGCAAGCAGCGGTAGCGGGTTGAAGGTGGGCATCCAGGAGGGAAGCAGCGAGGTCGCCGGCTCCCGCAGCGGACCGTACAGAAAGAGGATGCCCGACCAGGCGTGGAGCAGCTGGACGATGATGTAGAAGGCGTCGTCAGACCTGCTGGTGACCCCCTGCGGAAGGGCCGCCGTGAAGTACTGCATCAGCACGAGACTGACGATCTCGAGGACCAGCGCCGTCATGAAGGTCCAGAACGCTCGCCGGCTGGGCAGTGGCAACCCTCTGATCATCACGATGTTGAGGGCGATCAGATCCAGCAGCTGCGCCGCGCCATAGGCGAGGACCGTGAGACGTTCGTTGGCGCCAACGGAGGGGTGAGTCCCCGGCAGGGTCGCCAACACAACGCGGAAGAGCGACATGCCGGCGGCGCCGATGGTGGCGTCAAGGCCAAACTGCCACCAGCGCGCTCGCGACAGCGGCGCCCGCGGCCACTAGAGGAGGCCGACGACCGCGATGCCATAGGTGGACAGTGTGACCAGTGCGCCCGCCGCCGGGGGCAGTGGCGTCAACCACCCGAGCAAGGCCAGCGAGTTGTAGAGATAGCTGCACGCGGTCACCCCGAACGCCGCTGCGTTGATCCGGAGCACCAGCCGGAGGCGGGGGCTCAGGTCGGTACGTCGCGCGGCTGCCTGGAACAGCAGGCCCACCGTCAGGGAGGTGGCGGTATAGCAGAGAAACCGCCAGCTCAGGGGTGAGCTGGTGAAGGGTCCCAGCAGCGCGGACAGGGCGAGCCCACCCCACACGACCGCAGCCGCGATCAGCCACGGCGCGACACGGACGGGCGGCCGTGCCGGAGAGGGCGGATGTAGTGCCAGAACCGCCATGCAGGGCCCTGAGGCAGGCGGAGAGGGGACCGCTTGGTACTATTGTCGTCCGGTGTCGGCTGAGCGCCAGCGGTTCACCGTTTTTCACCCGGAGCTGTCTCGTGATACCCTTTCGTGCCTGCGGCTGGGGGCTCGCGCTGGTCTTTGCCACCGCGGCCTCACTCGCCGCCCAGGCGCCATCGCTGACCGCACCGGTCACGGTCGATACCGTCGCCAACGGGCTCACCGTGATCGTGCACGAGGACCAGTCGGTTCCGGTCGCGGCGGTGAACATCTGGTACCATGTCGGCTCCGGCGACGAGAAGGCCGGCCGGACCGGTTTTGCCCATCTGTTCGAGCACCTGATGTTCATGGGCTCGGAGTACGCGGAGTACCCCACGTTCGACCGGATGCTCGAGGCGGCCGGGGCCAACAACAACGGCTCCACCACCGAGGACCGCACCAACTACTACGAGTGGGGCCCGTCGAACGCGCTGGCACTCATGCTCTGGCTGGAAGCGGACCGGATGGGGGGCCTGCTGCCGGTGATGACCGGGGGAAAAGTGGACCTGCGGCGCGACGTGGTGAAGAACGAGCGGCGCCAGAGCTCCGAGAATCAGCCCTACGGCCTCGCGACCGAGACGATCCTCGCCCTGCTGTATCCCGCGGGTCATCCCTACTCCTGGCCGGTGATCGGCTCCATGACCGATCTCTCCGCCGCCTCCCTCGGTGATGTGCAGGATTTCTTTCGCAGTCACTACGTCCCCAACAACGCGACCCTCGTCGTGGCAGGTGCGGTGAAGACCAGCGAAGTCCTGCGACTGGCAGGGGAGTACTTCGGCCATATTCCGCGCGGACCCGCATTGCCCCGCGCCACCGCCGAAGCGGCCCGCCTGGCGCGGGACACGAGCGGCGTGCTCGAGGAACGGGTGCAGGCGGCCCGGTTGTACTATGTCTGGCCGACGGTAAAGGACCAGGCCGACGACGCCGCCGCGCTCAACCTCCTCGCCTACCTCCTTTCCGGCGAGAAGAACAGCCGGCTGACCCAGGCCATGGCCTATGAGGACCAGTCGGCCTCCGGCGTCTTCGCCTTCCAGGACGGCAAGCGCCTCGCCGGCGACTTCTGGATCGTGGCCACCGCGCGACCGGGGAAGGGACTGCCCGAGCTGCAGGGGACGCTGGCTCCCGAGCTCAACCGCCTGACGAACGACGGACCGACTGCACGGGAGCTGGATCAGGCCAAGAACTCCACCGAGGCGAACCTGCTCCGCCAGCTGGAGACGGTCAACGAGAAGGCCGACCAGCTCAACAGCTACTTCGTCCGCACCGGCACCGCCGACGGCTTCGCCGCCGAGCTCAGCCGCTACCGCGCCGTGACCGCGGCGGATATCCAGCGGGTGGCAAAGCGCTACCTGCAGGCGCCACGCGTGATGCTGAGCGTCGTACCGCAGGGCCATCCCGAACTCGCCGCCACGCCGACGCAGGTGACGCCATGACCGCGCATCCGCCCCGCGCCCCGCGCCGCTCTTTCGCCTGCATCGCGGCCCTCGTCCTCGCCGCGCCCCTGGCAGCGCAGACCAGTCTCACCCAGCCGCCACCCCTCGGCGCTCCCGCCGAGCTGCGCCTCCCCGCCGTGCAGCTGGCGAAGCTGCCGAATGGCATCACCCTCCGGCTGGTGGAGATGCACGAAGTACCGCTGGTGCAAATCACGCTCCGGATCAACGGCGGCGCCCGGCTCGATGGTGATCTCGCCGGTCTGGCGACCTTCACCGCCAACATGCTGGACGAAGGCGCCGGCACTCGTGACGCCTTTGGCATCGCCGCCCAAGCCGCCTACCTCGGCGCCGATCTCTCCACCGCGGCCGACTGGGATCATCTGTACGTCAGCCTCAACACCCCGAAGCGCACGCTGGCGGAGGGACTCGATCTCCTCGCCGATCTCGCGCTCCGCCCGACGTTCAAGGCCACCGATGTCGCCCGCGAGCGGGACCTCCGACTGGCGCAGATCATCCAGCAGCGGGACCAGCCGAACCCGACGGCGAGCCTGGCCTTCAACGCGATCACCTTTCCCGCCGGACACCCCGATCATCGCCCGGCCAACGGCGACTCCAGCTCGACTGCGCAGCTGGACTCGCTGGCGGTGCGCCGCTTCTACCAGCGCCTCGCCAGGCCGGACCAGGCGGAGTTCGTCATCAGCGGCGATATCACCATCGCCGAAGCGAAGCGCGAGATCGCAGCCCGCTTTGGCCGCTGGATTCCCGATCGCATGGCGCGGCTCAGGCCACCGGTCGCACCGGCCGTGGCGCCTCCCGCGCAGCGCACCGTGTACCTGGTGGACAAGCCGGGTGCCGCACAGTCGGTGATCATGATCGGTGCTCCCGGCGTGCTCCGCGCCAACCCGGACTACGCTGCCATCGAGGTGATGAACACCATCCTCGGCGGCTCATTCTCCTCCCGGCTCAACCAGAATCTGCGGGAAACAAAGGGGTACTCCTACGGCGCCGGCTCCAGCTTCGCCTGGCGGCCGCTGCCGGGGCCGTTCGTGGCCCGTTCCGCGGTGCGCAGCGACGTCACCGACAGTTCGCTGGTGGAGTTCTTCAAGGAGCTGAACGCGATCCGCGATGCGCCGGTGAGCGAGATCGAGCTGGACCGCGCCCGCAACTATATCGCGCTGGCCCTGCCGGGTCAGTTCGAGACCACCGGCCAGATGGCCGACCAGATCGGTGAGCTGCTCGACTTCGGCCTGCCGACGAGCTGGTTCACCACCTATCTCAGGCAGGTCGGGGCGGTCACCGCCGCGGATGTGCAGCGGGTGGCACGGCGGTACATCGATCCCGCGAGGGTCCATGTCGTGGTGGTCTGGGATGTCGAGAAGATCCGCTCCGGCATGCGCGGGCCGGATGTAGGGGCCGCATGCATGCGGCCCCTACATGCGGCCCCTACATGCGGCCCCTACATGCGGCCCCTACATGCGGCCCCTACATGCGGCCCCTGCATGCGGCCCCTACACGCGGCCCCTACATGCGGCCCCCGGCGCCCAATCGCTGTTCAATGTTCGACAGGCCATCCTTGCCCGCGACCGTCGCCCGGCCTACCCTTGATGCGTGACGCACCGACCGGCATGTTAGCGCGATGACATTGCTCTCCTCCGAACGCCGCTACCAGGGGCGCGTCATCAGTCTCGACGTGGACACCGTCGGATTTCCCGATGGATCGCAGGGCCCGCTGGAGATGATCCGTCACCCTGGAGCGGCGGCCGTCGTCCCCTTCGTCGATCCGCCCGGCTCGCCTGACCCGCGGGTGCTGCTGATCCACCAGTTCCGCCACGCGGCGGACGGCTACATCTGGGAGATTCCCGCGGGGCGGCTGGACGCGGGAGAAACACCGGACGACTGTGCCCGCCGCGAACTGGTCGAGGAAACCGGCATGCGGGCCGAGCGGCTGGAACGGTTCACCACGATCTACACTACGCCGGGCTTCACCGATGAACGGATCCACCTGTACGTGGCCGACGGACTGGTGCAGGGGGCGCATCAGCGCGAGGCGGACGAGTTTCTCGAGCTGCGGCCCACGCGGTGGACGGAGGTGCTGGGGATGATGGAGCGGGGCGAGATCGCCGACGGCAAGACACTGGTAGCGCTGCTCTATGTGCAGGCATTTCGCGCCATCGGGCGCGGGTAGGAGGGACAGGTGGTGTTCTTTCGTCTCCTGAAGTCCGCCCTGACCGGGACGCCGCAGCTCGCGCGTCCGGTTGCCGGGCCCCAGCTCGAGATCAATGCGCTGATCGAAGCCCACCTCCAGGGCGATCCCCGCGCCTTCGGGGAGATCGTCTCACGCTTCCAGGTGCGGCTGCTGAATTTCGTCTACCGCATGATTGGCGACCGGGAACGGGCCGAGGACCTGGTGCAGGAGGCGTTCCTGCGAGTGCACCGCCACCTCGGCCGCTTCGACCGCACCCGGAAGTTCTCGACCTGGGTCTACACCATTGCCTCGAACCTGGCCAAGAACGAGCTGCGCAACCGGGGCCGTTCCCCGCTCGTGGCCTTCGAGCAGGCCCGATCAAGGGACGAGAACGACGATCGGCCCATCGAATTCGAGGACTTCGCCAACCGCCCCGACGATCTTTACGAGCAGCGGCAGCTCAAGTCGCTGGTCGACCAGACCGTCGCCCTGCTCTCCTCGCACCACCGCGAGGTGTTCGTCCTGCGCGAGCTGGAAGGGAAGAGCTACGAGGAGATCGCCGAGATCATGCACTGCAATCTCGGGACGGTGAAGAGCCGGCTGAACCGCGCGCGGCAGAGTTTTGCCGAGCTGATCGGCCCCAAACTCGATTAGATCACGCGCGTTGCTGGAACCTTGGACAGGTTCGATGGTACAATCAGGGGTGACGTCGCGGTTGTTACGTCGCGCTGGCATCCCCTAGACCTGCATACCACGATCCATGGACTGCCCGGAATTCCGTCGCCAGTATTCCGCCTATCGGGACGCGCACGACCCTGAGCTGGCGGCCAATATGGACGACCACATGGAGGTGTGCCCCGCCTGCGCCGGCTACGATCGGGCACTGCGCGAAGGGGTCGATCTTCTGCGTGGCGGGCAGGTGCTCCCCACCCCCGATTTCCGTGCCCGGCTCGAGGCACGCCTCGCCAGTGGTGAGGTGGTCCCCGAGGCGCATCCACCCCGGGTTTCAACCTGGGCCGCCACCGCCACCGCCGTGCTCTTTGCCGCCCTCGTGCTGCTGACACTCAAGGAAGTAGTGGTGCTGCCGCCGCCGGTGGCCGCCGAGCAGTGGCTGATTGTCGCCCGTCCCCGCCTGGTGCCGGGCCTGCCGTTCGTGGTGTTCGAGCGGATCGAATCGGTGCATCCGGCGGGCGGACAACCGTAGGGGCGGGGACAAACAGGGACGCCTGCCCCCACAAAATGCAGGGGAGCTGGGTGGGGAATGATGTTGGGTGGCGACGGAGCTCCTGCTCCGCCTGCAGCGAGGAGGGATCGTGAATGGGTAGGTCAGGCAGAGACGCCTGACCTACCCGTTCTTGGATCCGGGCTCCGAGCGACACGATGGACATCCCACTCGTCCAGGGCGATCGCAATTCCTGCGTTTCCTCCTGCAGCACGCACGGCGACATTGGCAACGCCCTAGCCGAGCGGTGCGGCACACCTTCCGGCGTGCGCAGCGCCAATTCCGGCAGGTGCAACGGGTTCATCGGCGCCGACAGCAGCGGTTCCGGGCTGCGCAGGACACTCGCCGGGTGTGGCGACGGGAGCTCCGACGGCCGCAATCGCCACCCCGGGCTCGACAGCGTGCTGACGGGCCGTTGCAGCGACCGTTCCGTTGATCAGAGTGACCCGCCAGGGTGATACAGCGGGCCTCCCTCGGGTATTGAGAATTGGGCGATTGGCTGGGGTACCGATCATTCGACCACCCAAGCTCTGAGCTTATGGCCCCGGTGCTCCGGACTCGCCTACCCCGGCGTCACCCGCAGCACCTCCTCCACTGTGGTCAGGCCTTCCTGGACGAGCCGAAGCCCGTCCTGCCGCAATGAGCGCATGCCGCGCCCCACAGCGGCCCGCCGGACGTCGCCGGCGCTCCGCTGCTGCCCGATCTCCTGCCGCAGCACCTCGTCCAGCACCATGAGCTCGTACACCCCGGTCCGGCCACGAAAGCCGGTGCCGCGGCATTCGCCGCAGCCGCGGCCATACCAGATCGCTTCGCCGGGAAGCTCAAAGAGCGAATGCCATTCGGCCGGAAGGGGCCCGGCCTCCTTACAGTGGGGGCAAAGGACCCGCACCAGCCGCTGGGCCAGCACCGCCTCGACGGTACTGGCGACGAGGTAGGGGGCGATACCGAGGTCGATCAGACGGGTGATGGCGCTCGGAGCGTCGTTGGTGTGCAGCGTGGAAAGCACCAAGTGACCGGTGAGGGCCGCCTGGGTGGCGATCTCCGCGGTCTCACCATCACGGATTTCACCGACCAGCATGACATCCGGGTCCTGCCGCAGCAGGGCACGAAGCGCAGTCGCGAAGGTGACGCCGACCTTTTCATTCACCGGCATCTGGGGAATGCCGGGCAGCTCGTATTCCACCGGATCCTCGACGGTGAGAATCTTCTCCCGCCCCGAGCGAATCTGCTCCAGCGCCGCGTACAGCGTGGTGGTCTTGCCGGAACCGGTCGGTCCGGTGGCGAGCACAATGCCATGAGGCCGGCCGATCACGGCGAGGAAGCGCGGGAGGTCGCTGGCGCTCATCCCCAGCTCGGTCAGGCTGCCGCGTCGTCCTTCCCGATCGAGCAGACGCAGCACGACGCTTTCGCCGTGCAGAGTAGGAATGGTGGAGACCCGCACATCCACTTGCCGGTCCTGCAGCCGGAGCCGGATGCGGCCGTCCTGCGGCACCCGCCGCTCCGCGATGTCGAGATCGGCCATGATCTTGAGGCGACTGATAACCGCCGCGGTGAGCTGGGCGGGCGGCGATGGAGCATCCTGCAGGACTCCATCGACCCGATAGCGGACCCGAAGGCCATCGGTGTAGCCCTCGAGGTGGACATCCGAGGCTCTGCTCTCCAGGGCCTCAAGCAAAAGCAGGTTGACGAGCTTGATGACCGGCGCCTCGTTGGCCAGGTGGACCAGGTCGTCGAGCGCAAGCTCCTGCCCATCGAACGACAGCGTCACTGCGGGTAACGCCGCGATGACCTGCTCCGCAGTCACCGCCGCGCCGCCGTAGACCCTGCGGATCGCAGCACGCAGTTCCTGCTCGGGGAAAGGTTCGAGCACCAGATCAGCACCCAGGATGAGCCGAAGGTCATCGAGGGCCTGCGGATCCGGAGACTCGATCCAGGTGGCGACACGAACCAGGTCACCGTCCCGGTCGAGAGGGAGTACGGCGTAGTGCTCCAGGAAGGGGGCGGTGAGCCGAAGATCGAGCCGCGAAACTTCGGCGAGCTGGGCAAGGACTTCCACAGCGCGACGGGCCGGCTTCGTCGAACCAGCTCCAGCGACTTCGGTTGCAAGCCCGGTCATGGCTGGCGTGCCTTCGACGTGGTGTCCCGCGGGGCAGCGCCAGGCACCAGGTCCCGCAGCAGGGGCGCATCGTGGCGGATCCCCTCCCGGGTCCGGTCGATATCGTCGTCGGTCTGAATCAGGTACGGCGTGAGGAACAGAAAGAGCTCGCTGTTGGAACTGGTGTTTCGCGTCGTGCTGAACAATCCGCCAAGCAGGGGGATGTCCATCAGCCCGGGAATGCCGGACTTGCTCTTCTCCTGCTGCCGGTCGATCAGCCCGCCGATCACCGCCGTCTGGCCATCACGAATGAAGAGATGAGTGGACGCTTCGCGAGTACTGATCACCGGCGCACCGAACTGCACCTCCGCCGTCGCGGTGCTCACCTCCTGCAGCACCTGGAGGTTGACGTAGCCGTCGGAGTTGATGGTGGGCGTGAGCGTGAGCTTGGTGCCGACATCACGGTACTGGATGACCTGGTCACGGACGCCGGCATCAGTGGGCAGAGAGCGACTGGCCTGGATGAATGGCCGCTCCGATCCGATGAGGATCCGGGCCTCCTGGTTGTTCTGCGCCATGATCACCGGGCGCGACAGAATACGGACGTTTCCGCGTGAGGCGAGCGCGGAGAGGGCGAGGTCGAGATTCACCGCCCCGCCGCTCAACAGGCGCAGGAGAACGCTGCGCGCCGCCTTGGCATCTTCCAGGGTGCCTTCAACACGCGGATTGCCCCGGGCATCCTTGACGGTGCCCGACGCCGAGAAGCCGGTCTCGCTGGTCCGCTTGACCTCGGCGATGACAACTTCGATAAGCACCTGCAACGGCCGGATATCGAGCTGCTCAATGGTCTGCTTGAGGATCGCCCAGTCGGCCGGAAGGGCCCGCACGATGAGTGCGTTGGTGCGCTCGTCGGGCACGATCTGGATCTGCCCCTTGAGCTGCCCGGGGATGAAGGGCCGAGCATCACCCAACTGCACATCGACCCGCGGGGTTGGAGCGGTCGAATCATCAGCACCCGCAGGCGGCAGGCGGGTCTCCAGCTCCTCGGAGAGCGGCACCGACCGGAGCCCGGTAGCTGCGTCACCCCGACCGCCGGCAAAGATGCTCTGCAGCGTGCTGGCGAGCTGGGAGGCCTTGGCATGCTTGAGGCGATAGACCACGAGTGCGACATCCGGCGCTGGCTGTCGGGCCGAGTCCCGCGCCGGAAGCCCACCGGCCACGCCGCTATCGAGCCGGAGAAAGTCGGCGGTTTCGGTGACCCTCAGTCCGTTGGATTGCGCCAAGCTCTTGAGCAGCGGCCGCAGCCCTTCGCGGGAGACCGGTTGCTTCATCCGCAGGGTCACCCGCCGCTGGGGCAGCTCGCCGTAGACCACATTGATGTCACCAGCTTCTGCCAGCGCCGTGATGACAAAGCGCAAGTCGGCGTCCTGGAAATCGAGCAGCACCCCCTGCGGCGTCACCTTGACCGGTTCCTGCGCAACCGCGCCCCTCGCGGCGCACAGCAGCAGAGGCAGAAGCACCAGCACGGTACCACCCATTCGATGTGTTCGCATGCTAACTCCCCGCCTTCGGTACCCGGACATCAATGATACGGCCCGCCGCGGTCTCGAACCGCGCCTGGCCCTGAGTGACAAGTCGCAAGGTGTATTCGCCGACCCGCTCGCCCACCCGCACCACCCGCGGCGGATCGGCGCCGATCCGGCACATCGCGAAGCTGCGGCCATCCGGCAGGAGCGCGGTGCCCACGAGCACCAGCCCCTCCTCCGGCGTGTGACTCACCACTGCCACTCCAGCCGACGCATCGCTCGGCATGCGGAAGGCGATCGACGCCGGTGAGCGCTCGGGCCGGAAGGGATCGGCCAGGATCGCCTGATGCCGGATCGCGGCGGGAGTCGCCTGACGAGGGAGGAGCTTGGCAGCGACGGAATCGAGCTGCATCGCGCGGGCAGCCGGTGTCACATCCAGCGTCAGCAGACGGCTCGCGGCCCAGCCAAAGAGCCCTCCGCTGCCCGCCAGCAACGATGCGGCGGCGAACATGTCGCGGGTCCAGCGCCGATCCCAGTTCATGGCGCTTCCGGTGCGGCGACGTGCATCGCGACGGCCTCCGGCGTGCTGCCCGCCAGACTGAAGCCGGTGACGACAGCCGAAACGCCCAGCACCTCCTCGGTGTCGGCGTCGAGATCGGTGGCGTTCACTCGTTCCGCGGCACGGATGCGCAGCTCCTCTACTCGCACCAGCATCGGCCCCGATTCCAGTGCGTGCAGCCACCCGATCACGCCGGCCAGGTCACTGATACCGCGGAGTTCCACTGAGAGCCGCACCAGACCGCCGTCGAGCACCTGCTCCGGCCGCGTCTCACTCGACTGGATCAACAGGCGATGCTCACCCGCCCGCGCGGCGACGTAGCGCACCAGCGCCGCGGACGCGGCGACGGGATCGGCCCCGGGAAAGAGCCGAGTGCGTTCGTCGGTGAGCGCAACAAGGCTCTGCGCCCGCAGGGCGGGAAGCCCGGGCGTGGCGGCGAGGACGGCCAGCTCGCGTGACTGCAGCGCCCGGGCCTGGTCCAGCCGAGCCCGGGCATCGAACAGATCGATCGCCACTGGCTTGATCAGAAAAGCATAACAGAGGGCCGGTACGACGATCCATGCGCTGAGCCGGAGGGCACGACGATCGGCGGGGCGGAGCCTTCCCCAGGCGGAGGTAAGCAGGGCGCGGAGTGAGCTCCGGGTCATTCGGTGACCTTCACAATGCCCGGTGTTGGCCGCAGTCGAAGCGTCACGGTGAAATGCTCGATCGGCGGGGCATCGCCATCGGCCTCCTGCCGGATCGGGCTGCTGGCCTGCAGCCAGGCGACCATCGAAGCCTGACGCAGCGCCACGAAGACATCGCCCGCTTCATCAGCCTGGCCTTCCAGCGCCACGCTGTCGCCGACCGCTTCGAGGCTGGTCAGTGAACCATCGTCAGGCAGGTGGGAGGCGAGTGCTCCAAGCAGCGTCGTCCAGCGCGGGGCAGTCGTTTCCGCCTGAGCCAGCACCGTGAGAGTTCCCCGCATCAGCTCCAGCGAATCACGGCTGGCGAGCGCGGCAGCCACCTCCTCCCGCACCGCGGCACGAGCCGTGGACACTGCTGCGAGCTCCTGGCGCAGATCCCAGCGGACCAGTCCGACCGCACCGAGCAGGAGCGCCGCTGCCCCCGCGAGCAGGCGGTGGGTCACGGTCCGAGCCCATGCACGGCGCCGTTTGATGACGGGATCAGGGACGAGTTCGAGTGTACTGCGCCGCCCGGCATGGGTTGCAGCAAGAGCAGCAGGGTCGACGGCGGGGAGCTGGATCACGGGACTGCCGGACGCGGCGAGTGCCGCTCCGAGAGCGGCGTCGGACGCCAATGATCCCACGAGCGAGACCGACCCGACGCGCTGCAGCTCCTTCACCGCGGCAACGACACGCTCCGCTGTGGCTGGCGTGCGGCGCACGCCGGTCAATTGTGAGCCGGACCATGCGATCAGTTCGACCGTGCCAACGCCAGCCACGGCCATCGATCCGGCGCCTTTGCCATCGATCCATGCGACGTGCGCGGGGATGACCTGGTGGATCCGCCAGTCGAGTTCCACCGCAAGCGCGGCCAGGCGGTCAAGCAACCAGCTTGGTGTGGCCGCGACGAGCAGCGCCTCCGGCGAACGTCGGCGGGCATCGAGAAGATGGACCCCCACCACCTGCGGTTCGGCGATACCACCGAAGTAGCGCGCGGCGTCACGGGCAATCACCCGCAGCCGCTCCTGCTGTCGCAGGCGTGGCAGCTCGATACGGCGCAGCTGCACCAGCGGAGGGAGGAGGGCGATATCCACCGTCGGATGGTCCGGCAGTGCCAGCGATTCGACGATCCCGCCAAGTGCCTGGGCGACGTCGGCCCACACCGCCGGATCGTCGCGCAGTGGCGGCAGTTCAGCGCGGAACTCGGTCGCCTTGCCGGCGAGTCGAGCGACAAGCAGGCGCTCGCCGAGCGCGATGCCGAGGCGGGGCATCAGTCCACCTGCCGATCGACGAGGAAGACCGATGCGCCGGAACGCACGAAGAGGCCACGAGCGGTGGAACGGACCGGGCTCCCCGGACGCGAAGCGACCGCGGTCGCCACGACTTCACTCGTCACGAATACCAGCCGACTGGCCAGCGTCATCTGCTCGGCCTGCAGCTCCTCGCGCGGACCGGAGGGAAGCAGGAGAAGGAG
>JAWXBX010000330.1:0-2890 GCA_034440415.1 Gemmatimonadota bacterium | reverse complement strand
TGATCCTGCCGTCACGACAGCACCACTACGTCGTGATCGATCGAATCGGTTCCCGGAGCGTGCGGGTGATGGATCCGGCGGTCGGCCGTTGCGCGGCCTGGACGCCGGAGAAGCTTGCGGGTCTTTGCAGCGGGGTGTTTCTGCTCGCGACGGCGGCTCCGGATCCGACCGGCGGCGATGACCTGCGTCCCCGGCGGGATGCCGGCTCGTGGACCCGGCTGTGGCAACTCCTTCGTCCACATCGGCCGATGGTGGTTCAGGCGGTGATGGGCGCGGTGTTGGCGACGATCCTTGGGCTGGCCATGTCGCTTTACGTGGAGCGCCTGATCGACACCGTTCTTCCCGATCAGGACTTTCGACTGCTCCTCGTGCTGGGGCTGGGCATGGCCGGGGTGATCGTGGCCCGACTGGCGCTGGGCTGGATCCAGACGCGCCTGGCACTGCGGGTTTCCCAGCGACTCGATGCCTCGCTGATCCTCGGATATCACCGCCACCTGCTGGCCTTGCCGCGGACGTTCCATGAGGGCATGCGCGTCGGAGAAATGATGTCGCGGATCGGTGACGCGGTGAAGATCCGGGCCTTCCTCAATTCGACGCTGGTCAGCCTGGTCCTGCATCCCTTGGTGGTGGCGGCATCGCTCGGCGGGCTCTCGCTGTACCACCCCCGCATCGGGCTGCTGGCTGCCGCGCTGGTTCTTTTCCAGTCGCTGCTTTATCCCGTGATCAATCGGGTCAATCGAACCCGGCAGCGCGAGACGATGGTGCGGGGTGCTGAATGGCAGGCTCAGTTGACCGAGTCGCTTGGACTGCAGGGGACGGTTCGTGCGATGAGCCTGGAGCCGCGCGAAGCGCTCCTGACGGAAAATCACCTCGTCCGGTTGCTCCGGGCCACCCGGCGATCGGCCGAGGCGGGATTGTGGTGGGGGACGCTGGCGCAGGGAGCCACGCAGATCTATACGCTCGCAACGCTTTGGGTGGGCGCGTGGCTGGTGCTGCATCAGCAACTGAGTGTCGGCGAGCTGATGAGCGCCTACACGCTGGCAGGCTACCTGTCCGGGCCCTGCGCAGCCTTGGTGACGCTCAACGGATCAGTCCAGGAGGCGCTGGTGGCGACCGAGCGGCTCTACGAGACTCTGGATCTGGAACGGGAGCACAATCCCGGCACGGTCGCCTTGACCGAGTTGACGACCGGGGATGTGCGCTTCGAGGGCGTTTCGTTTTGCCATCCGGGGCGACTGCCGATCCTGCGCGAACTCAGCCTCACCTGCCGCCGCGGTGAATTGACCGTCCTGGCCGGACCCTCGGGCTGTGGCAAGAGCTCACTCTTGGCGCTGTTGCAGGCGCATTACCGCCCCGAGTCGGGGCGGGTACGAATCGGGGAGGTCGACCTCGCCCTGTTTGAACTGGATGGACTCCGACGCGGGCTTTCCGTTCTTCCCCAGCGTGTCGAGCTCTTCACCGGAACGATTCTGGAGAACCTGACACCGGAAGGGAAAGCGCCCGACCTGCCCCGTTTGCTTGAGGCGTGTCGGGACGCGGGTGCGATCGAGTGGATCGAGTCCCAGCCCGCGGGCTTCGGCACCTGGCTGCAGGAGGGGGGGGCCAACCTTTCCGGGGGGCAGCGTCAACGGCTCGCCTGGGCGCGGGCGTTTTACCGGCCCGCGCCGATCCTCCTGCTCGATGAACCGACCTCGGCGCTCGATGGGGATTCGGAACGTCAGGTCGTGGCGGCGTTGCGAAAACGTGCGGAGCGAGGCACGACGGTGATTGTCGCGGCCCACGGCAACGCCCTGCTGGAGGCGGCGGATACGATTGTCTGGCTCCAGGAGGGGCGGGTCCGCGCGGAAGAGAGGAGGTCGCGACGGCTCAGCTGAGCGGCTGGACGCCGATGCTGCCGGCGAGGCTGGCGAGGTATTCGGGGGATGAGACGCGAGCGAGTTCGTTCCGGGCATGCACCAGACGGTCGTGGATCCCGAGACGGGCAGCCACGTCCGCGTAGTGCGGTTGGTCGATGAACAGATCGAGCGAGTGGACGTGCTGGGTCCACCGGTGTTGCGCCGAACGCTGGCTGGCCTGGAGCCGGTCCGCGTACCACGAGCTCCCGGTGAGATGCTGCCGGGTGAAGAGTTGGCGCACGGCGGGGGACTGCAAACCCTGGCCGTCCGGGGTGGTGCCATGGGCCATGATTTCCAGCAGGGCCCGCAGCGGCGGGCAGGCAAGGTTCGCACTGCCGTCGTTGAAGTAGCTCTCGGCCACGCGACGATGCGTCGCGAGGATGTTGTCCATGCCATCAGCGAACACGGCCGGGTCCTGCAACTCGGGTTTGAGCATTTCGTCGGTGAGGACGACGTGCGGGTGGGCGAAGACGCGGGCGAAGTAGATGCGCACGAAGGTCGCGGTGATGCGATAGCCGAGCCGGCTGGCCGCCACGGTCTTGCCCGCGAATTCGAAGTCAACACACGGCTCGAGGCAGCCGTCGGCGATGAGATTGCGCGCGCTGCGTTCGGCCGGGGTCATCCGGGCGAAGATTTCGGGCACCAGCAGACTGATGTCGTGATCGACGCGGACCTTGGGGCCGACGTATCCGGCGGCGGAGATGAAGACATCGTGGCCGGTGAGAATCAGCGAAACGAGGGCCGCGTTGAGATCGATGATCGGAGGCAGGGCGTTGAACGGACCCTTGGTCAGCGCTCCCTCGGATCCCGCGCCGGTGGTCGAGGGCGATTTGCCCGTCATCGAACTGATGAACTCCATGAAGAGCTCCGGCAGTTCCATGTGATGGATCGGATTGAAGACGCACAACGGCCGGATGCCCGGCTCGGGTGGATTGTTCCGCCGGCCGGGCACGAGCAGATGCACCGGAGTGAGCGGGGCCGGGCTGTCGGGCGGG
>JAWXBX010000329.1:0-11016 GCA_034440415.1 Gemmatimonadota bacterium | reverse complement strand
GGTTAGTATGTGGGGCGTCAGGAACCAACCGTCCAACCGCCTACCAGCCCAACTCATCCATGAAAACCGCCACCTTCGAAACCAGCCGGGGCACGATCGTCGCCGAGCTGTTCGCCGATGAGACGCCCGGCACGGTCGCCAATTTCGAGAAGCTCGCCAACGACAAGTTCTATGATGGCACCCGGTTTCACCGTGTCATCAACAACTTCATGGTGCAGGCCGGCGATCCGCACTCCCGCACCGAGAACGACCCGCGCGCCGGCACCGGCGGCCCGGGCTACAACATCAAGTGCGAGACCAGCCGCAACACCCACAAGCACGTGGCGGGCACGCTCTCGATGGCGCACGCCGGCAAGGACACCGGCGGCAGCCAGTTCTTCATCTGTCACTCATCCCAGGCGCACCTCGACGGCAAGCACACCGTGTTTGGCCAGGTGACGACGGGGCAGGATGTGGTCAACCAGATCCGCAAGAACGACGTGATCACCTCGATCCGGGTGACCTGACCTGCTGCTCGATTTTGCCGTCCTCGCCGACTACGCCCTGATCGACCAGCAGGGGAAGCTTTCCGTCCTGGGCCTGTTTCAGCATGTGTGGGTGCCCCAGTTCCCGGCGGTGCATCCGCGGGCCCATCTCGTCCTGCGGGTGCGCGGGCGGCGCACCGAAATCGGCGAGCACCGCCTGGCCATCCGGTTCGTCGATGATCGGGGGAATACGCTGCTTGAAGGAGAAGGAGCGGTGCACTTCGGCGAGCCGCCGGCCGGGGTCACGGAAGTCGAGGCCGGGGCGG
Organism: Gemmatimonadota bacterium; assembly: GCA_034440415.1. GTDB lineage: Bacteria > Gemmatimonadota > Gemmatimonadetes > Gemmatimonadales > GWC2-71-9 > JADJOM01. The sequence continues at coordinate 10,226 of JAWXBX010000329.1, read as the reverse complement.
TGCTGGTGTTCGACCTCCCCCTGCCGCAGCCCGGGGCCTACGCCTTCGAGATCCAGCTGGATGGCGACGCGAGCCACCGCGTTCCCCTGACCGTTGGCCTGATTTCGGGGGGCGCTCCGCTCCCCGGACCCGACAGCACTACGCTGCACTGACCGCTGATCGGGCCCGTTACGGCGGATCGTTACCCACCGCATTCCCGACATGAAGATTCTCCTTTTGACAATAGTGTGGGCCGGGCGTAGAATAGCCCGGGTCACTCCCTTGCCACCCGCCTCACAGCACACCCCGGTTTCTCCTCTGGAGCTTTCTATGCGACAAAACGTTGTCTGGTTGGCCGTCAGCGGACTGCTCGCCCTGACGTGGACGCCGGCGTCCCTGACGGCTCAAGGTTTCAGCGTGAACGAACACAGCAGCTGTGCCATGGGCCGAGCCGGCACCGGGGTCGCGGATCCCTGTGACGACGGGTCCAGCATGTTCTACAATCCCGCCGGCCTCGCCGGCACTCCCAAAGGGCGGACCCAGATCTCGGCGGGCGGGACCCTCATCAGACCGTCCGGCGGCTTCACCCAGGATGCCACCGGGCTCAGCTCCGATCTCAACGACAAGACCTTCCCCGTACCGGCGCTGTACGTCACCCATGGGTTCAGCGATCGGTTTGCCGCCGGCCTGGGGGTCTTTGCCCCCTACGGCCTGACGACGGACTGGCCCACCAACGCCATCGGGCGGTTCAGCTCCTACAAGAGTGTCATCCGCAACATCTACATCCAGCCCACCGTGGCCGTCAAACTGGGCAAGTACGTGAAGCTGGGCGCCGGCTTCGATCTCAACCTGCTGCACCTCGAGCTCAACCAGCGAGTAGACCTGTCGGAGCAGACCGCCGTCCCGGGCATCACTTTCGGCAATCTGGGCATCCCCACCGGGACCGACTTCGCCGACGCGAAGATCAAAGGCAGCAAGACCGGCTACGGCTATCACGTCGGCCTGACGCTGCAGCCCACCGACAAGCTGAGCTTCGGGGTGCGCTACCTGTCGCGCCAGAAGATCGATGGCATCGACGGCAAGGCCACCTTCCGCCAGATCAACACCGGCATTCTGCTCCCGGCGAGCAATCCGCTCGGCGCTCCGGCCGGGACTCCATTGGACGCGATCCTTGCCCCCCAGTTCCAGCCCGGTGGATCGCTGGTGAGTCAGGGTGGTGCCACAGGCGTCCGGCTGCCGGAACAGCTGAGCCTTGGCGTCTCCTTCCGCCCCACCAGCAAGCTGCACCTGCTGTTCGACTACGGCCTGCAGAACTGGAAGGTCTGGGACACGATCGTTCTCGACTTCTCCATCCTGGGCCCGACCGTCCTGCCACAGGATTTCAAGAAGACCGACAGCTGGCGCTTTGGTGGCGAGTACAACGTCGGCAGCTCGAGCATCGTCCGCGCCGGGTTCCTGACCCATAGCGGCGCGGCCCCGGACGCCAACGTCACCCCCACCCTGCCCGAGGGTGGCCGGACCGAATTCACCGCCGGCTTCGGCACCCGGCTCGGGGGCAGCGGGCACATCGATCTGGCCTACCAGTACATCGATCAGGCCGACCGGCGCGGCCGCTCGCGCGAAGCGGGCACGCCCAACGACGGCATCTACAACTTCAAGGCGCATCTCTTCGGCGCCACCTTTACCTGGAACTTCTAAGCGACGGGGAGTAGACCCATGTCCTTCAAGCGTAGAGCCGTCCCGCTGCTCGTCGCGCTGCCGCTCCTGCTGAGCTGCCGCTCCGACGACAGTCTCAATCCGCCGCCCGTGAGCGACCCGCTGTTCCGCCGCTATGCCGCGCTGGGCAACAGCATCACCGCCGGGTTCCAGTCGGCCGGCATCAGCGATAGTACGCAGCAGCGCGCCTACCCCCAGCTGCTGGCCAAGGCGATGGGCACGACCTTCAATTACCCGCGGCTGAACGGGCGGGGCTGCCCGCCGCCGTTCACCAACAACACCACCCAGACGCGGGTCGGCGCTGGCACGGGCTCCACCTGCGACCTGCGGATCCCGGTGAGCGGCCCGCTCAACAGCGTGGCTGTCCCCGGCAACGCCGTCGGGACGCTGCTCAGCAACTTCGGCGGGCTGCCCTCCGCCTTCGACCCCCTCAAGACAATCTTCCTCGGCGGGCGGACCGAGGTTGAGCTGATGCAGCAGCTGAAGCCGACCTTCGTATCGCTCTGGATCGGCAACAATGACGTACTGGGGGCGTTCATCAGCCTCACCAACGCCGGCGACACCAGCCAGATCACGCCGGTGACGCAGTTCAACGCTCAGTTCGACTCGGTGGCCGACGTCATCGCGGCGACCGGCGCCAAGGCGGTGGTGGTCTCGGTCGGCAACGTGACCGCGATCCCGTTCGCCTCGTCGGCGGCGATCTATTACTGCCTGAAGAACGGCGGCTGTCCGACGCCACCATTCCCGCCGCAGAACGCGCTCCTGGCCGCGATCCCAACATTCACCGTGAACGTCAACTGCGCGCCGATCCCGCCGGCTGGCGGCGGCATCCCGGTCCTCGTGCCGTGGCCCATCGCGCTCGCCAAGGTGGACAGCGCCACGCTGGGAATACCGACGTCGATCGACTGCAGCGACTCGCTCAGTGTCATCAGCCCGCAAGAGACCGCCGCGATGATCACGGCGGTGACGGCGTACAACACCCACATCGCCGCGGTGGCTGCGGCCAATAACTGGGCGTACTACGACATCAACCCGGCCCTCTCGGCCCTCCGGATGAACGGCACCATTCCGGCGTTCCCCGACGTTTCGCTGGCGCTGGTCCCGCCGCCGACCCCGCGTGGCCCGGTCACCTTCGGCCCGATCTTCTCGCAGGATGGGGTGCACCCAAGCAGCTTCACCCATCGAGTGGCGGCGGACTCGATCGCCGCGACCATCAACCGGTTCTACGGCCCGTCCGGCACCGGTGACCTGGTCACGCCGCTGCCAGTGCCGGTCTGCGGCGGCGCGGTGACTTGCCCCAGCCCGATCTGATCAGTCAGGGCTCATGGACCGTTAGTCGCTGGCTCTCAGGATGCAAGCGATCGACCCTCTCGGCCCTGGCCGGGGGGGTCGATCGCTTGGGCCGATGGCCGACGGCTATATTCGACTCTCACTCAACCGCCTGAGCCCCATGCCCTGGACCCGCGACCGTGCCCTCGCGCTGATGCACGAGTACACCCCCTCCGACGCCCTGCGGAAACACATGTACGCCGTCGAGGCCGCGATGCGGGCGATGGCGGTGAAGTCCGCCGCCGACGTGGAGGCGTGGGGACTGGTGGGACTGCTGCATGACTTCGACTACGAACGCTTCCCCAACCCGACTCATTCCGCAACCGAGGAGCATCCCAGCGAGGGAGTGCGCATTCTCGCGGCGGAAGGCTTCTCTCCCGACCTCCAGAACGCGATTCTCGGCCATGCGCATTACACTGGCGTGCCGCGGGAGACGCCGGTCGCGAAGGCGCTCTTTGCGGTGGACGAGTTGTGCGGATTCCTCGTCGCCTGCGCGCTGGTCCGCCCGTCGAAGAGCCTGCAGGACCTGGAGGTCGCGAGCGTCAGGAAGAAGCTCAAGGACAAGGCCTTTGCCCGCGGGGTGAATCGGGACGAGGTGGTGCAGGGTGCCGCCGAGCTGGGTGTGCCGCTGGAGGAGCACATCGCCTTCGTGCTCGATGCGCTCCGGCCGGTGGAACGCAGTCTCGGTCTGGGCGGCGCGTGACCCGACCGGCCCGCCTCGCGGAGCAGGACCCTGAGGAGGTCACCCACACACCTCGGGCGATCGACCGGGCCGCGGCGGCTCGGGCGATTCCCGGCAACAGCGTCACCCTGCTGCAGGACGGCCCCGCCATCTACGACGCGATGCTGGCGATGATCGCCGGGGCACAGCAGTTCATCCACTTCGAGAACTACATCATCCGCAGCGACCGGACTGGCTGGCAGTTCGCCGAGGCGCTGGCGGCGCGGGCCCGGGAGGGGCTGCCGGTGCGGGTGTTGTACGACTGGCTCGGCTCGATCGCGACCAGCGGCAAGTACTGGCGCTTTCTGCGAGAGGCCGGCTGCGAAGTACGCCAGTTCAATCCCCCCTCGCTGATCCGGCCGCTGCGCATTGTGTCGCGCGACCATCGCAAGCTGCTCGTGGCGGACGGGAGCCGGTCCATTGTGGGGGGGTTCTGCATCGGCGATGAGTGGGCCGGCGACCCCGCCCGTGGACTGCCCCCGTGGCGCGAAACCGCGGTGCAGATCGAGGGACCCGCGAGTCAGGCGCTGGATCTCGCCTTCGCGCGGCTGTGGGGCTTCGAAGGCACGCCGCTGCCAACGGAAGAGCGGGCCCCCGACGTGCCGTCGGCCGGTGACGCGGCCGTGCGCGTCGTCGCTGGCGAGCCAGGCCGGCAGCGCGCCTACCGCGTGCTGGAGTATCTCGCGGCGGGCTGTCGTCAGCGGCTGTGGATCGTCGATGCCTATCTGGTCCCGCCGCAGCGGCTGTTCGAGGTGCTCTCCCTCGCTGTATCCGATGGGGTGGACATCCGCCTGCTGGTGCCTGGCGCGAGCGACCTCCCGCTGGTCCGCAACCTGACCCGGCTGGGCTATCGCGACATGCTCCGCGCGGGCCTGAGGATCTTCGAGTGGACCGGCCCGATGATCCACGCCAAGACGATGGTCGCCGACGGCCTGTGGGCCCGGGTGGGCACCAGCAACATCAACGCCGCCAGCCTCATCGGGAATTTCGAGCTGGACCTCGTGGTGGAGGATGCGGCGCTGGCGCTGGAGATGGAGCAGCAGTTCCGCCGCGATATCGGGGCGAGCGTCGAGGTGGTCCGCGAGAGCCGCCGGGTGTCGAAGGCGCTGAGCCGCGTCGTCCCGTCCCGGCTGGCGCGGGTCACGACCGAAACCACCGCGCCACGGCGGCGCGGCGCCCGGGAGCGGCGCGAGCGGGCCAAGATGGTCACCCGCCTGCTGGCCACCGGTGCCTTCCGCTCGATGCTCGGGCCGACGAGCCTGGTCTTCATGGTACTCGGTGTTCTGTTCGTGGGGCTGCCGGAGATCACCGGCTATGTCTTTGGCGGGCTCTGTCTCTGGTTCGCGCTGGTGCTGGGGCTGCAGGCGTGGCGGCGGCGGGGAGCAGGGTAAGGCAGCCGTCAGCCGTCAGCCGTCAGCCGTCAGCCGTCAGCCGTCAGCCGTCAGCCGTCAGCCGCTGGTACTCTACCCGACTGACATGTTCCTTCCCGCCTACTCCCGATCGTCCAGCGTCGGCAAATTCCAGATCGATCGATCAATGCGGCAACACCTCACCAAGCCAGCGCTCCAATGCCTCACGATCACGGTCCGCGCCGAGCTGCCGGTACAGCACAGCGGCGCACTCCACATCCCGCCGGACCAGGTCCCACTCCTGCCGGGAGGCGAACAGGCGCGCGCGGGTTCCGCGCGACTCCGCCTCGATGAGCGCGCTGCCATGCTCTTCGGCCAGCGCAACGGCGCGGTCCAGCGCTTTCGCGGCCTGCACGACTTCTCCCAGCACCAGTCGCGCGGCTCCCGCCACCCGGAGCGCGTCGGCCTCGCCGATGGCATCGGGAATCGCGGCGTACTGCTCCGCGCCCAGCCGGGCGCCGGCCTCCGCCACCGCTGGCTCCCCGCGGCGGAGCGACAGCTCGGCCCGTCCCACATGGGCGATGGCAAGCAGCCGGGCGTTGCCCGCTTCGCGAGCGAAGGCGATGGCGCGGCGCTCCTGCTTGTCCGCCAGCTCCAGCGCACCCATCTCCCGGAGCGAAAGGGCCATGTTGTGGTTGGTCTCGCCCAGCCCGACGACGTATCCCACCCGCTGAAACGCCGGCACCGCCAGCTGGTACAGGGAGAGCGCCTTGTCGAACTCCCCCCGGATGTTGGCGATCATCCCCAGGTTGTTCGTGGCGTGTCCAACGGTGCGATAGTCTCCCGCGCCGTTCGCCAGCGCCAGCGACAGCTGGAACTGCTGCTCCGCCTCGTCCAGCAGGCCGAGCTCGAAGGCGGCCGCCCCCAGCATGTTGATGGCCCGACGATACGACGTCTTGTCCGCGCCGCCTGCGAGCCGGGGCACGACGAGTTGCAGCAGCGTCCGCGCCTCCGGCAGGAAGCCGGTGCGCAGATCGGACTCCGCCAGCAGGAGCAGCAACGCCGGAGCGCTGTCAGGCACCTCCCGGCACTCGGCGAGGAGCAGGCGCACGCCACCCCACTCGCCGCGGGCCGCAATGGCCCGCGCACGCTCAAGCAGGGAGTCCTGGACCACCGAATCGGACATGGGCTCGCTCAGTAGGAAACCGCGTAGCGGGTGAAGCCCGGCACTCGAGCCTCGACCTGATCGCTCCCGGGCTGCGGGAACGACACCAGGTTGCTCCACGGATCGCCGGGGAGTTCCTGACCCCACACCTCGAAGCTGCTTTCCAGCGCGACATCGGCTGCGTCAACCACACCGTCGAAGTTGAAATCGTGATCGGCCTCCAGGTACCAGAACGTGATCCTGGCCGGCCGGCTCGGCGCGAACAGGAGACCCTGCGGTTGAAAATCCACGATCAGCCGCAGCGTGTCCACCACGGTCATGGTGATCAGGATCGAATCCCCGGGAGCGATCGGCGTTCCATCGGATCGGTTCACCAGCGAGCGCTTGTCCACCTTGAGGCGGACCAGCTTGCTGGCCGCCGGTTGACCGGGGCGCTTCTGGTAGAGGATCACGCCTTCGCGGGTCTGGCCGTTGACCGCCCAGAAGCTCACCTGCCTTCGGGCGAGCGGGGGAGCACCGGCCGCCGGCCGCAAGAACGTCAGCGAGGACTCGGGCAGCGTGAGGTAGGCCAAGGGCGGCGTGACAGCCAGGGGCGATCCCTGACCACCATCGGCACATCCCTGCGCCACGACCAGCACAATACCGGCCCACCAGATCGATCGTATCGTCATCGGACGCTTCCTCTCAGTAGGACACCGCGTAGCGAGTGAAGCCGGGTATGTCCGCCTCGACCTCCAGCTCGAGCAGGTTCACGGTACTGGGCAATACCTGCCAGGGATCGCCCGGCTGTTCCTGCTTCCAGATCTTGAGTGCGAGCACCAGCGCGGTGTCGGCGGCGTTCACGAGGCCGTCCCGGTTCAGGTCGGGGTCGGCCTCGCCGTACTTGAGCCACAGCCGCGCCGGCCGGGATGGGGAGAACACCAGCCCCGCCGGCTGGACCTCGGCGATGAGATTCAGGGTGTCGACGACGCTCATGGTGATCAGGATCGAATCTCCGTCGGCGAGCGGCGTGCCGTCGGGCCGGTTGACCAGCGAGCGATCATCCACCCGCAGCCGGGCGAACTCCACCGAGTCCACCGCGCCTGGAGCCGGCCGGTACATCAGCCGCAGTTCCCGCCGCTCACCCTTGACCGCCCAGAAGCTGACGATACGGTCCGCCAGCGGCGGACTGGCGGGTGTGGCGCGCAGGAAGTGAAGACTGTCCTGTGGCGCAGTGGAGTCTGGCGGGGTCGGGCCTGGCAATGCGGTGGCACCATCCCCGCATGCCGCCGCGAGCGGCAGCAGCGCGAGCAGGACCCAGCGGTAGTGCGTCACAGTTCATCCTCCATGTCGTCCAGATCGATGGTGTTCACCTTGGCCCCTCGTGGTGCGAGCAGCCGCAGCAGACGGGTGCGGGAGATGCTGAGCCGGCGCGCCGCCTCACTCTTGTTGCCCTCGCAGAGTCGGGTCATGGCCAGCGCCGCGCCGCGGGTGATATCCGACATCGTCGCGGGAAACGGTACGCCGTCGGTGGAAACGCGCGCGCGCTGCTGGTCGAGTCCGAGGTGATCGGCATCGAGCCGCGGCCCGTCGAGCATCAGGATGGCCCGCTCGAGCACGTTGCGCAGTTCGCGGATGTTGCCGGCCCAGGGGTGGGCGACGAGCCGCCGTTCCGCCAGCGTCGTGAGCTCCGGCAACGGCACCCCGTATTCGCGGGAGAAGCGCGCGAGGAAGGCGCGCGTCAGCAGCAGGACATCGTGGGCCCGCTCCCGCAGCGCGGGGAGTCGCAGCCCCACGACATTCAGCCGGTAGTAGAGGTCCTCGCGGAACTCCCCGCGTCGCGAAGCCTCCGCCAGGTCCACATGGGTCGCGGCGATCACCCGGACGTCAATTGGCATCGAGCTGGTACCGCCCAGGCGACGGATCTCGCGCTGCTCGAGCACCCGGAGGAGCTTGCCCTGCAGCTGCGGCGAGAGGTGACCGATTTCGTCGAGGAAGATTGTTCCGCCATTCGCCACTTCGAACAGTCCGGGCTTCGCCGCGCTCGCGTCGGTGAAGGCGCCCTTCTCGTGACCGAACAGCTCGCTCTCCAGCAGATTTTCCGGGATCGCGGCGCAGTTGATATCGACAAACGGCGCCGAGCGACGGGGCCCGTTGTAGTGCAGTGCCCGCGCCAGCAACTCCTTGCCGGTTCCGGTCTCGCCGGTGATCAGAACGGTCACGGTGGCGTGGGGAATGACGCGCGACGCGAGAGCCAGCGCGTCGCGAAGTGCCGGGCTGTCGCCCAGGATGCCCTCGAAGCGGTACTTGCGGGCCTCGCCGGAGGCGAACGTGGCGGTACGGCTGGCCGTCCGGAGCGCCTCCGCCTCATGGGCCAACCACGTCCGCAGCCCGTCCAGCTCTGCGGGCAGGGCGAAATACTCTGCCACGCCGGCGCGAATGAGGGGCAGCGCGATACGGTGGTCGATCTGGGCCCCGACGGCGCAGACCTTCGCGCCAGCCTCCACCAGCGGCGCGGCGATCTGACCCAGCGCGTTCTCCATCCCGGCGCCGTTGATCACCACGAGTTGGCCCGCCTGGACCTTCAGTGCCGGATCCGGGGTGACCACCAGCTCCACTCGACACTCCAGGGCGAGTCCAGCCCACAGAGCGTTGAAGGAATCGCTGACGGCCAGCACGGTCAGTACAGGGTCCGAACCCGACACAAGGCCTCGATGGACTAGAGGGAACGCTGCGGGACTGCCCCGGCCCAAAGCAGGATGCAGGCCCCGGTATCTCACTCTGATCCACCGCGCTTTGTTGTTGATTGGCAACAGGTTAGAAAACGGGTTCGGGCCGTATCGATCCTGCCGCCATGAACAAATCGTGACAGCTGACCCGTTTCGGTACAGATCGGTGGTGCCCGATTGGCCCAGCGCGACGGCTACCATTGATGCCGCACGACGATGGACATCAGGTGGGCGACGTACTCCTTTCTGGGGTCGTTCGACCCCCGGGTCTCGAACTCGTAGCCCAGGGTGAATGCCATCGCTGGCGAGAGCCTGTGGGTGTATTCCAGCCCCGCGGTGACCCGCTGGTCCCGCCGTAGCACGCTTGCCCCATCGACATCGACCTGCCGGTAGCGATACCGCTGTTCCCGGTAATTCAGGGTGAAGCCGAGGACATCGCGTGCCGCAGGCGGGCTCGAGAGCTCCAGCGTGTAGAGCGTCCGGCGGTACCGGTCATCGGGACCATTGGACCGGTTCGACTCCTGGCGCACCCCGAGGGTGATCTCTCCTCCCGCTTCATGCCGCTGCCGCACTTCAAGGGCGAGGTAGGTGTTGTTCGCGTCCTTGGCCCGCTCACTCTCATCCTGCTTGATGCGGTACGCCCCGGTAAACCGGATGGCCGTGCGACGCGTGGGGCGCAGCTCCAACCGCGGCTTGAACGCATACTGGTTGCCGAGGTCCCGATCCTCCGAGTTGCCCTTGAGCGAAACTTCCACCCCGGTCTGAAGTCGCAACCACCGGGCCGGTCGGAGGGTGTACGCCCCCTCGAACTGCTGGCTGATGCGATTCCACCGATCGGTCGTCGCGTAGCGGTGCGCGGCCACTTCGTATTGCGCCTCGACCGCGTGGAGTCGTCCGTTCCGTTCGAAACCCAGGCCCAGGCCCACCGCCCCGCCGTAGGTCTGCTGGTCGCTGGCATCGTGCTCAATGTTGCTGTCGTACATCCCGGTGGTCGCGAGGTACAGCGACAGGGGCGACGACTGCTGCGCCGCGAGCGGCAGCGCGGCGGCCAGCAGCAGCGCGCATACCCCGCCGACCGACCTCATGCGGCCACCATCCGCTCGGCGAGCAGCGCCATCATCGCGGTGGGCCGCACCCGCGGGTGCCCCACCAGCAGCACCAGCAGCTGCTCAATCCGCTGGAAGTCGGAGGGGGTGGTCACGGCATGGTGCAGCATGATCCCGATGGGCCCGGAGCTGGAGAGGGCCTGCGCGAGCAGC
>JAWXBX010000328.1:0-12109 GCA_034440415.1 Gemmatimonadota bacterium | reverse complement strand
GCCGTTAGCCGTTGGCCGTCAGCCGTCAGCCGTCAGCCGTCAGAAAATGGTGTCATCCTGAGGCGCGCAGCGCCGAAGGATCTCTGCCGGATGGAGGAGAGGCCGGAGATCGGCTCCGGGGCGGAGCGATCCTTCGCCCTGCGGGCTCAGGATGACAGCATTCGCCCAATCGCCTACCACCCACTGTCCGTTTCGCCAATTGGGCAGCAGGCAGCAGGTGGCAGGTGGCAGAAAGTGGGGCGCCGACCATCGGACAACGACAACCGCTCCAAGCCAATGGCTAATGGCCAACGGCTGATGGCTGATGGCTGACCGCTCCCTCCTAGCCCACCCCTCTCGCTCCCCGTACATTTCCATCCGCCCCGCCACCTGGAATTCACGATCAGTCTCGAACCCCGACTGCAGTCCGCCCTCGGCGACACCTACCGCATCCTGAAGGAACTGGGTGGCGGCGGGATGAGCCGGGTCTTCCTCGCCGAGGAGACCCGGCTCGGCCGCCAGGTCGTCATCAAGGTGCTGCCGCCCGACATGGGCGCCGGCGTCAACGTCGAGCGCTTCGAGCGCGAGATTCAGCTCGCCGCCCGGCTGCAGCACCCGCATATCGTTCCGCTGCTCACCGCCGCCGCCGCCGGCGACCTGCTGTACTATATCATGCCCTATATCGCCGGCGAGTCGCTCCGGGCCAAGCTGAGCCGCGAGGGCGAGCTCCCCGTCGCCGAGGCCGTCAAGATCCTGCGCGAAGTAGTGGACGCGCTCTCCTATGCCCACCGCAACGGTGTGGTCCACCGCGACATCAAGCCGGATAACGTGCTGCTCTCCGACGGCCATGCCGTGGTCACCGACTTCGGCGTGGCAAAGGCGGTGAGTTCGTCCAGCGGCAAGTCGTCGCTGACCTCGCTGGGTGTCGCCCTGGGCACGCCGGCCTACATGGCGCCGGAGCAGGCCGCCGCCGACCCGCACGTCGATCATCGGGCCGACATCTACGCCGTCGGGACCCTGGCCTACGAGATGCTCACCGGCCGGACCCCCTTCGTGGCCCCGACACCGCAGGCAATGCTCGCGGCCCATATCACCCAAACCGCCGATCCGGTTGCCAAGCATCGCGCCGCGGTGCCGGCCCCGCTCGCGGCGCTGATCATGCGCTGCCTGGAGAAGCGTCCCGCCGACCGGTGGCAGACCGCCGGCGAGCTGCTGGCGCAACTGGAGCTGATGGCCACACCGAGCACCGGTGGACTCACGCCGACGGGCACCACACCGGCCGTCTCTAGCGGCACCGAAGACGCCATCCGCAGGAGTCACCCGGTCCGCGTCGCCCTGCTGTTCGCGGCCGCCACGGTGGGTGTGCTTGCGATCGTCTACCTGCTGGTTCACCAGCTCGGCCTCCCCGACTGGGTGTTCTACGGCGCGATCGTGCTCATGCTGCTCGGCCTGCCGATCATGCTGCTGACCAGCCACTTCGAGCGTCGTCGGGCACTGGCCCGCGCCAGCGGGCGAGTGGAGCTCACGCCGAGCAGCGGGCTGCCGGCATTGCTCACCTGGCAGAAGGCGATCCGCGGCGGCGTCCTCGCCTTTGCCGCGCTCGGAATCGTAGCGGCCAGCTACACTGCGATGCGACTGCTGGGCATCGGGCCGGTGGGGACGCTGGTGGCCTCGGGCCGGCTGAACGCGAAGGACCAGCTGGTGGTGGCGGACTTCGAGAACCGAACCACCGATCCCAACCTCGCGGCCTCGATCACCGAGGCGTTCCGGATCGACCTGGGCCAGTCGTCGGTGGTGCGGATTCTGACCACCGCGCAGATCAGCGACGCGCTTACCCGGATGCAGCGCGACGCGAACGCTCCGCTGACTGGCGCCCTGGCTCGCGAGGTCGCCACCCGCGAAGGCGCCAAGGCGGTGGTGGCGGGGGAGATCAGCAGCCTGGGCAAGAGCTACGTCCTCTCGGCCCGGATCCTCGACGCCGCCGATGGCACCGAGCTGGTTGCCCTGCGCGAGACTGCCACCGATGATGGCGGCATCGTGGCCGCGCTGGACCGGCTCTCGGGGCAGGTGCGGGAACGAATTGGGGAATCGCTCAAGACGATCCGCGGCGGCGAGCCGCTGGAGCAGGTCACCACCAGCTCTCTGGAGGCGCTGCGGCTCTACTCCGAGGGCGCGCGGATGAACGACCAGGGCTTGTGGGAGCAAGCGGTCCCCCTGCTTGAACAGGCCATCGCGCAGGACAGCGGCTTCGCCATGGCGTGGCGGAAGCTCGGGGTGGCACTGGGGAACTCCGGCGCGAGCACCGAACGGGCGATCGCCGCCATCACGCGGGCCTATCAGCATCGCGACCGGTTGCCGGAAATTGAACGGCAACTCACGATCGCCTATTACTACTCCACCGTCGATGTCGACCCGCCAAAGCAGGAGGCGGCCTACCGCCGGGTGCTCGCTGCGCGCCCCGACGATCACACTGCCACCAACAACCTCGCCTTCCTGCTGATCAAACTGGGCCGACCGGTGGAGGCGGAGTCGCTGGCCGCGCCTGAGGTGCGGACGGCGCCGGCGGTGAACAGCCTCCATCTGATGCTGCTCAGCGCCCAGATCAGCCAGGGCCACTATGACGAAGCCCGGCGCACGATTGCCATGCTGGAACAGCGGTCACCGGCGTCGCCACTCACCCTGTGGGGGCGGAGTTACTCACTCGCGGCCATGGGTGACTACGACGGCGCGGAGCGGGCCTACATCGAGTTCGGGCTCAAGGTGCGGGACCCGGGCTACCAGTCCACCGTCCACGGGGGCTTGGCGGGGCTGGCCCAGACCCGTGGCAACCTGGCTGAAGCCGAGCGGCAGGACCGACTCGGCATGGACGTCAGCCAGCGGCGCGACCTGCCCGGAGAGTCACTGGCGTGGACCGCGGCCCTGGCCCAGCAGTACGTCCTGTTCCGGGGAGACACTGCAGCAGCGATTCGGATGGTTGAGACGGCACTGCGCCAGCACCCGCTCGATTCCATTCCGCCGCTCGATTGGCCGGGCGCGGAGCTCGCCCAGGTGTATGCCATGGCCGGTCAGGGCGCCAAGGCGCGCCAGATTCTCACGGCGTATGAAGCGGCGGCGCCGGAAGGGGTTCGTCGCGGCAGGTGGGAATGGTTTCGGGCCCGGGGCTGGGTGGCGCTGGCCGAGGGTCGGGCGACAGATGCCGTTGCCGCATTCACCCAGGGGCGACATGCCGATACCTGCCCCGACTGCGGCGCATGGGAAGAGGGTCTTGCCTTCGAGCGGGCGAATCAGCCGGACAGCGCCTTCGCCGCCTATCAGCGCGCCGTCGCACCGGGCACCACCTGGAAACCGAGCGGCGATGCGTGGGGACTGGCCCCCAGTCTGAAGCGACTCGGCGAGTTGTATGAGGAGAAGGGCGACAAAGCAAAAGCCCTGGAGAGCTACAGCCGCTTTGTCGAGCTGTGGAAGAATGCCGATCCGGTGCTGCAGCCTGCCGTGCGTGATGTGAAGGCGCGGATGGCGAAATTGGCGGGGGAGTGAGGGAGCCGTCAGCCGTCAGCCGAAACTACCGCCTGCCGACCACTGGCATTTCCGGAGCCATCATTGTGAAACCGCCTGCTACCCTCCTTCGCGTCACTGCCGCCAAGGTGATTCTGCTGGCAACCTTCGCCGCCGCCCGCGCTCAGGCGCAGGCGGCGCCGATCACCTCCTACACCACGGAGCAGGCCCTCGCCGGTGAGACGGTGTATCGTGCGGCGTGCGCCGCCTGTCACGGCGAGGATCTCCGCGGCGCAGGTGTGCCGCCGCTGGCGGGCCCCGACTTCATCGCCCAATGGGGCCGGCCGGACCGGAACGCCGACGATCTCTTCTTCCTGCTCCGCACCACGATGCCGCCGGGCGGGGCCGGGACGCTGACGAGCGACCAAAACATTGCCGTGCTGGCCTACCTGCTCCAGCGGAACGGCTTTGTGGCCGGATCGGCCCCGCTCACCACCAACCCGGCGCGCCTCCGCACCATCGTCTTCCTGAAACCCGAGAATGCAACGCCGCGCCCACCGGCGCCTGAGTTCGTCGCCGGACCGGACGGCACAGCGCCGAGCGGCAGCGGACCCAACCAGGCGGAGCTCGACACGGCGGGCAGCAACATGCGCGACTGGCTCTATGCCACCCACGACTACAGCGGGCAGCGCTACGCCCGGCAAACCCAGATCAACCGGACAACCGTGCGTCAGCTGCGCGTGGCCTGCGCCTACCAGATGGGAACCACCGAAAGTTTCCAGACCAACCCCATCGTGTACCGTGGCGTCATGTACCTCACGACGCTCCACCTCACCGTGGCCATTGACGCTGCCACCTGCCGACCGCTCTGGAAGCATGTCTGGCGCACGCTGGACCGGGATGTCTGGCTGGCCCACCGGGGCGTGGCCATTCAGGACGGCCGCGTGGTGCGGGCGACGTCGGATGGCTACCTTCTGGCGTTAGACGCCGCGAAGGGGACCCTGCTCTGGGCTCGGCATGTCGCCTCCGCCGACAAGGGCGAGACCTTTACCGTCGCCCCGATGATCTACCAGGACCTCATCCTCGTCGGCCCGGCCGGGAGCGAGAATGCGGCCAAGGGCTGGGTAGGCGCCTTCACGCTGGAGGACGGTTCCCCGGTCTGGCGCTTCAGTCTTGTTCCCGCGCCGGGCGAACCGGGGTCGGAGAGCTGGCAGACCCTGCCAGGCATGCCTAACGGCGGCGGCGGGGTGTGGACCCCGATGACGCTCGATGTCGCCCGCGGCCTGCTGCACCTTGCGGCCACCAACCCGTCGCCCGATTTCCCGCAGCGTTTTCGGACGGGCGACAACCTCTACACCAATACGATGGTGGCGCTCGATGTCCGCACCGGCGCGCTGGCCTGGTATGCCCATCCGGCCCAGACCGATGCGCATGACTGGGACCTGGCCCAGGCGGGCCCGCTGTTCCGCGCCCGGGCCGGCGGCGCGTCACGCGACCTGATGGCCGTCGTCGGCAAGGAGGGAATCCTCCGGGTCTACGACCGCACCACCCACGCCATGCTGCACCAGACGCCCGTCACCACGATAGACAACGCCGATGCCCCGGTGACCACGGCGGGCACTCATGCCTGTCCCGGCATCTTTGGAGGGGTTGAGTGGAATGGGCCGGCGTACAACCCCGGCACCAATCTGCTCTACACCCCTGCGGTGGACTGGTGCGGCACCTTCACCGCCACCGACTCGGTGCGGTACATCCCGGGCAAGAGCTTTCTCGGCGGGCAGTACAAGCGGGACAGCACGTCGCAGGGCTGGCTAACCGCGGTGGATGCCTCCACTGGTGGAGTGCGCTGGCGCTATCGCTCGGCCAAGCCGATGGTGGCTGCCGTCACGACCACGGCGGGGGGACTGGTCTTCACCGGCGAACTCACCGGCGATTTCCTCGCGCTCGATGCCACAAGCGGCAAGGAGTTGTTCCGGCTCAACACCGGCGGTCCGATCGGCGGCGGCGTGGTGAGCTACGCCGTAAACGGAAAGCAGTCTGTCGCCGTGATGTCCGGCCGACCCTCCGGCTTCTGGATCAACGAGCACCCCGGCTCGGCGACCGCGTTTGTGCTGGCGTTGCCGTGAGGGCAGGTGGCAGGTGGCAGCACGACAATCTATGAAATGAACGCCTGTTGCCAACGGCCATTGGCTCACGGCTGACGGCTCACGGCTCACGGCTCATGCCTGTTCCGACTGCCGGGAATGAGACGCACCATGCAATCTTTACTACCCGATGGAGTAGCTCAGATGAGAGTGACGCTGCTGATCATCCTGGTGGCCTCGGTCGCCTGTAGCACCACGGGAGGTGGTGGCGCAGACGCTGCCCGACTCCGGGCGCGCGCACGGGGCATCACCATCATCCGGGATGACTGGGGCATCGCCCATGTCCACGGGAAGACCGACGCCGACGCCGTCTTCGGCATGGTCTACGCGCAGGCCGAGGACGACTTCAATCGCGTTGAGATCAACTACCTCAACTCCCTCGGTCGTCTCGCCGAGGCCGAGGGGGAATCGGCGGTGGTGCAGGATCTGCGGCAGAAGCTGTTCATGAATCCGGACACGCTCAAGGCGCAGTACGCCTCCAGCCCCGACTGGCTCAAGCGGCTGATGGACGGCTGGGCCGATGGTCTCAACTACTACCTGCAGACCCACCCCGCGGTGCACCCGCGCGTCATTACCCATTTCGAACCGTGGATGCCGCTTTCCTACAGCGAGGGGAGCATCGGCGGCGACATCGAGAGCATCAACCTCGATCAGCTCGGCGCCTTCTACGGCAACGGACCGAAGACGGTCGCGTTCAGCCCGCCCGCCTTCCCCGCCGAGCCGGGCGGGTCGAACGGCTTTGCCATCGCGCCGTCGAACACCGCCGGTCACCACGCGCTGCTGCTCATCAACCCGCACACCTCGTTCTTCTTCCGCTCCGAGCTGCAGATGTCGAGCGACGAGGGCCTCAACGCTTACGGCGCGGTGACCTGGGGCCAGTTCTTCATCTACCAGGGATTCAATGAGCGGGTCGGCTGGATGCACACTTCGAGCGGCGTGGATGCCATCGACGAATGGGCCGAGACAATCATACGGAAGGACAACAAGCTCTTCTATTAAGGAAGGAACGGAAGAAAAGCCGGTGACGGTCGAGAGCATCACCGTGCCGTTCAGGACCGACACCGGTCCGGCCCGGAAGCGCTTCACAGTCTATCGCACCGGCCATGGGCCGGTTGTGAGGGAAGCCGACGGCAGGTGGATCAGCGTCCGGCTGATGCAGGAGCCGGTAAAGGCACTCACCGAGTCGTACAGCCGCACCAGGGCGAAGACCTACGCCGAGTTCCGGAAAACGGTGGAGCTGCAGTCCAATTCGTCCAACAACACCATCTACGCCGATGCCGATGGCAACATCGCCTATTTCCACGCGAGCTTCGTCCCGAAGCGCGACACCCACTTCGACTGGCGGAAGCCGGTGGATGGCAGCAACCCGGCGACGGAGTGGCAGGGGCTCATCCCGGTCGATCAGCTTCCGGTGGTTCATAACCCGTCCGTCGGCTGGATCCAGAACACCAACAACTCGCCGTGGACCGCATCGGGTCCCGACAGCCCGAAGCAGAAGGACTTTCCGCCCTACGTGGATATATACGAGGAGAATCCGCGCGGCGTCCACGCCATCCGGGTGCTGAACGGGAAGCAGGACTTCACCCTGCAGTCGCTGATCGATGCCGCGTTCGACAGCTATCAGCCCGCCTTTGCACTGCTCCTGCCGCCGTTGCTCCGCGACTACAACCGGCTCTCCGCGAAGGATCCCCTGAAGGCGAAGCTGGCCCAGCCCATCAAGGCGCTCCGGGATTGGGACTACCGCTGGTCCGCCGGCTCGGTGCCGACCACCGTCGCGGTCTACTGGGGCATCACGCTCTGGCGCGACGTATCGGCGGATGCGAACAGCGAGGATCTCTCCACCTACGGCTTCATGGTCACCCACGCGACCTCCACGCAGCGACTCACCGCGCTTGCGAAGGCGACCGACCAGCTGACCGCTGATTTCGGAACCTGGCAGACTCCCTGGGGCGGCACCAACCGCTTCCAGCGCCTGACCGATGACATCGTCCATCCGTTCGCCGATTCAGGACCCAGCATTCCGGTGCCGTTCACCTCGGCGATGTGGGGCTCGCTCGCGTCGTTCGGCGCGCAGCCGTACAACGGCAGCAAGAAGATCTACGGCAGCTACGGCAACAGCTTCGTGGCGGTCGTTGAGTTCGGCGATTCCGTCCGGGCCCGCGCGGTGACCGCCGGTGGCCAGAGCGGCGACCCGAAGTCGCCCCATTTCAACGACCAGGCGGAGCGGTACGCCAGTGGCGACCTGCGGGAGGTGTATTTCTACCCCGATCAGCTCAAGGGGCACACCGAGCGGGAGTATCGCCCTGGCGAGTAGGCCGCGACCCGTCTGGCTGAGGATGGAGGCCGGGCCAATGTTGAGGCCCAGCCTCTCCTCGCGCTCCCGCCCAAGGCCCGTGTGACGGACACCACCGATCGTCTCACGGTCGCTCTCTCCGACTGACGCACTATCGCGCGCAAGTTAGGCGGTGGCGGCATGGCCACCGTCTACCTCGCGCACGACACCAAGCACGATCGCAAAGTAGCGATCAAGGTCCTGCGGCCGGAACTCGCCGCCATGATCGGCGCCGAGCGGCTCCTGCCCGGGATCACGACGACGGCTAACCTGCAGCATCCGTAGCGTGCCGGCAGTTCGACCATAGCCGGATGGTTGCACGACCTGCATTTTGAGTTCTCGACCCCCGCCCCTGGGGGTGGGCCCCGCCGCAGGTCCCAAGGCACACCGTGACAACCTGGCCCCGCAGTTGCGTCCAACCCCGCTGGACGCTGGTCCTGCTCTTACTACCCATTGCCCGGAGTGCCCAGTCTGGATCGCTGCACATAACGGTCGCCGATGCGGCCACGTCGGCGCCGCTGATCGGCGCGATCGTCGAGGTGCGCGACGCGACCGGCGGGGAGGACGCAGGCGGCAGCAACCGCAGTCAGGAGATGAACAAAGGACCGGGACATCGGGCGGCCTGTCAGGAGTATGGGAACCGGGAACCGGAACGGGGCGCCGCTGGGTAGCGCCGGAGGGATGAGTGATATGGAGGGAGGCCGCTGGTTATGCCGGAAGCCGTCGAACCGGCCTGCTCCTCGCGCGGAGCACCCGGGTGCCACATCTTACGCCGATGACAGATCGCTTCGCCCGCACTGACGCGACCACCCACCAGGCGCACGACCCATGAAGCCCACGGTCGTCGTCATCGGCGCCGGCATCAACGGCCTGGTCGCCGCGCACTACCTCCGGAAAGCCGGCTGCCAGGTCACCCTGCTCGAACGGGCCGATCGGGTCGGCGGGGCGTGCCTCTCCGGAGTCGCGACGGTCAACGGCCGCACCCAGCCCTACGCCCTCGGTGCCTCCGTCCTCGGCCTGATGCCGGATTTCATCTTCCGGGAAACCGGCCTGGCACAACGGCTCGAGACCTTCGTGCCGACCCAGGCCAAGCGCGTCTACTTCCCATCGGCGGAGGCCAGCGCCTGGATCTACCGCGACCCGCACGAGCTGGACCGGGAGCTGAAATCCCGCTGGGGTGAGCGCGGCGATGTCGCCGGCTTTCGCGCCGATGAGGCCCGGGTCGTGGCCTACCTGCAGAAGGGCTACCGCACCGCCACGCCGCCCAGTCTCGCCACCGCCCGGGACCACCTGGGCGACACGCTCACCGGGCTGTGGATCAGCGGCAGCGCCATCGATCTGCTCAACCATTACTTCACCGCACAGCACAGCAAGATCTACATGGGGATGACGGTGACGGAGAGCGGGCCGGTATCGCTCCATGAGCCGTATTCCGCCTTCACCCTCCCGGTGATGGACTCCGGTTCCGTCTTCGATGGCTACTACGGCTTCGTCAAACCGGGCATCTGGCGGGTGACCGAGGAGCTGGCGCAGATCAATCGGGAGCTCGGCGTCGACATCCGGCTCGGCGCCCAGGTCGAACAGGTGGATCCGGAGCGCGGCGTCGTGCACTACCGGTCGGAGGGACGCAGCCATGCGGCGCCGTTCGACCACCTCCTGATGGCGACCGACCCGCTGACCGCGGCGCGATTCGTCGGCGATCCCGCGATGACCGGCGCGGTCGAGCGCAACCGCTTCCTCGGCAGCAGCGGCAAGGTGACGCTGATGTTCCGGCACCCGGTGCGGTGGAAGGAGGGAGCGACGGCCAATGGAGGCGACACCGTCTTCCGCTTCATCTTTGCGGTCGAGTCGCTGGCCGATTTCGAGCGGGCGACACTCCGGGTCACGTCGGGCGAGGCCGACTACGCACCTGGCTTCATCCAGGTCTACTGCGAAGGCGCCGCGATGCGTCAGCTCGGACTCGCCGAGCCGTTTGATCGTCTGACGCTGTTCTTCAAGAATGTGGCGCTCAATCAGCGGGGCGAGGCGATGCCCGAGGTGGAAGCCGCAGTCAAGGCGCAGCTCTTTCCCCACATCGCCAATCCGGAAGACTGCGTCTGGAGCCGGCTCCTGCTGCCCCGCGATCTGCAGCAGCTCTTCCTCTTTCCCGGCGGCAATCTCGACCACACCATGCTGGTGGGCGGGCAGACCTTCTTCGAGCGGCAATACGCCACCGATCCTGAACGGCGCTTCTATCAGTTTGGCCGGTGGGCCAACCTCGCCTACTGCGGCGCGGGCGCTTATCCCTGCGGCTCGATCGCCGGCACGCCAGGATACATGTGCGCCCAACAGCTGTTGCGGGAGCTGGGACTGGGCCAGATGGCCGGGGGGGTTCACGCGACCTGATCGCCACCGGGCAGTTGAGCGGAGTGGGCAACAACGGACGATGGGGAGAAGAACCAGCAGCCGACCGCACCACGACCTATCCAACGGGGCGACGGTGGCATCGGATGTTTCAGTGGCGCGCTACCCCGCCTGCGGCAACCTCCCTGCCGCCGCGATAGGACCGGACGCCAGCCTCGGTGTCGTACAGCAGCAACAGCGCGTCGGGGCGTCCGTACTGCCGCATGAGATCGAGCATCAGCGGTGCCTCGCCACCCCACGGGTACCCGAACACCACGTCGAAGTCGTCCAGCGCCATCCCCAGCTGGAGGTAGCCCGAGGGGCCGGTACCGAGCCTGCCGGCCTTCCCATCGCCGTCGCCCGATTTCCAGTGATATCCGGTCGGCAGCAGGCTCCCCGCGACAAACCGTGCGCCCGAGTCATGCTTCACGGCGAGGTCGCGGGCCATGGCAACGAGCGCCGCGTCAAGTTCGATCCCACAGGCCTCGAATCCCATGAGGTCGGCCAGGATCGTGATCACACCTGACGCCGAGCCCCACTCGAGGAACCGGAGACCGGGCCTGCGCTGCAGGAGCAGCGCCTCCCGCACGACCTCGTAGTCGGCCGCCACGAAGGGGTGGAACTCGTGGTCCCGTACCTCGGCCTCGAACCGCTCCCAGATCCTCCAGCCGTCGGCGCATGCGGCACCCAGCCGCGCCCGGAGCGCGGCGTCAATCACATGCGGGTTTGTCGTGGTGCCTCCTGGGTGCCCATCGGGCCGGCATGGGGTGAGCGCAAGCTAAGCCGTCCGCACGGGATGCACGACGATTCACCGGGACGAGCAGTGGCGCGGCGCAGCGCCGTGTCCGCGCCCAATGCCCGGCGCCGTCCCCTCCGGCGTCGCCCGGCCTATCGCCAGACCCCGCAGCCGGTAGATTCGACAGGACCATGACCGATATTCCCGCCTCCCTCGCAGCATCCCTCGCCGACCGTTACCGCCTGGAGCGGGAGCTCGGCCAGGGGGGCATGGCGGCGGTGTACCTGGCCCACGATCTTCGACACGACCGCGAGGTCGCGGTGAAGGTGCCGCGGCCGGAACTCGCCGCCGTCATCGGCGCCGGGCGGTTTCTCTCCGAGATCAAGACGACGGCGAATCTGCAGCACCCGCACATCCTGCCGCTGTTTGATAGCGGGCGGACGGGCGGACGGGCGGACGGTCAGACCGACGACTGTTTGTATTACGTGATGCCCTATATCGAGGGCGAATCGCTCCGCGATCGACTGCACCGCGAAAAGCAGCTCCCCATCGCCGACGCCATACGTATCGCCAGCGAAATCGCCGGCGCGCTCGACTACGCCCATCGGCCTGGCGTCATCCACCGCGACATCAAGCCGGAAAACATCCTGCTGCACGACGGTCGCGCGCTGGTGGCGGACTTCGGCATCGCGCTGGCCGCGAGCAAGGCCGGTGGCTCCCGGATGACCGAGACCGGCATGTCGCTCGGCACGCCGACGTACATGAGTCCCGAGCAGGCGATGGGGGAACGGGAGATCACGGCGCGGAGCGACGTGTACGCGCTGGGCTGCGTGCTCTACGAGATGCTGGTCGGCGACCCGCCGTTCATCGGCAGCACCGCGCAGGCGATCGTCGCCAAGGTGATGACCGAGACGCCGGCTCCGCCCAGCCGGCAGCGGCCCACTGTGCCGGACGCGGTCGAGGACGCGGTCCTGATTGCACTGCACAAACTGCCCGCCGACCGGTTCGGGACGGCGGCGGAATTTGCGGCGGCCTTGACGG
>JAWXBX010000327.1:0-10354 GCA_034440415.1 Gemmatimonadota bacterium | reverse complement strand
TAGCCATTGGCCGTTAGCCGTTAGCCGTTGGCGGCCATGTGTCAGCCATCGGCGATCGGGCGGGAAGGGAAAGGGGGTACGGGATTCCCATGCTTGTCATCGATCAGGGCTTCAAGCCAAGGGCCAACGGCTAACGGCCAACGGCGGCCTTCTGACAGCTTCTCACTCAACAGGGCCCGCACATGCTCCCGCTGTAGACAGTAGATCCACCCGCCGTGCACCGCCGCGGCGATGGCCGCCACGGCGCGCGGCAGACTCGCCCCGGATCCCGCCGCCAGCTCCATCAGCCCCGCGACACCGCACGCCGCCACGCCGACCTCCACCCCGGCCCTCCCGAACGCCGCTTCGCGCCGTCCGCGCGACTCGGCCACGATGTAGCCCAGCACCGTGAACGCCGCGAGGTGCTCGAGCGAGCGCAGGATCGCCTCGGTCTCCGCGCCCGGCCGCACCCCGGAATGGCCCGGGCCCATCCGGGGGTCGAACAGGAGCAGACCCAGGAACAGCACGTAGAGCGGTGCGATGCGAAGGAGCGTTTCGCCTTCGAAGCGCCGCTCCACGTTGAACACCGGGGCACGCGCCAGCAGCAGCGTCCAGCAGCCCACGATGATCGTGCTGCCGATGGCGGGCCAGGGGTGGGCCACCGATCCCGGCAACACCCCCAGCGCATACCAGGCTCCCGCGGCGGCGCTCACCTGCAGCGGCCGCGCATTGCCGGCGGGCCCGAAACGATAGCGGTGCAGCGCGGCGAGGATCACGCCGCCCAGCAGGCCGAGCGGCAGTACCAGGAAGGCAGCGAGCGGGCGGGACCCGTGCGCCAGGCCATGCAGCCAGAGCAGGGGAATCAGCAGGTAGAGCAGCCCCATCAGCGGCAACTCCAGCGTCAGCGTCAGGGTCAGCCTGGCGAAGGTCCGTCGTGTTTCCGCGAAGTGCCGTGCCACCCCGTCGAGCGCGAGCGCGCCCAGCCAGGCCCCCATCCCATTCGCCAGCACATCGGCGGGGGCGCTGAAGCGGGTCGGCAGAAAGAGCTGCGTCGCCTCGATGATCGCGCTGAAGCCGAGTCCCAGTCCGAGCACGCCGAACGCGCCCCGGTCGCGACCCACCGGAGGGGTAAGCCGGTAGAGGAACCCCAGCGGAACGAACATCAGGATGTTGGCGAGGAAGTCCGCGCCCTGCACCTGCCAGGTGAGCGATGGATGCTGCGGCACATGGAAGGCGAACGGAGCCAGCGTCACCAGGCCGACGACGGCGAGCAGATAATAGAGGAAGGCGCGCGCGAGGCGGGCACCGGTGGCGGCGGGCATTGGCCCCGTTATCGGCGGCAGGGGCCGGTGACTGGAGGGGAGGTGGCAGTATGCCCCCAACCCGCCGACCGCTGACGGCTAGTTCACCCCCGTCGGATCGAACTGCTCGAATCGCGTGCCCAGCCAGTCCAGGATCAGGAAGGCTTCGAGCGCGAGGCCCGCGGTCGTGAGCAGTGCGGCCGGCCCCAGCGACCAGGGACCCAGGTGCGGCCAGAGCAGGTACCCGATTCCGCCTCCCAGCAGTCCCGGACCCAGCAGCGCCACCGCAAGCAGCAGGAGCGACGCGCCGGCGGTCAGGAACTGCTGGCCCATCATCTCGATCCCTCCCGGACGCAACTCGGTGCGGACCCACGACGGATAGAGCAGGGCACCGGCGTTCTGGATCGCCATGGAGATCACGTTGACCGCCAGCAGGAGCAGCACCGCCGGTACGGTCAGGCCGAGCAGTTGCGCGGAACTGGCGGGCACCATGCCGCTCAGGGCCAGCGCCGCCAGTCCACCGAGCCCGAAGACCGCCTGCAATCCGGTGAGGACGAGCGACGAGCTGGCAACCTCCGATGTCATCACGACCAGGCCGGAGACCGGCCAGGTCCGCAGCAGCGCCAGATGGTCGAGTTCGCCGCGCAGATCGTTCCGGATCCACTGCGGCCCCAGCAGCGTGAGCATCCCGGCCCAGCTCAGCGCCAACCCGGCGACCAGTCCCAGTGCCATGCCGCCCTGCGCTTCGTTCACCATGCCGAAGAGCAGGCCACCCGCCATGAGGGCGATCATGATAAACGGTAAGGCCGGCGAGACCGTGCGGACCTGCCGGGTCAGGTTCTTCCACAGAATGGCGTGCCCGGGATGCCCCGACGGGGCGAGCGGTCGCCAGGTACGCGCATCCGCCTGGGTGAGCGAGGCACCGCCACCCTGGAGGCGCCACCGTTCCAGCCGGGCGGACCGCCGCGCGGTCGCCTCGAGCGCCGCATCCTCGAACGCCACATCCGCCCGCAGGATCCACAGCAGGTGCAGCAGCAGCAGGCCCAGCACGGCCGCGAAGCGCGGCGCCCATTCCCATGCACTCGTGGCGGCCAGCGGGACGAGCGTCAGCCGGAATGGCCAGAGCAGCCAGTTGAGCGGGGTGGTCTCCGCGATCAGCCGCACCCGCACCAGCAGGGCCGCCTCGGGCGGCACCGCGGCCCGACTCACCGCGATCGCCACGCAGGCGCCAAGCACGAGAACCACCGGCAGCGCCCGGCGCCACGCCTGCCAGCCGCGTGCGACCACCGTAGCTCGCGTCAGCGCCACCCCCAGCCGGTGGAGGAACACCGTCGTGAGAAACCCCCACAGTGCCAGCGCGTAGAGCGGCGGTGCCAATGAATGCGGCCCGTGCCGACGCAGCAGGATGGTCCAGATCAGGACGCTGAGCAGCAGGCGGACCTGCGACCGCGCCAGCTTGTAACCCAGCACAGCCGCCCGGCTGACCGGAGCGGGAAAAAGGAACTGGATCTCCGCCGGAGCAAACGCCAGCGCCGTGCGATCGGCGCCGAACACCCACCACTTGAGGGTGAGCAGCGCCAGCAGCAGGGTGCCGATCCACTCGAGCGCCCGCGGCGGCAGGGCACCGGGGTTGGCCCGAGGTTGCCCAAAGAAGATCAACGCGAGGTAGCCGCTACCCAGCAGCAGGGCGACGGCATACCGGGGGCTCTTCGCCCGCTGCCCGATCTGCCGCGCCCAGTTCACCGCGGAGCGGGTCAGCAGGTAGACCGCCGCCGACCTCACGACTCTGGCGCCTCGCCGTGCCCGGTGAGAGAAAGGAAGATCTCCTCCAGGCCCCGGCCGGTGAGCTCCGGCCGCCCCCCGCTGATCTCCGCCATCGTCCCGAGCGCCACCGCGCTCCCGCCCTGGATGATCAGGACCCGGGTACACAGCTCCTCGACCAGCTGGAGCAGGTGCGAGCTCAGCACCACCGCGGTGCCGGCCTGGGCCCGGGCGGCGATCGTCCGCTTCATCCGCCGGATCCCCACCGGGTCCAGCCCCGTCAGCGGTTCGTCGAGCATGAGCACCGAGGGATCGTGAATCAGCCCGCAGGCAATCGCCAGCTTCTGCTTCATCCCGCGGGAGAGCTCGCTCGCCAGCGCCCCGTGCTTGCCCGTCAGCTCCAGTTCCTCCAGCAGCGGTGCCACCCGCGGCAGTGCATCCGGCCGACGGTAGAGCCGGAGCGTGAAGGCGAGATGTTCCGCGACGGTGAGGTACTCGAACAGTTGCGGCTCGTCCGGCACAAAGGCCAGCATCGCTTTGGCCGCGATCGGCTCCTGATCCAGCCGGTGCCCGCCGATACGAATCGTCCCCCTCGTCGGCCGGATGATGCCCGCCAGGCTCCGCAGCGTGGTAGTCTTCCCCGCGCCGTTGGGACCGACCAGCCCGAGGATCTCCCCTGGCGCGACGCCGAACGAGAGGTCTTGCACCGCTGTCAGCGTCCCGTACACCTTGCTCAGGCCTTCGACCTCGATCATCGCTGCTCCTGGCGAAGAAACCCGCTGAAACCTGCGCCGGTCATCGAACGTCTCTCAGTGGAACGCTCTCGCCGGCCGGCGGGAGAATGCAACGTGGTCCCGGAGTACGTCCTATGCGCGGATACTGGCTCAAGATCGCCTTCAAGGCTCTCGGCATCTTTGCCGTGGGCATGCTTCTCGTCACCGGGATTCGGATCGTCCGTAGCAAGGTAACCCATACTATCAACAGCTCCGACCCGATCCCGCTCCCCCTCATCGGCCTGATTCCCTTCCGACTGGATAGCAGCCGGCTCGGCAGCCTCCGCCAGGTACAGTTTCTTCGCTCCGATCCGCAGCACATCTCCGGGGTCCGGGTCCTGGTCACGCTCGCCGATTCCGTTGGCCCTGACCGGATGAGGAACTGCCAGCTCGCCATCGACGACCTCGACAATCTGAACGACAAGACGACCTTTCGCTGCCAGGCCCCCGGTGCCGTGCCGGAGGGATTGAGCGCCTTCGGCGTCGTGGCACTGGAGCACTACCCCGACACCTTCACTCTATTGCTGCCTTCCCGCTCCGCGGACAAGCTGCGGCAGACCACCTTCCGGCTGAACCACAACGGATTCCATGTCGAAGGCCCGCGGGATACGCTCCAGGAGGCGCTGGTCGCGCGCACCGATTCCCTGTCCAAGGCGCTGGATGACCGGATCGAGGCGCAGTCGGATTCCATCGGCGAACTCAAGGACCTCGCCGCTACGCTCGACGATTCCTCCACCGACGCCGGTGCCATGGCGCGCCGCACCCTCGAACATCGGGCGGACTCGGTGCGCAGCGTCATGCGGGCGATGACCGACCGGATGAAGCGCGATGAGGCCCGCCGCGACGCCCTGGGCACGATGCGCGGACTCTCCCCGGCCGATGTCGACTCGATCGCCCGGGCGGGCGCCCAGCTGGGCGACTCGATCCGCCGAGCCGTGGCAAAGCAGCTGCAGCGGGTCCAGGTCGAGATCGAGCGGTCGTCGATGACTTCACCCCGGGTCGCCCCGCCACAACCACCTGCCACCGCCTCCCCCTGACGCCGCGGGCTGGCGACGGTATCCGGCCGCGGATACCTTGCCGCCCATGCTCCTCGTCCTCGACAATTACGACAGCTTTACCTACAACCTGGTCCAGTTCGCCGGCGAGCTCGGGGCCGAGCCCGTCGTCTATCGCAATGATGCCCTGACGGTCGATGCGGTGCTCGATCTTGCGCCAGAGGCCATCATCATCTCTCCCGGACCGGGCGAGCCGCGCGACGCCGGCATCTCCATCCCCCTCATCCGTGCCGTTGCCGGACGCATCCCGCTCCTCGGTGTCTGCCTCGGTCATCAGGCTATCGGCGAGGCATTCGGCGGGCTGGTCGTGCGTGCCGGCCGCCTGATGCACGGCAAGACCACCGAGGTCAGTCACCACGGCGTGGAGCTGTTCGAGGGGCTGCCCAATCCCCTCACCGTCATGCGCTACCACTCCCTGGTGGTCGCGCCGGAGGATTTCCCAGCGGAACTCGAGCTGACCGGCTGGTCGATCGACCGACCGCGCGGTCAGGAGATCATGGCCCTCCGGCACCGGAGACACCCCATCTTCGGGGTCCAGTTTCACCCCGAGTCGGTCGCTACCACGGCCGGGAAGAAGCTGATCGGCAACTTCCTCCGGCTGGCGGCTGCCGCCTCTGTCCATGGATCGGCGGCAGTGGCCTAACCCCTTGACGATCATTCCGATAGCCCCTACCGCGTAACCCGCAATTCCTCCCGGCACGACTTTTGACAGGACCCCCCACCGTTATTACATTCAGCAATGCCTGTCCTGGGAGTCATTCCGGCCCGACTCGGCTCAACCCGCCTGCTCAACAAACCGCTGCAGCTCCTGGCTGGAGAACCACTGGTGACCCGCGTGATCCAGCGGGTACGTGCCTTCGGGTTGGTGGATACGCTCATCGTGGCCACGGATTCGACCATGATCGCGCGGATCGCGGAACTCTCCGGCGTGCGGGCGCTGCTGACCAGTGAAGCGCACGAGAGCGGCACCGACCGGGTCGCGGAAGTGGGATGCCTCGAGGAATTCGGCCACCACGACGTGATCGTGAACATCCAGAGTGACGAACCGTTCCTCCCGCGGGCCGCGCTGGCCGGTGCGATCGAACGGGTGCGGTCGGGCGAGGACATCGGCACGGCCGCGGCTCCGCTCGATGCCGCCGACGTACACGATCCATCGCGGGTCAAGGTGGTGACGGATGAGCGGGGCCGGGCGCTGTATTTCTCCCGCGCTCCCATCCCGTTCCGGCGCGAGACCACGCCGGTGATCCCCGCGCTCTACTGGCAGCACCTCGGCGTCTACGCCTTCCGCCGGGCAGCACTGGAGCGCTGGGGCGGACTGACCGCCGCCCCCGCCGAAGCGGCGGAGCGGCTGGAACAGCTCCGGGCGCTGCACCATGGCATGACGATCGGCGTGGCGCGCCTCGATACGCCCGCACAACCTGGTGTCGATACCCCGGACGACCTGCGTCGGGCTGAGGCGCACTGGTTCAGACAGGAGAGTTGACCGATGACCAACGGCACCAACGCCACCAAGTACATCTTCGTCACCGGCGGAGTGGTTTCCTCACTCGGGAAGGGCATCGCCGCCGCCTCCCTCGGCCGGCTCCTGGTGGAACGGGGGCTGAGCGTCACGATGCAGAAGTTCGACCCCTATATCAATGTCGATCCCGGGACGATGTCGCCGTTTCAGCACGGCGAGGTCTTCGTCACCGATGATGGCGCCGAGACCGATCTGGACCTGGGACACTACGAGCGGTTCATCGACCGGGCGCTCTCGCAGCAGAACAACATCACCACCGGCCGGGTCTACTCCACGGTCATCAGCAAGGAGCGGCGCGGCGAGTACCTCGGCTCGACGGTCCAGGTCATCCCCCACATCACCGACGAGATCAAGCACGCCATCCGGCGCACCGCGTCGGGGCACGACGTGGTCATCACCGAGATCGGCGGCACCGTCGGCGACATCGAGTCGCTGCCGTTCCTCGAGGCCATCCGCCAGTTCCGCCAGGAGATTGGCCGGGACAACGCGCTCTTCATCCACCTGACCCTGGTCCCGTACATCGCCGCCGCCGGCGAGCTCAAGACCAAGCCGACCCAGCATTCGGTCCGCGACCTGATGCAGATCGGGATCCAGCCCGACATCCTGATCTGCCGCAGCGAACAGCCGATCAGTCCCGAGATCAAGCGCAAGATCGCGCTGTTCTGCAACACCGACTTCGAGTGTGTGGTGGAGAGCCCCGACGTCGCGTCGATCTACGAGATCCCGCTGCGCTTCCGCGAGCAGGGTTTCGATCGCGTCGTCTGCGAGCGGCTCCGGCTCGAAACGAAGGAGCCCGACCTCGGCCCGTGGAAGGCGATGGTCGAGCGGATTCTCCGGCCCAGGCACAAGGTGCGGATCGCCGTGGTCGGGAAGTACACCGATCTCCACGATGCCTACAAGTCGGTGCAGGAGTCGCTGATCCATGCCGGCATCCCGCACGACGCCGGCGTGGAGATCCACTGGCTGGCGAGCGACCAGTTCACCAGCCAGGACGCCGCGGGCCGACTGCTGCAGGATTTTGACGGACTGCTGGTGCCGGGCGGCTTCGGGGTGCGCGGCATCGAGGGGATGATCGAGGCCATCCGCTGGGCCCGCGAGAACCAGCTGCCGTTCTTCGGCATCTGTCTCGGACTGCAGATCGCCATCATCGAGTTCGCCCGCAACGTCTGCGGCATGATCGAGACGAGCAGCACGGAGTTCGAGCCCGAGTGCGAGTCGCCTGTCATCGCCCTGATGGCCAACCAGCGGGAAGTGAAGGACATGGGCGGCACGATGCGGCTCGGGGCCTATGCCGCCCGGCTGCGCCAGGGGTCGCGCGCGGCGCAGGCCTACGGCGCGCTCCAGATCAGCGAACGCCACCGGCATCGGTGGGAAGTGAACAACGCCTATCGCGATGTGCTCGCCGAGCACGGGCTCCGGCTGTCGGGCCAGTCGCCCGATGGCGGCTTGGTCGAGATCATCGAGCTGCCGGACCATCCCTGGTTCCTCGGCTGCCAGTTCCATCCCGAGCTCAAGTCCCGGCCCAATCGACCCCACCCGCTCTTCGCAGCGTTCATCGGCGCCGCGCATGCCCGGCGGCAGGGCGCCGCCTCGGACCCGGTCGCGGCGGTCCTGCCGACGGTCAAGGCGCTGCTGACATGAGCTGGCGCTTCAGTCCCGGGCCAGTGCTCGTCGCGGGGCCCTGCGTGATTGAAGCGGGCGATCTGCTGCCGCGCGTCGCCGAGTCGCTTGCGGGGATCGGTCTCAGGCTGGGCATCCCGGTCTGCTTCAAGGCGAGTTTCGACAAGGCGAACCGGGCCCGGCTCCACGCACCCCGGGGACCGGGGCTGGAGCAGGGACTCTCCGCCCTCGATCGGGTGAAGCGCGACTTTGGCCTGCCGGTGCTGACCGACATCCACACCCCCGAACAGGCCAGCGCCGTCGCCCAGGTGGTGGATGCGCTCCAGATCCCCGCCTTTCTCTGCCGCCAGACCGACCTCCTGCTCGCCGCCGGCGCCACGGGACGGCCGGTGAGCATCAAGAAGGGACAGTGGATGGCCCCCGAGGAGATGGCGGGAGCGGTGGAGAAGGTGAGGGCAGGGGGGAGTCGTGACGTGGCGGTGATCGAACGGGGGACCGCCTTTGGTTATGGTGATCTGGTCGTCGACATGCGGAGCTTCGCCCGCCTGCGCGACGCCACCGGTGGGTGCCCCGTCCTGTTCGATGCCACCCACGCGGTCCAGCAGCCGGGCCGTGGTGCGGGCGGGGCGAGTGGCGGGGCGCGTGCCCTGGTACCGTCGCTGCTGCTGGCCGCCGCCGCCGCGGGAGCGGACGGCTTCTACCTCGAGACCCACCCCGATCCGGCGAACGCCACGAGCGATGCCGCCACGCAGTGGCCGCTCGGGGAATTGGAAGAGCTGGTCGGGCGCGCCCTCGACGTCTGGCATGTCGCCCGCGAGTCCGCCGGCCGCGCGGCCACAACAGGCGGATCATGATCGACCCGGCCGTCGCGAAGCGGATCAAGCTGCTGGGCCTCGACGTCGACGGCGTGCTCACGAACAACTCCGTCTATCTCGGGCTGGTGAACGAGCAGCGCGTCGAGTTCAAGCAGTTCGATATTCAGGATGGGCTGGGGATGGGGCTGGCGCGACGGATGGGACTCATCCTCGCCTGGGTCAGCGGCCGATACTCGGATGCAACCACGCTCCGCGGCGTGGAGCTGCGCATCGACGAGATGATCCAGGACCCCGGCGCCCGCAAGGTGCCGGCGATGACTGAGATGCTGCTGCGGCGCGGGATCGGATGGGAGGAGGTCGCCTTCCTGGGCGATGACCTGGCCGACCTCCCGGTGCTCCGCCGCGTCGGGCTGCCGCTCGCGGTGGCGAATGCGGTCCCGGAAGTGAAGACCGCGGCCGCCTGGGTCACCGCCGCAACCGGTGGCAGTGGCGCGGTACGGGAGGCAATCGAGGCGCTGTTGCGGGCACAGGGACGGTGGGACAAGGCGGTGCAGCTGTATCTCGCGGACCGGGGAGAGACGATCGATGGGCGGTAAGGTACGACTCCCGCTGTTCCTGCTCGCCCTCGGCATGCTCCCCGCCTGCCGGGAAGACGCCGTCCGCCCCACCATGACCGTTACCGCCGCCGACTCCGCCGATCAGGTGCTCGAGGGGATGGAGCATCTCATTACCAACGACGGAGTGCGGCGGACCAAGGTGGTCGCCGACACCGCCTACCTCTACGAGGCGACTCAGCTGGCACGACTCAAGGTGGTCAAGAGCACCTTCTTCAATACCAGCGGCATCGAGACGTCCACCATCACCGCCGATTCCGGCACCTACCAGATGCGGGACGGCTCGATGAGCGCCTGGGGTCATGTCGTCGCGGTGACTCCCGACGGCCGGACACTGCGCAGTGCCGAGCTGCGCTACGACGCCCGCACCCAGAAAATCTCGTCCGACAAACCGTTCATCTACGACAAGGCCGATCAGCACCTCGAAGGCAACGGCTTCGTCAGCGATCCCGACTTCCGCAACGTCGTCACCCGTCAGCCACGCGGAGGGCAGAACGGCGGCCCCTCCGGCGTTGGCGGGCTGTTGCCTGGCCAATGAGAGCGCTCACAGGGATGATGCTGCTCGCGACCGCCGCGCTGGTGCAGCGGCCCTGCACGGCGCAGCAGCGTCCTGCTGCGCCGGCCCGCGCGAGCACCACCTGCCGCTTCCGCCTGGAATTCGTGGGACGGGAGGGACGACAGGTCATCATCGGCGCCGATACGACCTACTACGCTGGCGGCGGAGTCCGACTCGCCTGCGCCGACGGCAGCGCCAAAATCGCCAGCGACAGCATTGCCAGCTTCGCCCGCGGGCCGAATACCCTGACCCAGTTCATCGGGCATGTCCGCTATCAGGATTCGCTCACCATCCAGACCTCCAACCTCGGCACCTACTACCGCGCCGGCGAGCGCTGGGAAGCGCGCGGCAACGTCAACAC
>JAWXBX010000326.1:0-3349 GCA_034440415.1 Gemmatimonadota bacterium | reverse complement strand
CCTCGCCTCTGTCGCCCTTCCGAACTATTCCCGGAACACTACCGAACGGTTGCGGTCCCACCTCAAGGCAAGCTTGGGGCCCTGCACCTGGTACGCCCGCTTCGGCACGCCCGGCGCACGGGTGCGCCGCTGGCTCGGCGCGCGCAGCTACGACCTGGCGCTCTCGTCGGAATGGGATACCGGTCGCCACGCCTACTGGCTGACGCAGTGGCTGCGGGGCGAGAACGGGCGCGGGTGGGATTGGCCTGCGGTGTACGGCTTCGCCCCCCGCACGGTGGGCTGCCTCGCCTCGCGACCGGCGGCCTGCATGGACGCGGTCCGCGATGGCGACGGAGGCGGAGCGGACGGCCGGCTGCTGGTGCCTGCTTCGTTGTGGGACGTCAACCGCGTCCGCCTCGTCGGCGGTGATCGCTACCTGGCCGATGTGCTCCGCGCTACTGGTGACGACCGCTTCCTCGACTTCTGGAACACGACGCTGCCGATCGACACCGCGCTCGCCGTCGCCCTGAAGGCGCCGGTCGGTGACTGGACCGTGCGGTGGCAGCGTGAGCTTGTACCGACGCTGCCACTCACGCCGGTGTTGCGCCCGCACGAGCTGCTGCCTGGTCTGCTCCTGATCGGGCTCGCAGTCGCGCTCACCGTGCTCCTCGTCCGTCGTCGGGAGGTGGGCTGAGATGCTCGCGCCCCGCCTCGCGGCGCGCGCCTCACGTCTTGCCCTCTGCGCCTCACTCATCGTGCTGCCCGCCGCACTCACCGCCCAGGCGGATCGCTGGGACCGCCAGGCGGAGGCCGCGCTCCACCGCGCTGGCCCGCTGCTCGCCGACCAGGGATTCCAGTCCACGACCGTGGCACGCTACGGCATGTTGTCGACCGACGAATCGGAGCGGGTGACCATCCCGGTGTCGGCTGGACGGAGCTATGCGATTGTCGGGGTGTGTGACGAGGACTGCGGCAATCTCGATCTGGTGCTGTCGCGGTCGGCCCGGCAGGAGGTGACGTCGGATCGTGGGGATGGCAACGTGCCGATCGTGAAAGTCACGACCGAACTGGCGGGGACGTACGGCCTGAAAGTCATCATGACCGCGTGCCGGCTCGGGCCCTGTCGCTATGGGATCGCGGTCTACAGCCGCCCCGTCTCCGGGTCGCCCTCGCCCTGACCCGCCAGCTCCATCGCCATCCGTCGTGAGAAGACCGCGCGTAGTCGCCCGACTTCAGTGGCAACCTGTTCCACCAGCGCAGCCGCGCCCTCGGTCGATCCCTGGCGACCAAGGCGCTCCAGCCGCTCGCAATAGCCGGCCAGGCGCACCGCGCCGAGGTTGCCGCCGCCACCTTTCATCGCGTGGGCCGCGCGGGCGAGCCGTCCCGGGTCGGCCAGAGTAACGCCCTCCCGCATCGTTTTCATCCGTGTCGCCGCCTCGCCGAAGAAGAGCCGCACCAGTTCCTGCACCAGGGCCGCGCCTCCCTCGCCGGAGAACTCGGCGATCTCGGCGAGAATCGAGTCATCGATGCCCTCGTCGGCCACGACGTCCTCCGGTGCCGCCCGGGTGGCCGCCTCCGGTGTGGTGCCCGGGGTCGCGTCATCCATTGCTTCAAGCCAGCGATCGAGGGCGGCGATGAGCTCCGCGCCGCGGACCGGCTTGGCGACGTAGTCGTCCATTCCGGCCAGCAGGCAGCGCTCGCGGTCGCCCGCCATGGCGTTGGCTGTCATGGCGATGATCGGGGTGTGGCGGGTGGTGCCCTCGATCTTCCGGATCTCCGCCACCGCCTGGTAACCATCCATCTCGGGCATCTGGCAGTCCATCAGGATCACGTCGTACGGCAGGTCGCGCGCGGCCTGGACCGCCTCGAGCCCGTTGCCGACGACGTCCACCCGGTGCCCCATCTTCTCCAGCATGCGCATGGCCACCTTCTGGTTGACCGGATTGTCCTCCGCGAGCAGGACGCGCGCCTTGATGGTCGGCCTGGCATCGCCGGCCACGCGCGAACGCTCGTGGTGGGCCGCGTCGCGGCCGATGGGGGCGTATCCAAGTGCGACCCGCACCGCGTCATGCAGGTGCTGGTGCCGCACCGGCTTGGTTACCACGCCAGCGGCCCCCGCCTCGTCGGCCGCCTGGCGGACATCGCGGCGGGTAAGATCGGCCAGCAGCAGGACGCGGGTACGCGCCAGGTCGCTCCTCGCCCTCACCGCGCGGGCGAACTCCACTCCGTCAGGTCCTCTGAGCGAGTTGTCGAAGATCGCGATCCGGAAAGGCCGGCCGCCGTCCGCGGCGCTGCCAAGGAGATTGAATCCCTCGGTCGCCTCATCGGTCCCGGTCGCCTCGCAACCCCAGACCTCGAGCTGGTCCACAATCGCGGCGCGGAGTGTCGGCTGGGGCTCCACCACGAGGACACGCTGCCCCGCCAGGTCGGGGTCGGAAGTGAGGGCGGTGCTCGTCTCCGCGCTGCTGGTGGTGAGCCGCACCGTGAACCAGAAGGTGCTGCCCACGCCGAGGGCGCTCTCAACGCCGATCGCCCCTCCCATGAGCTCCACGATCTGGCGGCAGATCGCGAGGCCCAGGCCGGTCCCGCCATAGCGCCGCGTCGTGGAGCTGTCGGCCTGGGAGAATGGCTGGAAGAGTCGGTCCTGCTGCTCCGGTGTCAGCCCGATCCCGGTGTCCTTCACCTCCCACCGCACCAGGTGCCCTCCCGCCGGGTCATCGACCAGGTGCGCGTGCACCGTCACCGCGCCGCGCTCGGTGAATTTGAGCGCGTTGCTCACCAGGTTGGTCAGCACCTGACGTACCCGCGCGGGATCGCCGCGGACCGCTTCGGGAACGGTGCGCTCCACCCGGGCCGCGAGCTCGATGCCACGGGCGCTCGCGTTCTCCGCGAGCAGGTCGAGGGTGTCTTCCAGCAGCTCGCGCAGCGAGAAGTCGACGGCCTCGAGCGCAAGCCGTCCCGCTTCGACCTTGGAGAAATCCAGGATGTCATTGATGATCGTGAGGAGCGCTTCCCCGGAGGCCCGCACCGTCTCGACGTAGCCCCGCTGCTCGGTGGAGAGCGCGGTGTCGAGCAGCAGGCCCGTCATTCCGATCACGCCATTCATCGGGGTGCGGATCTCATGGCTCATCATCGCGAAGAACGCCGATTTCATCCGAACCGCTTCGAGCGCCGCGTCGCGAGCCGTCGCGAGTTCCTCAGCCTGCCCCGCCTGCTGCTCCGCCAGTGCCTCGACCCGCTGACGCGCATCCTCGACGTCGAGCGAATACCGGTACAGTTCCGCGTCGGCCCGTTTGCGGTCGCTGACATCCGCCAGTGTGCCCACGTATCGCATGGTGCGGCCCTCCCGGTCTACCACCGCCCGGGCGGT
>JAWXBX010000325.1:0-12205 GCA_034440415.1 Gemmatimonadota bacterium | reverse complement strand
GATCCATGGTGGGGCGGGGCGCCGGCTGCGGGCGGGGGGACGACGCAGGCGGGCCGCCCGAGGAGCATCCTGCCAGGAGCAGGAGCAGGGCGACCCGCCAGGAATGGCGCATCAGTGGCGCAACTACTTGAGCAGCGTCGATGTGCCCTCGACGACGGCCTTCACCGGGATCGGCTCAGGCGCGAACGACCCGCTCACCGCGAGGTTCTGCGTACCGCTGTAGGTGGCCCTGAGCGTGGTCCCATCGGCACCGAGGAACCAGGTGCCGGTGCCACCGCCGGTACCTTCGATCGCCATCGACCCCTGCGGCCCCTCCTGGGTGCCCGACATCGCCTGGCTCGAAGCCCCTGCCACCTGCAGCACCTTCATGCCGTCCAGGAAGCCGCCCGACGCCGCGTAGTTGGTCACCGTGCGCACCGAGAGCCCACTCTGAGTATTCGTCTCCGTCGTGTCGGTCCAGGTGGCGCCCTCGCGGGTTCCCGGCTTCACGGGGGGAAAGAGGGAACGGATCAGGCCCTCGAGTCCGGCGGCGACTGGATTCTCCGTGCTGGCCTTGAGCTCGCCCATCTTGCCGGTCGCCGACTGGTAGCCGTGCCAGGTCGTGCCCTTGGCGCCCGCGGCCATCTCCGGTGGAAGCGGCGAGCCCTCTCCAACCGTCAGTGAATCCAGCACCGCGGTGATCGCCTTGCCCCCGGCACTGTCAGCCGTTGTCACCGAGACAAAACCGGTTGAGCTGAGCTCGGTCTTCTGCTCACCCTGTCCCAGCGCCGAGAGGTCGACGGTCTGGGTGGTCTTGAAGTCGATCCGGTAGCGCTTGACGACCGGTGGCTCCGTCGGTGACCAGGCGGCGAGGGTGAGTACCGAAAGCGATGCGGCGATCCAGGGACGAATCGTCATGACTTCCTCAGGGGGTGGGTTGGGGAGAGCGTCACGGAAGGATCAGGTGCCCGCCGACTGGCGACCTACCTTGGTCTTGCCGAACACGGCGACGAGTTCGACGTCATCACTGGTCACCTTCAGCAGCTTCCAGCCGCGCTTGCGCATGTCCTGCCGCCAGCTGCTGAGCCGGTCCCAGTCCGCGGCACTGGTCCGGAAGACCCGGAGATCAGCGACCTGTTCCCATGATTCCGGATAGGGCTTACTCCGGTCCTGCGATGACGTCTGACGTGGCATTCTGACATTTCCTGCTGCGACAACTTGGGAAAACTACTCCCCAGATACAGGCAGCGGGAGGGGGACAACAGAAGCCGCCCTCGCCCGCCGCTGGGCGGGGAGAGGGCGGCGCAGGTCAGACCGTAAGCCGAGTTCTGTTCCGCGACCGCCGATGCAAGCATCGATGGCAGGGGACGGTCATCTGTCTGGGACGGCCGTCGCCGGCCGCCTCGAGCAGCCTACCCGCGGCTCGGACGGTGTGGGTCACACCTCGCCGCTTATTTGGCCTTGCTCCGACTGGGGGTTACCGTGCCACCGCTGTTGCCAGCGGCGCGGTGGGCTCTTACCCCACCGTTTCACCCTTACCCCTCGCTTGCGCTCGGGGCGGTCTGTTTTCTGTGGCCCTGTCCGTCGCCTTGCGGCGCCCAGGTGTTACCTGGCAGTCTACCCGATGGAGCTCGGACTTTCCTCGAGCCGGTTGCCCGACCCGCGACCATCACGTCCGACCTGCCTTGGAAAGATACCCTTCTCACCCCGCCCCTTCCACCTGGGCCAGCCGGCTGCGCACCCGGGCGATCAACGGGGCGAACGTCGAATCGGCGTCTTCCCACTGCTGCAACGCGCCGCGGTACTCCTCCCGGGCCAGCGCGTTCCGCCCCTGGGCCTCAAGGATCTCTCCCCGCAGCAGCCGCGCCTGGCCCAGCAGCAGCCAGCGGATGTCGGGGCCCTGCGATGAAAAGCGCGCCGGGTCAAAACCCTCGAGCACCTTGAGTGCCCGGACATCGTCGCCCAGCTCATGCCAGGTGTTGGCCGCGATCAGCATCCGAAAGCCCCACCACTGCGGCCGGCTGTAGTACGCCTTGTCAACGGCGCTGTCCGGTAGCTGGAGCAGTTGCCTGGCCTGAGCCGAGTCGCCCCGGGTCAATGCGCCCAGGGCGCGCAGCTCCGGCGGGGTCTTGCCGCCGTCGAGCGCCTGCAGTTCATCCAGCGGAGCGGGGTCGGCGGGATTCTGGAGAAACATGCCGACCGCTGCGGCCCAGCCATAGTGCGCGATTGAACTGCGCGTCCCCCGCGGCGTGTTGCGGGCGCTGTCGGCGATGGTAGTCCAGATCTGGCGCAGCACCGGCCCCGGTGCACCGAGGGCGGTATACAGGTGACTGCGGTAGAGCTGTCCCAGCAGAGTGGAGCCGTGGAACGGCCTGGAACCTGTTGCTTCGGGAAACCACGCGGCACGCACCTCGGCGGAGAGGTCCATCGCCCGCCGTGCGCGGGTCACCTGGCCAGCCCAGCCCAGCACATTGGCCCCGCTGGTGATCTCCTCGACCGTCTCGAACGGCAGTCGTCCGCCGTCGAACTGTTCCGGCTTCAGGCTGTCCACCGCCACCGCCACCGCGCGCGCGGCTTCCTGATAGCTGCCCTGCTGCATGAGGACTCGCGCCCGGACGAACGGGAGGTCGGGTCGCGTCGACCCGCCAGCCGAGCGCGCCAGTCGATCGATCTCGCGGAGCGCGGCGTCGTACTGCTTGCCGGTGGAGAGCGAGTAGATCAGGGCGTTCTGGGCGTGAATGTTGTCCGGCTGGTGCGCCAGCCATTCGCGCGCGCTCGCGATCCCGTCCTCCCGTGCCCGGCGGATGGCGGCGGCGAGTCGCAGGGAATCGAGCCCGGGGTAGCGGCCGGCCTCCGCGCCGGCCGGTTTGCCGGCGTCGGTGCCAGCCATGCTCCGTTGCACCAGCGAGTCGCCCGGCAGCAGCGCGATGAACGGGCGGTCTTCCGCCGCCCACCGATAGATCTGGGCGATATGCTCGTAGGCCAGGTAGTAACCGGGGTCGAGCGCGATGGCCCGCTTGAATGAGCGGAGCGAGGTGGAGTATCGGCCACCCATGGTGGCCATCGCCGGGTCGTGGAAGTTCACATCGCCCAGGCCATACCAGGCGTCGGCGTCGGTCGAGTCCTTGCTCAGCAGTCTGCGATACGCCGCCTGTCCCCTGGCGAAGTCGCCTTCGAGAAAGAGCCGGTACGCTTCGATCATCGCGCGGTCGTGTTCCGGCAGCCTATCGGCGAACTTCGTGGCCCGATGGATGGCGGCAATGCCGATCGAGTCGCCCGCACCCGCGATCCAGCCGCGGGTCAGCGAGAGCTTGTAGTATGCCAGCCCGAAGGTGGAGTCGAGCGCCACCGCGTGCCGCAGCGACTGCTCCGCCCCCGCCAGGTTCCACCGGCTCAGCTTCTCGATGCCGCCGAGGTAGGTGCGATACGCCTCCAGCGACGCGGTGGTTGACGCGGCGAGGTTGGCGGTGACTCCGCTCGGCGCCCCCGACAGATTGAGCAACTGCGCCGCCAGCCGATCGAACAGCGGCCGCACGTCGTCCCCCGATCGGCCGGCGATCTGGGCGGCCTCGATCCGTGCGCCGCTCGTGACGTCATAGACCCGCGCCACCAGTTGCAGCGAATCACCGATCCGGGTGTACTCCCCCAGCACCACGGTCCACACGCCGGCGTCGCGTGCCAGCTGGCGCGCCATCGAGAGGCCAATTGCGGATTCACCGTCCAGCCGGCGT
Organism: Gemmatimonadota bacterium; assembly: GCA_034440415.1. GTDB lineage: Bacteria > Gemmatimonadota > Gemmatimonadetes > Gemmatimonadales > GWC2-71-9 > JADJOM01. Next base: position 8,495 of record JAWXBX010000325.1, on the reverse strand, counting down.
CGCGCGAGCAGATCGTGCAGCCGCTCGTGGTCCACCACCACGAGATCACGCCACTGTGAGAGGTTCAGCGCGAGCATGCTTACGCTGCCGTCGCGCAACCACGCCACGGCGGGATCGGCCCGCACGTTGGTGAAGGGAAGCACCAGCAGGGAATGCCGCGGATTGACCCCCGCCGCCGGCCCGTTTGGGCGGACGGCCACGACCGCCACCGCCAGCAGCATGGCGGCCCCGGCCCCGACGAACCAGCGGCGCCGGGTGGCGGGTGCCCGTGGGGCGGGCAGCGGCGCGGCGCCGATCAGCGTGGCCCGCATGTCGGCCCCGCTCTGCCACCGGGTGGCTGGATCCTTCTCGAGCGCCCGCATCACCGTATGGGCCAGCGCCGCCGGCGTCTCCCGCCGCAGCGCGGTGATCGGGGTCGGCACCTCGGCGAGATGCATCGAGGCCACCGCGGCGGCCGTCGAGGCGCGGAAGGGCGGCCGGCCGGCCAGCATTTCGTAGGCGACCACGCCGAGGGCGTAGAGATCGCTCCGGGCGTCGACGGTATCGCCGGCCGACTGCTCCGGGCTCATGTACGTCGGTGTGCCCACCGCGATCCCCTCACCGGTTCGCGTGCCGATGTTCTCCCCCGCCATCGCGCGCGCGATGCCGAAGTCGGCCAGCATGACCCGCCCGGTTGCGTCATCCAGCAGGATGTTCTCCGGCTTCACATCGCGATGCACCAGCCCCGCGGTACCCGCGGCATGCAGCGCGTCGGCCAGATCCAGCAGGACGCGGTTGACCTCGGCCACCGGCAGCTGCCCGTCGCGCAGCAGGCGCTGGCGCAGACTCATGCCCGGCACGTAGTCCATCACGTAGTAGAACAGCCCGGTGGACTCCCCCGCCGCATGCACCGCCACGATGCTCGGGTGCCGCAGCCGCGCGATCATGCGGGCCTCCGCCAGGAAGCGCTCCGTAATGCTGCTGTGGATGGCGAGTTCGGGATGCACGACCTTGATGGCGACCGGCCGGTCGAGCGTGGTATCGCGCGCGAGGAAGACGCGCCCCATGCCCCCGTGTCCCAGCTCCCGCTCGATGCGGTACTGAGCACCGAGTGCCACCTGCAGCCGGCTGAGCAGCTCCGACGGTGCGGTCATGGGACCAAAGTTACGGGTGAGTACCGGAGACGGCCAACCACCCCCGGGCTGGCACTTCCGACTCTAGGGTAGACGCTTTCGGTACCGGGAAGGTTGCAGTCTGCGCCGCCTCGTCATTGACCCCCGGTTGAGCCTGCCGTCCTACTCTACGCCCGACCCCTTCCACGAGCCCAACGTGCCCGCACCTGTACCCCTGCCCGCCGCCGTCGAGCCGGTGGTTGCCGCCGTGCTCCGACCCGAGGAACGCTCCCGGGTCGAAGCGGCGGGAACCGGCTGGTTCTCCCTGGTCCATCGCGCGTCGATCCCCGACGCCATTCGTGCGGTGCGGGAACGACCGGTCGACGCCGTCCTCCTCTCGGTGCACCAGTGTGGCGACGGCGCACTCGACGCCCTGCCCGACCTGGTCGCCGGCTTTCCCGGCATTCCCACGGTCGCCCTGGTCAGTCGGCATGACCCCAAAGGTTCGGAAGCCCTGCTCCACCTTGGCGCCGGCGGTGTGCGGCAGGTGGTCGACGTGACCGGTCCGGAAGGCTGGCAGCGATTGCGCCACGTGCTGGGCCAGCCGGCCACCCGGGACGCCGCACGCATTCAGGGTCCGGTGCTGCTCGCGCTGGGCCCGATCGCCCCCGATGCCCAGCTGTTCTTCGAAGTGCTCATCCGTCTCGCTCCCGACCTTGCGACTTCGCGGCAGCTGGCAGACCGGCTCGGGGTGCGTTGCACCACGCTGATGTCGCGGTTCATGCGCGCGGAGCTCCCCTCGCCCAAGAGCTATCTCGCCGCCATGCGCCTGCTGCATGCCACACTGCTCTTCGAGCGGCCCGGCCACACCATTGCGGACGTGGCCTACCGGCTGGACTACTCCTCGCCCCAGAGCTTTGGTCGTCACGTCCGCGCCCTGCTCGGCATCACGACCTCCGAACTCCGGCGGCGCTTCCCTTTCGACCTGGCGCTGGAACGGTTTATCGCGCTGATGGTGGAGCGGTACCAATCGCAATGGGTCGGCTTTCGGCCGCTCGGGAAGCGGGAGGAACGGTGATGGGGTCGTCCGAAAACAGGGCGGGGGCCGGGCGGGAAACCGTGGTGAGTTTCCCGTCCCGGCCCCCGATGTCATTTTCACGCCAACCGCCCGGAGCCTGAGGCTACTTCACACCCAATCTTATGGCAGTAGTTAGTGCAACCACCTCATGTCCCGCCGCTTCGAGCACTGCCCGGCCCCCCTCTTCCCGGTCGACCACTGCCAGGACGCCGAGCACCTGGCCGCCCTCCTCCTGAATCGCTGCGATGGCCTTCAGGGCTGAGCCGCCGGAGGTGATCACATCCTCGACCACGACGATTGGGTCGCCGGCCCGGAAATTCCCTTCCACCCGGCGCCCGGTACCGTGGGCCTTGGCTTCCTTGCGGACGCTGAAGGCGTCGAGGATGGGTGGGCTGGCGACGCTGGCGGCCGCGATCGCGTAGGCAACCGGGTCCGCGCCCATGGTGAGGCCGCCGACGGATGCGGGGGCCCAGCCGGCCTCCCGCAGCGCCACCAGCCCGAGGCGACCGATGAGGATCAAGCCCTCGGCCGACATCGTGGTCAGTCGGGCGTCGACGTAGAATTCCGAGGTCCGGCCGGAGGCCAGCACGAAGTGGCCGCGCCGCACCGACCGCGCGAGAAGCAGGCGGTCGAGGGCGGCGGCATCCGCGCCGGTCATCGTCCGAAAATGTTCTGGAGGAAACTCTTCCGTTCGCCGGATTGGCGGAGCGCGGTGCATAGACTCGCGCAGAACTCGTCCACTGTCTTGCTGCGGACGCTCAGTTCCCGTGCCAGCCCTGCGGTCATCGCTTCCTCCACCCCTGCCGGGAAGCGAAGACCTTTCACCGCCTGATTGAGCGCCACCGGTGGCTCGGTCAGCAGTTGCTGGAACAGTTCGCGGGGTGATCGGCCGGTGTAGGGCAGGGTGCCGGCAAGCAGGTAGTAGGCGATCGTCGCGAGGCTGTAGACATCGGCCTGGGCGCTCACCAGCTCTCCGGAGAGGGCTTCGGGGGCGACGTACTGCAGCGTGCCGACGAAGAATCCGGTCCGGGTGAGCCGTTCCTCCGGCTTCACATCGGTGTCCCGGGCGATGCCGAAGTCCAGCAACACTGCCCGCTGGGTCTCCGGATTGTACATGATGTTGGCGGGCTTGAGGTCGCGATGGATGATATTCAGGGCGTGGGCGGCGGAGAGTGCCCCGCCGACCTGTTCGATGATCGAGGCCACCAGCGGCGGCGCGAGTCGGCCGGAGCGGCTGGCAAACCGCTCGAGCGACTCGCCGTCGACCCATTCCATAGCGAGGTAGTACAAATCCTCGGTCTGACCGTAATCGTAGGTCTTGACGATGTTCGGATGGTTGAAACGCGTGCCGAACTCTGCTTCCCGGAGGAAACGCTTGACCGCAACCGGATCCTGCGCCAGTCGGGTGCGCAGCACCTTCATGGCCGCGAGCCCGCGGTCCGGGTGTTCGGCCTTGTAGACCGTGGCTGTGCCGCCTTCACCGACATGTTGCAGGAGGCGGTAGCCTGCCACGGTGCGGCCGATCAGACTGTCATCGCTCATGGATGATCCAAACTATCCCCGCCCGGAAGCCCGAGCAAGCAGCGGCTGCTTGACGCTGATTCACCCTGACCGCTATTTCAGGTCCATGTCCCTTCGATTTCGTCTGACCGGCGCCTGCGCCGTCGTGTTGCTCGCCGGGTGCGGATCCTGGGGTCGGGTTGGATCCCAGCCGGGAACCAAGCCGGGCGAGACCCTCGCCCAGGTGCTCGACCTCACCGCCGTTTATCGCAAACTCGGCCGGCTCACCGCCGGCGCGCCGCTGCCCTTTGTCGCCGATGTGGCATTTCTGGCCGGCGCCGGCGACTCGACGGTTGCGATCATCGGGCTGTCGCTGGAAAACCGCGCCCTCGCCTTCCAGCGGGACGGGGAGGGATTCGCCGCCCGCTACCGGGTGCAGCTGTCGGCGGAACCCGCCGCAGGGGGACCGGTCATCCAGCGCACCAAGGATCAGGTGGTCCGGGTGACGGCGTTCCCGGAGACTCAGCGCAACGACGAGAGCATCCTGTACCAGGACGGCATCACCTTGCCGCCCGGATCATGGCGCATCTCGCTCCAGCTCACCGACCAGGTCGCCGGTCTCAGCAAGACCAGCCGGGCCACCGCGCTCTACACCGTGCCGGCCTACACCCCGGGTACGGTGAGTCCGCCGTACCTCGCCTACCAGTCGCGCGGCCGTGGTACCCGCACGGCACCGATCGGACTCATCCTGAATCCGCGCGGCTCTCTGGCCTACGGCGGCGACACCGCCACCGCGTATGTCGAGGCGTACATGATGCCCGGCCCGACGGCGGTGCCGATCGTCCTCCTCGATGCGCGCGACAGCGTGATTCTGGTTGACACCCTCCGCTTTGTCGGCGGCCGGGAGGTCGAGAGCGCTGCGCTGCGCTTCGCGCCGGACAGTGCGCCGCTGGGCGAGCTGCGCATCCGCCAGGGCATCGGGGCCGCAGCCGAGAGCACGACCGCGATCGTGTCGTTCTCGTCGAACTGGGTGGTGACGAATTTTGAGGACATGGTCGCCCTGCTGCGCTATTTCCCCGATTCGCCCGAGCTCGACTCGCTCCGCAAGGCGCCGGTGGCCGATCGCTCCCGGCGGTGGAAGGCGTTCTGGCGCGCCTCCGACCCGAACCAGGCCACGCCATCCAACGAGCGGCTCGATCGCTACTTCAAGCTGCTGGCGATCGCCAACCAGCGGTATCGTGACGAGGGGGTGCCGGGCTGGCGCACCGATCGCGGCGAGGTGCTGATCCGTCTGGGCGATGCCGACGAGGTGTTCGATGCCAGTCCGCAGAGCCAGGGACGGCTCATCCGCTGGAGCTACACGCAGTACCAGCTGGTGATCTACTTCGTCGACGAATCCGGCTTCGGACGCTTTCGGCTCACCCCCGCCTCGCGCTCGGAGTTTGAGCGGGTGTACGCCCGGGTGAGCCGCCAGGCGGAGTAGCGCCTCCGCCCCGGGGTGGGGGACGGAGATCGCGTCCTGTGCCGGCCCGACCCTACCCCGACCCTACCCCGACCCTGCGGGGGGCGCCATCTTGTTCCGCCATGGCTCCCCCCCGCCTCTTTCTGATCGATGGCTACGCGCTGATCTATCGCGCGTTCTTCGCCCTGATCACCCGCCCGCTGCGGACCGCCCGGGGCGAGAATACCTCCGCCGCCTGGGGGGTCGTCAACTTCCTGCTGCGGCTCCGCGACAAGCATCATCCTGACTATCTCGCCTGGGTGAATGACGCCGGCGACTCGTTCCGCACCGAGCTCTATCCCGAGTACAAGTCCACCCGCGAGAAACTGGACGACCAGCTCCAGGTCGAATTCGATCGATCGGTCGAGCGGATCAACGATCTGCTCGCCGCCTTCCGCGTTCCGGTGATCACCCTGCCCGGGTACGAGGCAGACGACGTGATCGGCACGCTCGCCGCCATCGGTGTCGAGCGCGGCTACCAGGTCGTGGTGGTGTCGGGCGACAAGGATTTCTATCAGCTCATTCGTCCCGGTGTCGCCCTGCTCAATCCGGGACGGGGCGGGCCGGCGGCGGTGGATGAGCTCTGGGTCGATGAATCGAATGCCGTCGAGCGGCTGGGCGTCCCGCCGGCGCAGGTGGTGGACTATCTCGCGCTGGTGGGCGACAGCTCGGACAACGTCCCCGGGGTGAAGGGCATCGGTCCGAAGGGCGCCGTCGAGCTGCTGGCGCAGTTCGGCTCGCTGGAGGCGTTGCTGGAGCGGAGTGCGGAGGTCACGGCGAAGCGCTCGAGGGAGGCGCTGCAGCAGCATGCGGCGGAGGCGCGGCTGTCCAGGACGCTGGTCACCATCAAGACCGACCTTCCGGTGCCCTTCGATCCCGAGTCGTTCCGCGAGGGCGAGCCTGACCTGCCGGCCCTGCTCCGACTCTGCACCGAGCTCGAGTTCTACTCCCTGGTAAAGAAGCTGGAGGCGGGCGCACGGTCCGCGAGCGCGGCCCCTCCGGCGCCCGCACCGTGGACAGATGGAGCGCCGCCTCCGGCGCGGCCGGGAGGTGATGAGGCATCCGAGTCGTCGGTGCTCGAGCCGTCCAGCGATGGGCTGGCGGTGATCGTGATCGACGATCCCGCGGCACTGCCCGCCCTGGTGAGGCGCCTGCGCGAGGCGCCGCTTGTGGCCCTCGACACCGAGACCTCGTCGCTCGAACCGCACGACGCGGAGTTGATCGGGCTTTCCCTCGCCGCCAGTCCGACGGAGGTGTGGTACCTGCCGTTCGGTCATCGGCCCCCGGCGGGGGAGCTGGCCGCGCCGGCCCCGGTCACCAACCTGCCACCGATCACCGACCCGGCGCTGGCACCACTGGTGGAGCTGTTGTGCGATCCGGCGGTGCCCAAGGCGGGCCATAACCTCAAGTATGACTGGCAGGTCCTGCGGCGCGCCGGCGTGGAGCTGGCCGGGGCGGCGTATGACTCGATGCTCGCCAGCTTCGTCCTGGATCCGGGTCGTCGCTCGCACGGCATCGATACGCTCGCCGTGGAGCATCTGGGCCAGCAGATGCGGCTCTACACCGACCTGACCGGGAAAGGAAAGCAGCAAATTCCCTTCGCCGAGGTGCCGGTGCCGGTCGCGGCGGCGTATTGCGGGGCTGACAGCGCCACCGTGCTGGCGCTGCACGAATTCTTCGCGCCCTCGCTCAGGGACCACGGGCTGGAGCAGCTGCTGCAGACGATGGAGATGCCGCTGGTGCCGGTGCTGGTCGACATGGAGTGGGAGGGCATCGCCATCGACCCGGCCGTCTTCGCCCGCATCTCCATTGAGCTGACCCGGGATCTTGTCGCGCTGGAGGCGAAGATCGCCACCGCCGCCGGCGCCACGCTGAATCTCAACAGCCCCAGGCAGCTCGCCGCGCTCCTGTTCGAGAAGCTGCAGCTGCCGGTGCTGAAGAAAACCAAGACCGGCCCGTCCACCGATGCGGATGTACTGGATCAGCTCGCCGCGATGGGCCACGAGGTGCCGACGCTGATCCTCGAGTATCGTGAGGCGCAGAAGCTCAAGTCGACCTACGTCGATGTCCTGCCGAGCCGGGTGAATGCGGGGACCGGACGAATTCATACCAGCTTCAACCAGACCGGGGCGGCGACCGGGCGGCTGAGTTCCTCCGATCCCAACCTGCAGAACATCCCGATCCGCACCCCGCGCGGCGAGGAGATCCGGCGCGGCTTCGTGCCACGACCGGGGTATCGTTTCATCAAGGCCGACTACTCCCAGATCGAGCTGCGCCTGATGGCGCATCTCTCGGAGGATCCGGCGTTCATCACCGCCTTCCGTGAGGGCGGGGATATCCACCGGCAGACGGCCTCGGTCATCTTCGGGGTGCCGCTGGCGGCGGTGACGACCGAGATGCGCGGGCGCGCCAAGACGATCAACTTCGGCACCATCTACGGTCAGGGGCCGTTCGCGTTGTCCCGCCAGCTGGGGATCACGCAGGATGAGGCGAAGTCTTTCATTCAGCAGTACTTCGAGCGATTTTCCGGGGTGCGCGCCTACCTGGATCTCCAGGTCAAGCTGGCCCGGGACCATGGCTACGTCGAGACGCTTTTCGGCCGCCGCCGGTACATTCCCGAGATCAACGACAAGAACTTCAATCTCCGGGCATTCGCGGAGCGGACGGCACAGAACTCGCCCCTGCAGGGCTCCGCCGCCGACCTCATCAAGATCGCCATGATCCGGATCCACGCCGCGCTGGTCCAGGGCGGGACGGGTGCCCGGTTGCTGCTGCAGGTGCATGACGAACTGGTGCTGGAGGCTCCCGATGCCGTGGTCGATCAGGTCGCCGCGCTGGTGAAGGGCTACATGGAATCCGCCGCCAGCCTCAAGGTGCCGCTGGTGGTGGACGTCGGCACCGGCCCGAACTGGCTGGATGCAAAACGGTGAGCGTGATCCACGGGGCGACCGACCGGATCGTCCGCTTGAGGAGGAGATGCATCATGAGATCTGAGCAACAGCGTCGCCATTGCCGCGGCTTCACCATCATCGAAATGCTGGTGGTGATGGTCGTCATCGGCGTTCTCGCCGGCCTCGGCTTCGCGCGGCTGCAGTACACCAAGGACAAGGCCACCGTCGCGAGTCTCAGCTCGGATCTGCACGGGATCGCGCAAGAGCAGGAGGCGTATTACTTCCAGAATCGCAATTACAGTCCCACCATCGATTCGCTGAATCCCAATCTGACGCCCGGCAACGTGATCGTCATCCTCGAGGCCACCGGCTCCGGCTGGTCGGCGCGGGCGAGCAACCCCAAGGTCGCCAGGCAGTGCTGGGTGGTGATCGGT